>CAZAZG010000088.1:0-1020 GCA_964489565.1 uncultured Candidatus Saccharibacteria bacterium | reverse complement strand
ATTGGTATCATCGGAATTCGTCATTAGAGTTCAGGATACTTTATCATCATGACATTTATTCATAAATGCAGTAGAATGCTCGTTGTGCGTTCAGTAGGGAGAAACGTACAGTACAGTACAGAATTGTCATGTGCCAATAGCCTTCAATGGCCTTGTTAAGTCATCGCAATTTTTCAGCGTCTTAAAGAGAACGGCTCCGTCTTACGTCTCATTACAGACCGTACTAAAATTCGCAATTATGTTAATTATATTTTATTTAAATAGACTGTTGGGGCAGTATCGGCAGACCTTCAGTTCTTACTTCTATACAAAATTACTTTGTTTCCGGCTTTGCATCACATATGCTTTCGTCACCTAGTGGGCATTGTTTGATAAATAAACAAAGACATGTATTTAAGGCAGAAATTAAATCGAACGTTCAGTACGGTCTGTACCACTAATGAGAGAGCGTCAATCGACCGTTCCTGTAACATTAGAAAACGGTTGATTAAATCTACTCGTTTCTGCGCGGTCTGAATTCGCTCCCTGCCAGTCCCTACGATTACTTTTCGACTGAGTAGAAATTATACCAAACCATACGTGAAGGTTTGGTCTTTAACGGTGCCTGATTCTAGCAAAAGAAAAAGAAGTGATAGAACAACCAGTAATAATTCTGTCTGTGAGAGAGGTCCAACAACTACCGCTACCATTCAGGCGGTACAGTGTACCTGGTACTAGCTAGTCCGTGTAAGCGAAGAAGGGTTCATCCACCACGAAGAACGACAACGTGATCCTTGTCATCAGAAATCATCGAGTGAGTCTTCTCCGCAGGTCGTATCAAATCAAACACATCAATAATAGACACATCAAGACCACTTATTAGCTATTTTCTCTACCCCTTCTTTACTGTTAGCCTGTCCTTCAACATTACCTTGATGGCAGCAGCATTACTAAAAGCTAATACAACAACATCCAACATCCAAGTGGTTAGCTACTAGAGTATTCGTCTCCATCAACTCAGGCTGCACGAACCGAAATTGC
>CAZAZG010000087.1:0-1023 GCA_964489565.1 uncultured Candidatus Saccharibacteria bacterium | reverse complement strand
ATTGATAGCAACGGGTGGGGTCCAAAAGGAGCTGTTCACGCCGATGAGGGGGGCACGTGGAAGTGAGAGTAGAAAGAAGCACTGTGGTCGTGCTAAGGTTGGGGGCCTGGGACAAGGAGTAGCGCTGGATAGGACCATTGCGGCCGCGATTGATATTGGATTGACGAGACATGATAAGAGGGGAGAAGAGGGTTGTGTAGCGAGGGCGCTAGAAACTATGGGACGAAACAACGTCGGTATGTATGCAGCAAAGGAGAAGTGGTGAAGGGAGGGAAGAAAGGAAAGAGGCAAAGCCCCCAAAGGAAGGCGAGCAAATTTGTAGGAAGAGCACAAATTTGAGTAAAAAATGGAGGTAAACCGGGTATGTTATGAAGGGGAGAAAAGGTTCCTAAGTACCAAAACCAAAGGCCTAAGTAATTTATGGCCCAAAAAATATACCTAGGGGCCTGGAAGCCAAGATCTGTAGATGGAGAATACGGCGAGCGGGGGGAGCCACGGGGAGAAGAAGAACCGGGACTAGAACGAACTAATCATAGACACACCCCTGGCCAAAAAGGCACAGAGGAAGGGTGTGCACCAGCGTGAAGAAGAAGAAGAGCTATCATGGGGGAAACCCAAGGATAGAAAAATGTTACCTCGAACGAGGAACGGGAAGGGCCGTAACGACGGCTAAGGCTGACCGGGGGACCCGGGATGACCAAAAGGAAGAGGTCTAAGACCTGGGAAGAGGTCTAAGACCTGGGAAGCACCAAGCCGGGCCCAAAGGGACCGACCATGGCAAGAGAGGAGCAGGTAGCGGGGTCGCGCCGCAAAGTGCATTATTTTAGATCACTAGAAACATAAATTAAATCATTGTTGGAGGACGACAAGTTGTCGACGGCAAGGGAAAACACAAGCCAAAACACATGGTGATTTCCTTGCAACATTCCTTGCCGACCAAACAATGAGGATGAGTCCTCAGGTCCTGTTCTTGCACTAGACTGGTACTCAAGTTCATAGTTCATATAGGACATTGTCCCATAT
>CAZAZG010000086.1:0-1024 GCA_964489565.1 uncultured Candidatus Saccharibacteria bacterium | reverse complement strand
GCAATATTTTTCTTGCAATATATTGCAGACTGCAACATATTGGGGATCAGGCCTGGTAGAGTACATAACATGCTCCAACAGAGCTCACTACTTCTACAGTAGTACACTGATCTTTATCAACAAATACATAGATCTCTACACTCATCCAACACTGTGATCCTTGGTGCAACACCTTCAACAATTCAGTCGCGCATGAATCTGAGTTGATTTCTTGGATTGATCGTGTCAAATATCCTTGGTGTGCAACCATCGTTGGACCAAATTCTTTGCCGACACTGCCGCCGATGATTCTCCCATGAAGCACACTGATAGGTGTCTTTTGTTGTTATTTGCCGAATCAAGTAAATTAAGGACTTGGTTCCACCGTGGACAAAGAAACCTCATCTGTATCCTCTTCCTCCAATCCGGCGTGTTGCTGTTGTTGTTGCGGCTCATGCACAAGAACATGAGCTTCTATTGCTCGCATCTGAAAGGGTTGTCGTCTCCTCTCCAATTTGGCCATGCGAGCATCCGCATCATCTTGGATTTCTTGCATTAGATGTTCACGTTCCTGGAGCAACCATACCTGCTCCGTGACAATCATTGCCGCTCTTGTTCAAACTCAAGTCTTCAGTGCAACAGTTCCTGCCTTTCCGTTTCCCGTTGGCCAACATTGTGCATGTTGCCATTCTCATTGGCACCATTAGCTCCATTGTCATTGTTCATCCTGTTTGTTTATGTCACTGAGACTTCAGGGATCAGTCTTCAATCCAGTGCTGATCTTCTGGATTGGGCTTTTATGTTAGCAGTGGAATGCAACACGAGGTCATCTCAACTCCCCAATGTCTCATTCTTGTCGCGACACACGAAACATGTTGCCATTAATTGTTGCATTGCGATGTCATTGCCAATGCACTCAGCAATGCTGGCGTCACTGTTATCGTTGGGACCTACTCAAGTGATCCCACACAGTGATCAGCAACTGTGTTGACAGTGCACTTGGGCTCATAACCTGTCAGACTACAAATCTAGGCTGGTCATGGTC
>CAZAZG010000085.1:0-1031 GCA_964489565.1 uncultured Candidatus Saccharibacteria bacterium | reverse complement strand
GCGCGAGGAACGCTAAGGGACAATGGTAAAAATCACGCACTCGCGACCGTAAATCCGATTCGTTGATAATTCAATTTATTGTCCGGGTGGTTCCATCAGGATCGGCCCATCATAGTCGTCTGATCGTAGCCGTCTATGATGCGCGACTATTTTGATTATAGCAGCTATAAGGGGCCCATCCTATGACACCACATAAAATCGTAGGACCTGTTTTTTACTGTTATCATTGATTGATTGGCGGCTGCAAGCCTCATCACAATGCAACAACAACAACACCAGCACCAGCATGATGTTGCAGCTGCCACTAGTACTGCTATTGCTATTACTATCACTAATAGTAGCTTCTGCTTCCGGAGTCGCCATTGCTGGGTTTCGTCGAGACTATGATCCCTACCATCCTTTGTTGGATCTGGACGGGGAGCCTTTTTTGACCAAGGAAGCCTTACTGCATCTACTCGACAATTACAGCTCCAATAAACATTTCTTGTTTTCGCGATTTCAATCTCCTCAAACGATTCGTCGCGTGTTGGACGCCCTCAATCCCCGTCGTGGCTTTACCAAATTTGAGGGCAAGGATGGACGCCATGGCCAAGTTCGCTCTACTAAATTAGGTGGAGATTGGGTGTTGGCGGAAAGTGTACAAACCGCCGTGGGATGTACACCCGAAGAAATTCTGGAGGCGTACTTGTCGGCAACATTACAAGCCAAATGGAATTCCAAACAAGTCTTGGAATGTCATATGACGCTCCAAAATGAAACGGATACGATAACTACAACGATCAAGCCCTTTTACCAACAAGATTTAGTGCTCAAGTCGCAACGCATCATTCGCAGCCATACAGGAATTATGCGATACAGTCAAAAGATCACCATTGATCAGATTGGAGGGGATGACGATGATCATCATCATCATCATCATCAGGGAGGTCGAAAGCAGAATGGCAACCACCAACGTGGCGGTAGGAGCAACCACAAATACTGTGTATCGGTACAGCTCATGGATCCTGTGGCTTCCAGCCGTAGCAGTCGGA
>CAZAZG010000084.1:0-1031 GCA_964489565.1 uncultured Candidatus Saccharibacteria bacterium | reverse complement strand
AACGGCTGACTGATAGCAAAAACGGCTGATCCCGCTTTCATTACACTGGGTTAAATGAACGACATGGGTGAAGCGCGGTCTGCTGTATTTCGCATTTGTTCGATGGCCGAGTCCATAAAAAATTAAAAATAGATTTAACAAAAGAAAAAGAAATTCTTCGTTCAGACCACTTACGAACACCTTTTCTTCGTTCACAGTGTTTACAAATGTTATATAATGTAAGAGAAGGACGCCTGTATTCTCTGTCATACAGCATGTAACCAGCTTGATCCTGCCACCGGAACCTACGATAGCGGTTGCCAATCCGTTTAAGAACTTGCGATTTCGCTCGGCCACTGACGATGCGACAGTATTGACCCCAGCCAGCTTTCAGCTTACGAATCAAATAACTACCGAGTCCTCGGGAGAATGTCGGCAGCACAGTGGCGAACTACTCTTTAGGTAACTGATATTGCTACTTGAAACAACTACTACTAGACTAATTGAAGCATTGGCTAACTACTACCAGTACTAATACCGTACCAAGGTACCATGTGTATAGTACCCACTGGCATTGTAGTCTAGTTGATTAGTCTCCTAGCTAACCAGCTGTCTGAGTAGACTTTCATTTTCTCTGTTTACATGGTGCCGGAAGGAGTCGCCGCGTCGTGGATGCAGACTCATTGGAAAAGGTTAGGGCTAGCTAATGTGATCATTCTTTTGAACGAACAGGATCTATTTCGGTAGCTCGTCAACTCATGCCTCTATCTTGCTTGCGAAACACATACCGGAAGAGAAAGGTGGCAAATCATGGGGATTAGCTAGCTTGAGCAAGCTAGCTTCTGGCTTCTTGTTTGTGAAAAAGAGTGCCATTGAAGGGGCGACGCCATTTCCCGCACGGCAGCCGGGGCCATCCATGTTCATGAAACCATGATGCTGGCCCACGATTGTCTCTCGGTTTGTTTTTAGAAACTCTTCAACAACTGCAAGCTGCCCGACATGCTACGCCTGATCTAGCATAGAAACAGGCGTTGATTCTCCTGCACCATCAC
>CAZAZG010000083.1:0-1032 GCA_964489565.1 uncultured Candidatus Saccharibacteria bacterium | reverse complement strand
CTTCTAAGACACACAGTGACCTTGCCCTGCCATGGTGACTCTTTTGCTGCTCTCTCTTGTGGGACACACATTGTCATTGTCGGTGGTCATGGCTAAAACTGTCATGCCACATTTGCAAGTGTGTTGTCAAAAATTTGCTACCTTGTGGGTCCAATCTCTTTGCACTGGACATTGTCAGACCTGTGTGCTGTCATCAACTGAACTTTGGGTTTCCGTCTGAGAAGTGCATTGCATTGCCGCCAGTTGATTCACCCATTTCAGTTCAGTGATCTTTCCCACACCTGCTTGAGATGCATCCATCATCTGTTTGCTTCTTATTTGGTGCTGAACTCTGGCAGACAGCTGCACTGGCTAGCTAGCCAGACCAGTGGCATGAACTGCAAACCCAGAGGATGACATCAATGGTGCACGTGAACAGCACATGTTGGTTGCACATTTGTTTTTATGACAAAAGTGCAACATTGAGTTGGCCATGTTGTGCTGCAGCCCCACAGTTGCTTTTGATTGCATGTGCTACTTGGTGGAATGTGTTTGCTTTTGTTGGGTTGAAAGGATTTGGGCTGTTTCACTTCTCATTGCGGTTGCACCGATGTCTGGATGATGGATGAATGGGTGCACTGCTTTCCATGGCAACCCCTCCCCTGTCCATGGAGAAGCCTTCTTATTCTGATGTGTGTCAAGACAGAGCAGACATGACAAATTGGTTCAATTCACAAGTTTGCCCAGATGGAATGACATCACAAAGCTCTCTGCTGTTTGGGGTGAAAATTGACTCTGTGCCTTGCAACAACATTTGACCGGTGCATTGCGTTTTTGACTGGCTGAGTTCATCTCCATTGTGACTCACATGGCATGAAGCAGCATGCAGGTGTTCTGCATTGAGCGAAGCAGTCACATTTTAGCATGGGTGTTACTCGGTTAGCTAGGTCTAGCTAGCTAGGTCTGGCTTGCTAGCTACTAGCTAGCTAGCTAGCTAGTAGCAGCACCTCACATTTCTTGTTCTGTGAGCATGAGCTTTTTTTGCAGAGCCGG
>CAZAZG010000082.1:0-1042 GCA_964489565.1 uncultured Candidatus Saccharibacteria bacterium | reverse complement strand
CGTTTTGTGGTTTTCCAGTTTGCAAGAACTCAGGGCTTAACTTCTCATTTGATTGCATGTCAAGGTTGTATTTCTCTAGATCAGCTTGGTATTTCATGCCTGCCACAGACTCCTGTATAGAGAAGATCAACCCTTCACTGTTTGAGGCGATATCTGACAATTCATTAGCCATTGCTTGATCATTATTTATAAGCGCAAATTGAATCTGTTTTTTAAGATCCTCTAGTTTCACTGATTCTTGACGTATTAGAGCAACTGCCTGTCTTTCAGCACCTGAAACGGTAGTGTCAATCTCTGAGAACCTGTCTGCTTTCGCTTTTAATGTCTGTTGAGTAAATCTGTTAAAGTCGCTTGATGTGTTCTCGGTAGCTTGTTGGAACGAACCCTCGCCACGTGAGTCAAGTGTGCCTAATCCTGCAAACGTTCTCTGGTTTTGGCTCTGTGTGTCTCGAAGCGATTTAGCAGCCTCACGTTGTGCATCACCATAATGTTCCTCTGCTTGACCTTTTTGGCGTTCGCCGGTAGCTCGTAGTGCTTCAACATCAGCGTTTGAGTCATCTCTGAATTGGTTGAAATTACCCTCGGCTGGTGCTAATTGTCCACTAATCATCTCTTTTAGTGTTTGGAATTTGCTCTTGGTGCGCTCTTCTTTACCTGCTTGCTGTCTGTTCACAAAATCAGTTTGTTGTCCTGCCAGCTTCTCCATATTCTGTGTGTACACCTCGTTAGGCGTGAATGTTCTTTGTGTTGGTGTTTCGACCTTTGGAGGAATAGGAGCAGGTGCAGGTGCAGGCTTAGGGCCAAGCATAGGATTAGGGCCAAGCATAGGAGCAGGAGTAGGAGTAGGTGCGGTAGGTGCTTGCCTTCTGAATGTAGGAGCAGAGGCTGTTGTTGGCCTGAATACATTTTGCAAGGCAGTGATACCTCTACCTTGTCCAACTTCCTGACCAAATCTACTGACTGGATTAGTAAAAGCATAGGAAGATCGGGCGCTACTTTGTCCTGTTTTCGGAGCTACAGACATACTGGGCGCTACACTTCT
>CAZAZG010000081.1:0-1058 GCA_964489565.1 uncultured Candidatus Saccharibacteria bacterium | reverse complement strand
GTTGTGGTGCCATTTCGGTTCTTGGTTCTGTGCCCGCTTTTTGATATCCTACTGTGTGACCCCGATGAAAAAAAAAATGTATGTAGTAGGTTGTGGTTCTGATACGTGATACAGTAATATTCTAGCTACTAGCTAGCTAGTGGTGGTGTACTGGATAAGATGTTGTTTGTGGTCGTGGAAATGGAGTCAGCTATTGGTGTTTGCGCAGGTGTTATGGTTACTAACTGGTCAGGTTGTTGCCAAAGAATAGGGTTTGCGGTCACAGCGCAGTAATTTCCGGAAGTTCTATCGAAACCGGTCTACGTAGATTATGCCCCGTTGATCCAGCTGGAAGCGGGGTGTCGTTCACAGATATTACGCACTAAGTGTTTTTAGCCCTTGCTGGGACCTACGTCAGTCGTCGAAAGTTTATTTTCTTCCGCGGTATTGGAGTATGTTTCAATAGAACTCCGGAAAAGAACATGGGGGCAATTGTTTTGAAAGAGGAGTCACATCCGTCCTCGTCACAGGGAAAGAGGCTTTATGTCATCAGTCGCCCCAATCAGTGGTTATTTCTTTCTGAATCGATTGAGCATTTCGACTGTGAGGTACATATCATAATGTTTCAATAGTTATCGCCTTTCGATTCTACAGTATGGATCGGAGGAGCGGTGTGCTACTCGGAGTATCTGTTTGCGTCACCAAGGACTGGTGCAGGTGATTTAGTCATTGTTTCAATTCCTACTACGGAGTGCGGTGCTACAGCAGTGGCTACATTAGCTAGCTAGCTAGCTAGCTAGCTAGCCGGGGCACTTGTTAGTTACTCCCTCCGATCAGTTTATAACGCATCAAGCCGGGTGGCAAACTGCCTCTAAGTGATGGGCGTGCGACTCATTTCCGAGTGGCACTCCAGGCGCTAAAGAACACAAAAAGATTAACATCCATGTGCATGTTGTGTGTTCTGGAATTCAAGCTAGCTACACTTTCATAGGCTATGAGCTTGCGAACTGAACACTCACTAATGACACGGTCTCGTCTGAAGCTAACATCCACATTCAGTTAAGATGAACAATGACAAT
>CAZAZG010000080.1:0-1058 GCA_964489565.1 uncultured Candidatus Saccharibacteria bacterium | reverse complement strand
CAATCAAATGTGCGGCTTTGGTGCAATTACGTGCGTTCAGTAGCAATTGTACGTGAAGGACCATCATTGCCTTTCGATGGGCTTCTCTCAATCACGAGAAACAAGCGGAAAGTGCGCGTCTTCTCACCCTCTGCAACATCACCACTGACAGAAGCATTGCAGCTGGATGTCTCAGCTAGTACTACAGTGCAGCAGCAGGATTTTTAAAACATGATTAAGCGCTACACTGCATATATTTTTTAGCAAATTTGTCACAGCATTTTCAATGTCAAACTAGAGAATTTGTCAGTGATTGGCAGCACTCGTGACAGCAGCTTTTGCATCTGCTAGCTGTCACATTGACATGCAAACCATCAACTAATAAAAGTCTTGAATCAAAAGTGACAGACATCCCTAGTCCAAAGAACTTGTTGATATTCAAACAAGGATGCATCACAGAAAGCAGCAGATGTCCTCCATCGATTGCAATGCATGCTAGTGTGAGTTGTTTTCTCGCACTCTAACACTTGCAAGAGGTTTCGAGTTCCATCATAGATTGAATGATGAGCAGTCCACAAGCATTTGTCCAAATGCATGTTGTCAAATCACATGATGCCAATGTCATTCACACTCTCATGACAGGCTTGAACTGACTCAAAGTTGCGGAACAACACTTCAGAAACATCGCGAACAAATGCGCAATGTCGCAGAGCATGCAGAACAGAGGGCTGTTTGAACCTCCCTCTCAAATTACATGTATTTGTTTAATTTTTGCAACAACCCCGAGGTCAGAGCATGCATTTGCAGCCCATGATGTCACTTTCTGAAAGCCAATGTCACTTGAAGTCGGCCTAACTAACAAATGCTGCAATGATGTGAAGTTAGGCAGCCAACAACATCCAGGTGCTAAATGACATCACTCTAGAGCTAACTGCTAGTGATAAAGCATCAAGAGAGCATGTTTAGGTTAGCATTCTCATGATTGTGCAGCAGCTGTGGTGTCATGGTGAAAGAACAGTTGTACTTTCACATTGATTGATGGGCAGAAGGTCCCCTCTTGCCTTCATTAAAATCCACTA
>CAZAZG010000079.1:0-1068 GCA_964489565.1 uncultured Candidatus Saccharibacteria bacterium | reverse complement strand
AAAACGGATTGCGAAGGCCCGGGTGTTTCATGTCCGACGACAGTTCCGAAGTATACCTTGGTATTCCGTTACCGGTCGCATGGACAAAGTGTTGTTACAGGGTTTTGGTTTGTTCTGCTGCTCCAGATGGCTTGCCATTCACTCTCGACTGGTGCCAGCCGCTCCCCTCCTGTTCGAGGTCACACAAATGACAAAAAGTATGACGCAATTCCCGTCTCGATGTTACAATGTTTTTTTTATAATCTTGAATGCAGAATAGTAGTTTGGAAATTTCTAAATGCTGCGCCGCCGGTTCGAGCCGAGATCATTCCTGGAGCTACTGTAGATGAATATCACACTGCTCGACTTATGGCAGAAACCATCATAAAGTTGTCGAAGGAGCAAGATCGATGCTGTGCTGCGGACGACCGAAACGGAAAGAACATCTCTATTGTAGACCGACGTGCAAGTCCTGTCTCGAGGCACAGTGTCCGTGACACCGTCGGTTGAGTGAGTTCTGGGCCAAGCTACAATGCTCGAACACCATGCGCAAAGAGGTCGCAGAAGCGAGGGATAATTCTTCGTCTTGTGTGGGGAGCAAGAGCATGGCTAGCTAGTGGAACGTGCCGGGATGAGCCAGGGGGCAGTCACTTGACTCATCAGACCCAGCAGTTTGGAAAGGGCTTCAAGAAGGATCGGCCGTGTGCAAGAGGCAGACGACTCCTACAAACCTAGACTACTAGCTAGCTGCTACAAGCACATCCGTGTACTGGTGCCATGTTGCTACCGATGTGTGCCCAAGGACGATGAGACCCAGGGCAGAAGAAGGAAGGAAATCCTAGGCTCCAAACCTGAAATCGGTCGCACACCTTTTCAAACTTCTGGCCTGGGTTATGGAACCAAAACTAGGCCGGTTGGAGGGCAGATATTCCATGCTCAAGTTGGGCACAACTTGGCCGGTTGGAGGTCAGATACGTCAGTATTAGTACGTACTGTGATCGGAGAATCTTTTGGCCGATCATAATAATCCAAACCAACACGTCAGTGCGACTTCGAAATTTCATGGGAGCGAGCGAAGAGAGAATCGAA
>CAZAZG010000078.1:0-1090 GCA_964489565.1 uncultured Candidatus Saccharibacteria bacterium | reverse complement strand
GTTACATAGAGAGGACTGCAAATTCAGATCCACGATAAGTCAATAAGTGCTTTGATGTCCCAGAATGGAACTGAATTGCGAAACAGTGACAGCACCGGCAGGTTGTGCCAATTTGTCGAACATTGATTTAACTACTGGGACATAACAAGAATGCCAACGACGGAAGCGACAGTGCCCATTGTCAAGGGAATCCTTCTTCATGTTCCGTTGGAAAACAAGCAATAGCGACCAGAGTACAAATTTTTCACAGTTACTTTCTTTCTGACACCAAATGACGATTGTTTTGTTGGGCATCTGCAACAGCGCCGGTGAAAGCGAAATGCCTCCTAATTGCGAGATTGCCGGAGTGCGCACTACTGGTGTGCTTCAGTAACTACTGTAGGACATCCTCTGATACAAGTGCGCACTGCTCGTGCCCCAAAGCGGAATCCAAAAATTATTGGCTTCCTCGGGGCAATTTCAAACGCGCCGTCTTCATGGTCCAAAAGGTCTCTACGAAAAACAGCAGCTCAATTGCTCAAAGCCTCTTTCTGTGGTGCAATCTTGAGGATCAACTGGTTGCCTACTACTAGCTAGCTAGTAGTAGGGTAGCTAGTTCAGTTGAGATTCTCGAGTGCGTTGCTAGCTAGTTAATAGGCCCAACCTACTAGAAAACTAAAAAGAAAATTGTGAAGTGGTGACACAAGCAGCACAATGCCTGAACATGCAGATTTGGGGGACTGACGGGCTGCTTCGCATTTCTTTGTGCATTTGCACAAATGACAAATTGAGGATGTGAAACCATGTGAAGAGATGAATTGTTCCACATTGAGTCAGAACATGGATGTTTGTCATCCAACTTGTCCAACAAATGTTTCCCACAACAACCATTCCCTGTTGTGGCGCATGCGGTTGACTCTCATCTGGGGCTCACTTTTTGGACTCATTTGAGTCTCACTGGATTCAGTCAATGTTCATCCTGACAGCGCTCATTGACTTCATGAGTGGACTCATCTGGTAGACAACAGTGTGTTTGTGCTTGCTTCACAGGTTGTAAGATTATTCTACAAACTAGTTCCAAACTGATCATCCAGTTTGACTGCTTTTACTC
>CAZAZG010000077.1:0-1093 GCA_964489565.1 uncultured Candidatus Saccharibacteria bacterium | reverse complement strand
AATTGGCCAGTTGCCAAGCTCCACACATCATCCTTTGGGATGCTGTGTCTCTGCTCATGGATGTTCTCTCAGTAAAGCAAGAGTGCTGATTGAAAAGAGGAGAGGTCACTAAGACTATCCATGAGAGAGCACTGGAGGACAGGTTGCTATGCTACACTATGCTAAGAAGCTATGGACCAACTAGCTATGGATCTTGAGAATGTCATCACCTGCTTCAATGACTGTCTTATCCACAGCTGGAAATGGCCCGAACACATGCAGACTCTTGACATCCTACTCTCCCGACTTGCTTCTAAAGGGTTCTCTCTCAATGTTGATAAATGCATGTTCGGTGTCAAAGAAACAGACTTCCTCGGTTTCTGGCTTACTCCTCAAGGACCCCGACCCTGGCAGAAGAAAGTTGCTGCTGTTGACAACATGAAACCTCCCAAGAACCTCAAACCATTGAAGTCCTTCCTTGGACTTGTCGGATTCTATGGCAGACTCTTCAAAGGTAAAGCTGCTATCCTTGCTCCGCTCTTCAACCTTACCGGAAAGAAATTTGCATGGCTTCCAATCCATCAGAAAGCCTTCCAAGATATGAAAGCCCTTGCCCGACGTGACTGCCTTCTCCGCTGGCCTACTCATGGCGCTAAATGCACTCTCGACACTGACTCTTCCGACTGCCAACTTGGCGGTGTCATCAAGCAATTCGGCTACCCCATCCCTTTTCGTTTATGCTGTTGAAGTGCCAGTGAAGGTTCAAGTGTGGGCGCAGCTGTAGGAGGTTCCTTTTGTTTCTAAAGAATTCCCGTAGGGGTGTTCTGTCAGCCAGGTAGGGTGGGGAATTTGCTGGGCTGTTCGGAAAACAATTTGCTGTGAACTCTAAGTGTCTTTGTCGATTGTGGATTTACCTAGCTAACAGCATGGTAACGCTATCTACAACAGCATGCTGCACAGTAATCAATTACACCATAGCACACTGTAAATATGTTTGTTGTTCAATTTTTCATCATTGTTCAATTTTATACAGTGTGGCGACCACCATGACTACTGCTAGTAAGGACAATTCCAACAACGAACGCAACAGAAGAAGGACAACCTACTTTTGTAT
>CAZAZG010000076.1:0-1120 GCA_964489565.1 uncultured Candidatus Saccharibacteria bacterium | reverse complement strand
AAGCTATCTACCAGAACTGCAAGAGGAGACAGTCTGAAAGCTTTTGAAATGAAGATGACCCAAATACCGGTCATGTGTGCGTCTGTAGGTAGCGCGTACATAATGTATGTAGTCACTATTTACTGCATGTAGCTACTTGAGTCAATTTGAATTCAAAGACGCTAGCTAAAGCTAGTAGCGAGTAGCTAACAAAGACTAGTCTACATGTACAAGATAACAAGCAATAACAGAGTCGAAACAAGATAGCTATTAGGAGAGTCGAGTCGATAGAAGCAGCGGCATCGAGTAGCAGCATTCGAAACAGTAATTCGGATAAAAGAAGTGGTCGCAAAAGAGGTGCTGCGTACGTTTTGTACCACAGGCTACACAGAACGAGAACCCTTCTTGTATGTCAAAGGCGACAAGTCATAATGCAAGAAGAGCAACAATGTCGACAAGAGCAGCAAGAGGATCAAGAGCAATACGGATACGGATACGAAGCAAGAGTAATGAGGACGACGAAGAAGGAAGGTTGCATTGGTGGAAGAAGAAAAGATAGCAGTGTATTGGCCGGTAGAAGCAAAAAGAAGAGCATCGCGAAGCAAGAACCCTCATCAGTACGAGTTGCCGGATCGAGGATCAAAGAGGGATCGATTGACAGCGAAGCATCGATAGAAGCAGTGAAGCCGATAGCATCGACGAGAGAAGAGTATTGACTAGGAGCATTGATACGAATTGAAGAAGAGAAGATAATAGCCGGTGGCAGAGAAAGAATTCAAGCAGCAACGCCTTAAGCCGTATCACTGTGAAGGATCGAGTCTTCCACAGTAACAAGAGGTCGGATCAAGTCCAAAGTCAACACAATGCATTGACAATAACTCACAGTTTTCTGTGAAGAATCAAGAGGAGATCAAGTCGATAGTAACATCGAATCGATAGAATCGATAGTGCCGGATCGAGTACAAGCATCAAGTCGCTCACACCGGAAGCAGCATCGAATCGGTCATACCGGATCAAGTCAAATACCATTGCCTGGCATGGAAACTATTGATGAAACTGGAGAGTCTACCACTACTACAAGTGAAGAAGAGATAGATCAACTGATACAACAGCTCCAGGAAGAATTGATTGCAGAAGATAA
>CAZAZG010000075.1:0-1148 GCA_964489565.1 uncultured Candidatus Saccharibacteria bacterium | reverse complement strand
CAGGCACAATCAAATGGAACAGAAAATTGTAGAATATAAAAATAAATGTTTTCGTGAGAGCGATCCAGAATCACGCTGAAAATTTTAATGCCAGTGGAGACTTTTGGCAGTGAAGTCGCTTCCATAAATGAAACAATGCGTACCAGCATAGGGGCACTTGAACGTCAGTTCCTTGACTTTGTAGTGCTTCCTTTCCACTGGTATCACTGTCGGCCCTAGTTGATTGATGATCACGATCGTCAACCACCAATCTTGCTGGTCCCAAACAACGACGAGGAGGGTCCACGAATGCCAAGCACCCCCCCCTAAGAAAACACGAAGGAAGAATTGCCCAGGATGATACTAGCTAGCTAGGTTTTACTACTAGTCGATGGTAACAATGCTCGATTCGATTCTTCATGATTTGTATACTGGTAGCAATTCTATAAACGAGTTGGCAAACACAAACACAAACCACCTCCGTATTTAATAATGATCACAGTTGACAACACTGTGTGTGTTTTATCGTCCCCTTCATGAGGATCGATGAAAGTTGTGGTGAGAGCAACGATCGAGAAGTATGATCAAAGAAAACAAGGATGGATGAGGCCAATGAATCAATGCCCAACAAGTGGCAACAATGATTATCATATTTATGTTTATGTTTTTGTTGTTGTTGTCACGACAATGATCCGTGAATGAATAAATCCCGTGAACTATTATAACCGCTTAAAATACAAATATAACCGCTAAGATCAGATTATAGCCGATCTAAACGGTCATGATCGGATCATAGACGATTATAACGCTTAGGATCGACACACATACGATTATAACGGTTAAAATAAAATTATAGCTACCATGACGGTTTGCGAATAGCTTTTGAGTAAATGTGCGTTTCAAGAGTTTTCACCACGTTGATCGCGCCAATGACGAATGATTCTTCACTCTTCTTGCAATAGTGTACAATTGTATTAGCTATAGCTAGCTAGCTACTATGTATGCGATGTTGTGCGTTGAACGGCATAAACCTCATCCATTTGCGCTGTGGCTGCGTCCATCCTTTCCTCAAGTTGTCGTACTAGTACTATTAGTCTAGACTACATACTAGTAGTACTTCTTCTTCATTCATTGAACGTCCTTGCTCTACTAGTAGTACCACTACTCAT
>CAZAZG010000074.1:0-1155 GCA_964489565.1 uncultured Candidatus Saccharibacteria bacterium | reverse complement strand
CTTCTGGAACGACAAAGACAACTGGAGCCACTGGAACAACGTCGTTCACTTTGAGAGCAACAACACCGCTACCAAGACGATGTCGATGCTTGTGTGGTCAGGGTTGCACGAAGGCAAGAACCGTCTCAAAAACAAGCTTTTGAAACTCACGTGCTTGAAAGACAGCAACAACAACAAGCCAAATCAGTGGAAGAGGGTGCAGAAGAAGACACAGATGCGGTTTCTTCGTCCATGGTTGAACCAAATCCCTAATCCATTCGTTGCGGCCAACAACAACAAAAGATCCAAATCAGTGCGCGTCACAGGTGTTCTGTTCGGTGATGTTGGCGAAGAACAACGCGTCATCATTGGACGCACACGACAAGGATTTGACACAATTGATTTCGAATCAACTCAGATGCATGCGCGACTGAAATGACACTGCAGCAGCGCCGTGGATCCCAGTTGAGCTCGGAATTGGATTTTGGCGAGAAAGATGGTGGAAATCGACGCACAATCAAATGACCAACAACCAGACCGAAAATTCAGATGGTGGGGTCACCGCCAGTGCTCGTGCAATGTCGATTCACACTGTGTGTGAATGGAATGATGCGCGGTGCATGAATTTGGTCAGGACACAAGTGCGAAACTTCATTGTTTTCGGAGTTGATGCTCTCACAATTTGATCGAGCAAGTGCTTGTTGCAGTTGTCGATCATGCGTGCAAACAACACATCAAGTGTTCAAGAATTTGACTGTGGTGACCAGCCCGCGATCTCGATGTCTGTTTTGCAGTTGCTTGAGACACCGACAGTGGCAATTAGCCCACGATCTCAACTGCCAGTCCTCCAAGATGACCAAGTCCCCGAAGAACAGAAGACCACGGCGTCCCAGAAGCAGATCGCCACAAGCGAACGTTGGAGCGCAACGTGCTCCGACCAATTCAGCACAGAGGGTTATGGACAACACCGCCTCTGCCTTCTCCACTGGTGCACGATGGGTGCTTGACAGTGGCACGAAGATCATGCGGCGAAATGAAAACCAAGATGCGAGTGCCACGGCACAACAAGACGATGCATCCACAGCAATGCAACAAGACGCTGCGTCCATGACGGTGAATGCTCCGAGTGTCAACACCCCGGATGGCAGCAACTCGAGGAACAACACGACACAAGAG
>CAZAZG010000073.1:0-1167 GCA_964489565.1 uncultured Candidatus Saccharibacteria bacterium | reverse complement strand
CTTGAAATCAATAATTAGATTGTGGACTTGACCACTATCCGCCATTGTTATTGATTCATGCATTTAACTGCTGTACTGCTACATGTACTAGCTAGCTAGCACGTAGTATGTAGTAGCTAGCTTGATATGGGTTCGCGTCGAATAGATCGGGGGCTGAACCGCGCAGAAAGGGATTGTTCGGAAGCGGCTTCTTGAAAGCTTCTTGAAAACAATGCTTCTCTTCTCGCGAACCCCCTTGACTCTGTTAAAAATATATGAAACGGTGGGGTGAGAGCTGATAAAGCGAATTGCACGCCCAAAACCAGCCAGACCGTCGCATCCATGTAACTAGCTAGAGTACACCGTGTGTGTGGGTTTATTTGTTGAAGCTACTGTAAGAATTGCTTTCGATTCTCTAAATGTCGTGATCTGAACAAGTCAGTGGCGGACCGAACCAGAAAATCAACTCGAGCTACGGTAGAGTGTTGCTCTGCAAGACACAGTACCCCTGACTATATTTTACTATTGTGAGATTTCCTGGGTGGACGTTGCCTTCCTACATGAAATAACTTGCTACTTGTTTGACAAATAATCAACTCGAGCTACGGTAATTTGTTGCTTTGCAAGATACAGTACCCCTTAACGCAGTCGAGCTTTCCTTAGAGAATGATACAACAGGACGAATTTTCTCTCTCTTTCATTTTTGCTTCTGCCATTTCTTCCCAGGCCCCCAATATCGGTATCAAGTGGGCGGGTTTTATTTTCTTCTTGTCGGCCAAATTGGCTTTTTTCATGATCTCGTTCACATCATTTTGGCCAATCACCAACGTAATGACGATTCCCTTGACATCCCGACCCGTTTTCAATTCTTGATCTTTGATTAAGGATAGTAATTCGTCACGTGTCAAATATCCCTTCTTTTTGCTTGGATCGTCCGAGGACAAATCATACTTGTCCACGATCGTCTTGGCTTTGGAACGTTCCAACAATAGGTCTGTGTAGATGATGCCTTTTCTGGATTTGTCAATTTCTCTCATTCTACAGATTATCTATCTATTAGACTGCAAAAATAATGCTGCCACGATATACGTGCCTGCCTTTTGTGATGGTTGTGGGCGGGCACGTCTTGGATGGTTTGTTGGAGCCTTTTATAATGTTGTCGCGCTGTGGCTTTCTTGCTTCCGGTAC
>CAZAZG010000072.1:0-1214 GCA_964489565.1 uncultured Candidatus Saccharibacteria bacterium | reverse complement strand
CCAAGTAGATCAAGGCCGCGGAAAGAAAGACGCTCACCATATAAATGGGTCCTCGACCCAAGCCATGCTATGTATAAGTGTTATTGTGTGAGACAAAAGGAATCAAGTTCAGCAAACGATGGGGTCGTCAAAGAAGTAAGGAGGTAAATCATATGCTTAGCTTACAATGTTGTAACCCTGTGCCGTGACGTTCCCATCAAAATTGGACCATTTACAACACCGCCGCTCGTGTCGGCTCGTGCTGGTGGTGCTGGTGGGAAGGCCATTCTTCTCGTTGGTGACGGGCTCCTCCTTTATTTCTTCCACGGCTGCTCCTGGTGCCATTGTCGGCTCTCCTGCTGCTAGTGGAAATTCCACCGCCTCTTGTTGCTGCTGCTGCTGGTCAAGCTCCATTTCGATGTTTATGCATGGGTACAGTACTCCCTGGTGTCAGGTGGAGGAGAAAAGCATTCAATGATTGATGTTGTTGTCGGTTGTCGCGTTCACAGCAACAAGAAAGTGATGGCTTCTTCACGTGCACGTTCAACTGTGCATGCAATCCTGCATGGCTTTTCCGTGTCCAATTATCTCTGACCCAATCGCTTGGAGACAATGTGCATCTTTAAGCGGTGTAGGATGTTGAGGGGAAAAAGAAGATGTCTCGCACTGCCTCGGTCATCTGCCCCCTAATTTCCTGCTACCAGGTACTAGTACAATTGTAACTTGTACGTAGCTAGCTCTAGCTAGAGATGGTAGCCACAATTGTAGTAGCACTAGCTAATAGTAAGTAGCCTTCGTGTTCCGGTCGAGCTCAACAATAATCATGGAACTTGAGACGTAGCTGTTGGCCAAGATATCGAGGACAGAGCATTGAAGTGGCGTCAAGACATGAATTATTCAGCCAAGGATATCTCTCGCGCCAACAGCCGTCCTTACAGGAGGGCGCTTTTCCTAGCTCCTAGCTAGTTGTGATTTAACCTACTAGACGACGCATACGACTAAACTGGTGGGCGGGTCTGTGAGAATAGTTTAAGTATGGATTTCAGCCTAACGCGACGTTGTCGGAATAAGGTTAATTGGCACTTGCATTTTTATATACGTATCAGTACAAGTCCAGCTCGTCGTCATAAATCTGTCAGGTACATGCCATAAACCCCGCTTCTAGAAAGTTGCCTTCAGCAGATGGAACTACTTTTTTCGGGCAGCCTTTCCGCACTTACCCTTCTTGTCCCCCC
>CAZAZG010000071.1:0-1274 GCA_964489565.1 uncultured Candidatus Saccharibacteria bacterium | reverse complement strand
ATGGGCTGCCACTGTGACATGACCCTTATGTGACATGTCCCTTGAGTGACAGACAGAAAGACAGAAAGACAGACATGCACACAGACAGATAAAAACTTGAAGCCACCAGGGGTGTGTGCCCTAAACGATTGAGCTTGTGTCCCGCGTAATTTTTTTACGCAACAAATAAGGTGCGCATTTTTGTTGCGCAGAGAACCCTCCCGGCAGTTGCATGACATCAGAGTTCTGGTTTTCTGTCCCACAAGTTGCCACTGTGACACTTTTCTAATGTGATGGGCTGTCACTGTGACATGACCCTTGTGTGACATGCTCCTTAAGTGACAGACAGACACACAGACATGCAGACATGCAGACAAACAAAAATTGCATAGACACCACACTCACAGTTTAAGGCAATTGCACAGACACCACACTTGCAGTTTAGGGCAACAATTTTAATTGTCAACATCAAACTTTACTTCAAACTTTGCACATCACATTTTAGTCACATTTTGGTGGCGGCGTCTTGGAAGCATTTGGCATGACAAAACAGAGTCAATCTTGGAACACCTGACTGGTTGGAAATTCCACATGTGTTGTCAGACTCTTCCTTGTCTTCACAGCGGGCAATGTCCATGATGACAGCTGTCTTCAAGGCCTGAAAATTACCAGGCAAATTCCAATTGGCACAAGCATTGACACCACCCTCTTTTTCTCAGAGTTCCCAAGAACCATCTTGGTGGTTTGATTCATTGGCAGAGGCAATCCAATCTTGATGGCCGCTGGGCATCCCTTTGTGACTTTTCCGAAGCAACCATCAATCCGGCCATTCTTCTTGGCAACTGACTGCTGCTGACGTGTCTTGAATGTCAATGACTCAGACACCATGGTGCAAAAGCTTGTTTGAAAGGACAATTCCAATTGGAGTGTGTCAGGCACAGTGGGTGCTGTTTTTTTGTCACAAAAAAGCCGATGCTTATTCACCAGATAAACACGTGCAGCACACTCATTTTGCTGACATGCGGAATGTCGAAACCTTGAACCGTTCAGCTGCAAGTCAGCACGGTTCACTCGTGTCACTTCTTCTTTTTGTTGGCTCTGAAGATGGATCAGACATAGGGCTATCCAACGCCGGTCCACTTTCCAATTTTTGTTTGACATTGATTGTGTTGGAAAACATGCAAGCAGGCTCGCGATGGCCCCGTGTCAAATGGGCCAAAATTGCTGATCCCAATGGGTCAGCCGCCATTCAATTTGTAGATGTCCACGCCGAAGTGGAAAGCTGGCTCGCTCAT
>CAZAZG010000070.1:0-1299 GCA_964489565.1 uncultured Candidatus Saccharibacteria bacterium | reverse complement strand
TGTGAATTATGACTATAGTAAATTAGAACACTGCATTCACTACCGGCGCCGTGTGTCCATGGACGCACAATGTCCCCTCGGTTGACATTCTCTTGTTGATTGCATCAATTTATCTGGAACTGCAAGGTGCAATCTGGCTATCTAACACAAGCGGTCATTGATGTTGTTGACTGTAGCAGCAGGGGCGCAGGTCGATCGCAAAAACATACCAGCTGCATGGGAAAAGATTCCACCACATTACAATCACAGTGAATTGGGACACGTTAACAACATGGCTCGAGCAATTGGTCTTACACCTCCATTTCCAAATGCAGAGCAGTTGCCACCAGACAATGGAGAAAGGTTTTTCCCTGAATACATGGCTTATTGTCGTCCGGGCGTACTCAATGTTGACAGCAAAGACCACTGCCAGTGCAATCTATGTGCGCGCAATCCACCGGAGAAAAATGTTGCCTTTATTTCAAAGAAGACAACAACACCAACAAGAATAGCACAATCAACCGTGGCCGAGAAGGCAGCCACACCGGGTACAATCGTTCACCAACAAGCAAGCCTGCCACAACTACCACAACACCATGTAAATGTTGGGCAATTTGGCGACTTGAACTGCGCCATGTTTGTTCACGCATTTCCAATGCCACTCGGCTATCCTTGCTATCGCTATCACCAAATTCCGGCGCACTACTTCACGCGTGCATGCTGCTGTACTAAATACAAGGCATGGCTATCCGTTTGCGTTGGAAGACCGTCACATGACTACCATTGTGAAACTAAGAACAGCAAATGATAACATCAATAAACAACTATGTTTAAACCCAAAATCATCGGGCGCCCGAGAAAAAAGTAGAAATACAAAGATTTGCTATAGCATAGTCAGTATGATTTACCCTGTCGTCTGTGACAGGATCTGAGAGTAATTTAGTTAATGCCTACATAGAAAAATTTTTGTTATCTCCCCTTTCTTGCCTACAGCCCTCTTCGCAATAGTAAAATGAATACCACATCCCTGCTTTGTGACATCGTGCCTCTGACTTAGAGGCGTTTGGAACAACAAACTCTCCTTCTTTTTTTTCTTCTCCTCCCCCCCGGCTGCGCGGGCCTAACCCCACCACAATATCCTTGAGGGCTATATCAATTTAAGGGTTGGAATCGGCTGATTTGGAATCGGCTGATTTCGGGAAATCGCTCTGTCGATTTCCCGCTAGGCACTGACGATTTCAATTTTCAAGTGATTTAAACCCTGAGGGCTAAGGTGGCAATGTTAGGGTTTCAACAGGGTTGTTCCCACTGGTGACTAGG
>CAZAZG010000069.1:0-1365 GCA_964489565.1 uncultured Candidatus Saccharibacteria bacterium | reverse complement strand
CACATGTCCAGAAAATCAAGAAATGGATTGCCGACCATGAGAATATCGATTGTGACAAAGCATTTGATGCTTCAGACGTCATGGAACCCAAGAAATTGCCTTTCGTATTGCCGTCACCGAAACCGATCAAACGCAAAGTGCGTCTCTACCAACAGACTGCACGCAGCCAAGGCGAAGATGTTGCGGTAAAAGGGATTCCAACGACCCACTCTGTCGTTCTTATCGCAGACCTAAACAGATGGAAGAATGACAGCAAACGTGTAAACCTTATCCGACAATAATTACAATCGAATCAATACACAACGAACTCCGTCTTGTCTCAGTCACTATGGGGCATCGCGATGTCCACTGTTCCGGCACTGGCATTTTCTGCCGCTCAGTACTTGTTTCTACTCATTATGTATGCCTTCCTTCATGATACTGGCATATTTGATAAACTCAATATGGATAAATACGCGAAATCATTTCCATCCGATTGGAGGCTATGGCAGCTGAGTTTTCAACAAGCAACAAGAGACACCATGTCACTCGGAATAAAGCTGACGGATAAGAAAATATATGTCACGGCAGACAAAGGAAACAAGAAGGGTGTTGGACACTTTGCTAAAATATTATGTTGGTGGGAAGATGGTCGAGTGCACACGGAGTTGTTAGATATTGATGCCTCCGGCGGCACAAGCAAAGCGTGCGCTGAAAGTCTACAAGCATCCATGAACAAGCTCAAGCTGACTGACAATGCTATGACCCATTTATTCAATGGCCAAAACACCGACAGCGGTGGAGGTGGCACCCTTGACAGTTTGCACAAGCACATGAAGGAACTCAATTTGTGCATTCCGGACGAGCAATGCTTGACGGCAGGCTGTACGATTCATGCTCTGCAACTGCAGCTAGCCAACGCAATCAGAGAGACATTCGGCCACGGCGCTCTTGACACGGTTAACTCCATGCAACTGCTTCACACGGTTTATCGTCTCCAAGAATCAATTGATTTGAATGAATGGAGACATATACTTTTCCTTTCAAGTCAATTCGTCGCAACGCATGACACAACTGTTGACTACGAAGTTAACAACGACATGCCCGCAGCTGAGCGGCACCGCAACACGTTCTTCCAGTCCTACAAGAATATATTTGGCTACTACAGTCAATTCTACAAGACGGCGGAGGAGGATCCATCAACGCTCAAGAAGTTCAAACTAATTATCTACGGCAAGATGACTGCGCCTATTCTTACAAGGTGGTGGACTGTCGGTGCTGCTTCGTCTTATGTGTTTAATTACTATCTGCAGATCTTTCATGCTGCACAGACTGTCAAGTATATGGTTCGTTAGGGGTAGCACTAAAGGTGCACACTAGCTGCAG
>CAZAZG010000068.1:0-1419 GCA_964489565.1 uncultured Candidatus Saccharibacteria bacterium | reverse complement strand
GCTGAAATGGATGGTGGATCCATGTGAGGAACGTAATTTGATGGCAACCCAATAACGCGACTAAACTTTGTGGTGCTGTTGTTTGTAGACTTTATAAAAGCTATTAGTGAGTAGAGCTGACTCGTTTTCGTCCATGTCTTTTCAATATTTTTCTTTCCTTTGAGTTCCTGGGGGAAAGCAAAATAATGTACTTTGTTTGTAATCTGTTCGCACGTAAGTGACTCTGGTGTCAGAGCTCGTGTGCGTCTTGGAGTCTCGTTTTCGTCTTAATTCGGTGAATTTTACGGGTTATTCGCGAAAATGTCGTTAAATGGGAATTTAACGACTAATAACGTCTTAAAACGTATTATCATGTCACAAAACGTCTTACTTTGTACAAAACGTCTTACGATGTCACACAATGTCTAATTGTGTTGAGACATGTCTCGCAATGTCTCAAATTGTGTACAAAAGCATTTTCGTTTGTTCACATCAATAAACAATGATGTTTTCGTGGTTAAGATGTCAACACATATCATCTTAAAAGCGTTTTCATTTTTACCTAATCACCTAACGTCTTATTTAATGTCTTAAAACGTCTTACAGCATGTCTCAACGTCGCAAATTGTCTTGCTGCGTCGCACAATGTCTCACCGCGTCTCACAATGTCGCATGTTGTCACGGAATGTCGCACATTGTCTCAAGCAGTACAAAATCGACATTATCGCCAATAACCCTCTGTCTGTTACCTTTCAAATTCTCCGCAGATTTCAACGAACATAATGTGGGTTTGGATCTTGCACAGGCAGATTCATTCATTCACTCTAGCTAGCTAGTTAGCCAGCTAGAGCTAATAGCTAGTTAAGTAATGTAGGGGGACAATATACGAGCAATACTGAGCAAGCATACTCAGCCTGTACTTGAGCTGAAGTTGGTTCTTCCATTCTCTGTTGCAGTCGAAAAAAGGACCTCTCTCGGCGTAGAACCTCTGTATATTCCGCATTCATTGCAGCCGTACTCACAATCATGATCCGCATGGCAGGCATTCGAGCATTTTCTGATGCCGCTGCCGGCGGCAGGAAGAAGATGTTGTTGTTGGGATTGGGAGGTGGTAAACCACCCAAAGTCTTTCCGAATGGTTTGACCCACGAAAAGTTAATGGCAATGCTAAAAGAACAAAATGAAGCATTGAAACAGGCAGGTGTGGATCCCGCCATGCTGAATCTCGATCAAGAAGCTTCCCCCGATGCCATTGAAACGTTGGTTGTAGATGCCCTGACGCAGACTCAGTACGATATCGTGTCTATTGGTGCTGGTGTCCGAACACTTCCCGATCATTTTCTATTGTTTGAACACCTCGTCAACATTGTGCATGAACATGCCCCCCAAGCCCGCTTTGCCTTTGACACGGGACCTGGGGATAAAGTGGAATCTATGTGT
>CAZAZG010000067.1:0-1539 GCA_964489565.1 uncultured Candidatus Saccharibacteria bacterium | reverse complement strand
ACACTCACTGTGTTCCTCCTGTCACTCAAACTTCCTGAGAGGGAGTGTAGGAATGTGCAGCAATCTCCCAAGTGGACAACAAATCTCCCAATTGGACAACGAGCAAGAGCTTCTGCTAGGCAAGCGGACGTGCTTCATTCCTAACATGAGACACGAATGTTTAAGTAACAGACGGCGTCAATCACGAGTAAGTTACGAACAACAAGCACGGCATGGGAGCAAATCCCTGAGCAGAGGGCAAAACCAAGATGTTGCCCATGAGTCGATTTGGAGCGGAACCTTTAACCGCTCAACAAGTTTGCAAAAGTTGCAAAGTGACAGACTCGAGAGAATGCTTCTCTCTTCAATTCCTAAAACACATAGCAAAGTAACAAGTTTATCTTTAGTTTAGGAGCCCCTTTCTGTTAGCAGTTCAAGAAACCTGTTGGAAAGTTTCATGAGCAAGCTTCTTTGCTGCTGCAAATGACAGGGCTAGCAGCATGACTGGTCCCGTGCGCTGAGAAGCGCATCTTTTGTGAGAAGCGCATCTTTGCTCATGACCCAGTGAGCACATCTTTACTCATGACCCAGTGAGTCCCGCATGATGACACTCTGTGCACAGCCAATTGTAGGCAAATTAGGGCATTGCACTCGGGACCAGACAACGGCAACTGCAACGACATCATTGCCGTGGATTTCACATTCGAGCACAGATGTTAACATTAACATCATTAGCGCCCGTCAAATAGCTTTTGAATTGCCTGCCCATTGTCTCAGCAATCCTGCTGAAATCAGCAGCAGCGTCTGATTGTGCCACAAACCATGGCAAACGATGCTTTTCTGATGCTTGACACCAATTCGCGAAAAGACCGCCAAAAACAGAAAGACCGCCAAAATCCCTAAATAAAATGTGTCACATAAGTGAAGTTTAGACGTTCAACAGGAACGATGCCTGTTCAAGCAAAACTGCGACATTTTGCAGACATCGGAAGTTTTCATCCCTGTCTGCTCTGAGCACCAAAACAAAACGGATCAGCCTCACCCTCAATTTTAATTTCTGAAAGCTCCCAATGTCATGCTCTGTGCTGCTGGTAGCTGGCTAGCTAGCAAGCAAGCCTGTTTCACTTCTGCGTGGCCAGCCTGCCAAGTGACTGCTAAGTGGTGATCGGGGGTCATGTTTCATCCCCGCTCGGATCGCAACAACACCGCAATTCGAAAGAGAAGCTAGCTCCTCCAGCTAGTTAGCTAGTTAATCAGTTCAGTAGCTTTTCCAACCAGCTCTGCTAGTAGCTATCACTAGCTGTTTGATGGTTACCTGACTTTTGATTGGATAGGTAGGACTGTGAATCTGTGATCTGGCATGCCAGATTTTTGGTTGCAATTGCCACATGTTTTTGCACTGGAAATGTTGTATACAATTTGTGTACTGTTCTACCCACCTAACTACTAGTAGCGGCAGTCTTGGGTTTTATTTGGGAACGGGGGCGTTCGTTCTCCAGTTCAACTACTGGAAATATGCATAACGTGCTCCCAATAGTAATTCTCTGGAATACTACTAAC
>CAZAZG010000066.1:0-1621 GCA_964489565.1 uncultured Candidatus Saccharibacteria bacterium | reverse complement strand
GGTAACAGAAGGGAAGGCTCCATCTGTAGCATCGAGTGCCTCTGCTGCCAAGGCATTGGTTGCTTGCATGTCTGCTGGCGCGGCGTTTCTTGTCGGATCACTTGCAGGAGCATCAAATCCACTGACAATACCAACATCGGCTGCTTCACGAGTGTCGGCAACAATTGCATCGGTTGCAGAAGAGGAAGTAGGGGCAGCCAAGCCGGAAGACATGGGGTCCCTTGAAGTGGGATCTTGAGTAGCAACTGCGGTTGAAGCCTTGGGGCCTTCTTCGGAAGAGACCTTGACACGCGCGGCGGTAGCATTACCAAACTTTTTGGCTTCATCGGCATCCGCAGAAGACAAGTAATCTATGGAAGAGGCCTTGGGCACGACGAGTGGAGTAGGCCTTGACTCTGAATCAGTGCAAGACAGCTTGACATTTCCAGGGGATACAGAGCCCATATATGTCGTTTCAAGGTCGTCGGCAACGGTAACTCGTGCAGGACTTGTTGTAGAGGACGCATTGACGACATTTGTAGGGGGGGAGTTGGAGGCGAGATTAGTTGCTTCATTGTTGCCCTTGGGACCAGCCGTAGGAAGGGTAGCATCTGTGGAGGTGACCTTTGACCGGGGAGTGACCTTAGATCGACTTGCCGACGACTTGGTAGCTCGCGTGAGGGAGCTCTTGCTGCGAGTGTCAGGCATGGTGAGGAGCTTCCAACCAATGGTCACTCGAGCTTGGATGCCAGCTACGATGCGCAGATTCAAAGTGTAGTTGCAATGCCACCGTGAATCCTTTGAGTATTGGCTTGAAATAAAATTAAGACAACCGAGGGCTTTTGCGTCAACCACTGGGAAAATTAATGGCCTGCCACAGCATGGACTATCACAGTTTATGGAGGCTCTGTATCTAGCGCGATCAAGAGGGTCTCCCGAAAAATAAAAGTAAAGGACAGGATTTCTCTGAGATAGCCAATAACATCTCGCGAGAGATGGCGAGACGTGGTGATGTAAGCCTTCACGGAAGCGCGATAATAGATGATGTGGCATTTGGTGGGGCAATGGACACGTCGTCATCACAGGGCAATACCTCTTTGCCAAGAATATACTGTGGATTGTGCTGCAATTTCCCTCCCTGAAGGCAATGTGGTTGCGCCATGGGGGATTCCACGGCGGCGGCGGTGGCCATGGGGGGGGCTTTCTAAGGAAATTAAGACAAGGATCCCAATAGAATGAGCGTCGCGCCCAGGGCACATGGGGAAGCATGGTGGAAGTGTCGATGACTCGAAGAAGTAAAGGACCGGTAACAAGCGCCATAAGCATCACCGACACAGAGCAGTAAGGATGAAGTCTATACCCTGCCAGGGCGGGGAGAGGACAGGGGTTGGAGCTTGCCATGGTAGGCCATGATGGGGCAAGCAATGGGGATGGGGGGCCGTCGCCGTCGCGGTTGAGAGGGTCATTGTCAAAGTAATTTGGAGGCAGTATTTTAAAGGACATCTTGTGTACAGATTACGTAGCGCTAGTACTGAAAAGTAGCATAGAAAAAAGAGTAGGACGCACTCTCCCCCGTATTGAAAAAAGTAAGTGGCCTTGGGAGGAAAATGGAAGGAAAACTGCAAGCACCAAAAGGACATGG
>CAZAZG010000065.1:0-1821 GCA_964489565.1 uncultured Candidatus Saccharibacteria bacterium | reverse complement strand
AAGAGTGTCAAGAGCAACGCCTGCATGCTAGAATCACGACTAAGCGGCCGGCGCGCAGAATTTTGAAGAACCAGGATTCAAAATACTCCGAAGCTCCGAAACTCCGAAACACGACTGGAAAAGTCCGTTATGGCAATTTACCGCACCTTTCAGGCCGTTTCCATAAAAAAAGAGGCCGCAATCAAAAAAGGAAAATAGCAGGAGAGCTTTCGAAACTGCCTAAAAAACTGTCAAAAAGGCATACATGCAATGCGTCCACTGATTCATCAACCCAACTCGAGGACAACCAGGCTCTGATAAAATTGCATAAAATCGCCTTCATGAGGAATCAGTGCAACGCCGAGCGGATGACGGCGGGTTTATTTCACCGTGGGTGGCAAGTCGAAGGGGCTGCACTTGGCCTTTCCTGCCTTGTTGGATGAACCACATTCAGGGTGCTTCTTTGCGTTCTTGTGTTCATTGTGTTCATGGTGATGGGCGGCATGGGCTTTTTAATTGAAGTTGGGTGAGCGAGCGCAAGAGGGGAGGTTAGCGAGCGAGACGAAAAGACAGGATCTGGAATTCCAACAGCTGTTGCAGTCAACTTGGTTGCGCCTTACCGACTTTGTCAACATCTGATGCCAATTGAAGCGGTCCATAGACATTGTCGTTTTCAAAAGGGCCGGGGCACATTTTCTTTTTGTTGACAGTCATGGTGGCTGATGAAATTCGAAGATGTGGGGAAGTTGTCAGCAATGGATAATGATTGAGTTCAAAGGTCAAGATTTGGTTTTTGTGAGATGTTTGTTTTTGACATAGCTAGTAGCAACTAGCAACTCATTTTTCCAGTTTTTGTTTCAGCTTGCGCAAACCGAACCGCACAAACCGAATTGTGGAGGAGATCCAAAACCAAAATGATGCTTCTGAGGGCGGAAGATTGTAGAACGATCAGAACGGGCACATCACCTCATCTATTTACATGTCTTCCCATCTATTCGAGTAAGGTGCAATGCACTGATGTGGAACCTTTTGTTTACTGATCTGTGGGAGGCTGGTGAGGCTGGCAGCAAAATGTGATCATGCGATGCCGGCCCGCTCTCATAACATTCGCATTGGTTGCTAGTTGCTAGGTTACCAAAAGTGTTGGCATTTACGCACGTTACGCTAGGTTGCTAAGCGGGGAGTGATGGGTTACAAACGTTACAGACATAGGGTTCATAGGGTTGAGGCCAGGCCACGTCACAAACACAGGAAGGATAAGAAGGTTCAAATGAACAGATCAGAGCGACATGTTAAGCGAGTGCTTAGCGGTAGCGAATCTGCCTTATTTAAAATCTGGTTGAGCAGCAGACCAATGGACGCTTACTTGTCTTCATGAATAGTCTAATAACATAAGGTTCAGGTTTCTCATAAATTTAGTTTCTAACAGATCAAGACATGCCTGGAAACCAACAGATGCCTGATTTGGCAACCAGTGGGGCGAACACAGGAAATGACACGTGTGGTAACCCGGCCGATTGTTTTAAATGCAAGAATCCCTTGGAGCATGATTGGGTTAAAAACACTAAGTGTGATGAATCCGACGAGGCAGGGGGCTGCTATGACAGATGCGCGGAGGCGCAAGCGACACACAATGCTAAATGCAACGAAGTTAGGCGTAAGGTTGAGGCTAAATTGGATTCAATTGGGTGTCCTTCGAACCTGACTGAAAAATACGTTCCGGTTAACTGTCCACCGGGTCCGCCAGGAGGCAATAGAGGCAACTACCCACAACGAGGAGGTTACAGAGGGGGTTACGATTGCGGGGGAGGAAGGGGCCCGCCGGGGGTTATGGTTGCGGGG
>CAZAZG010000064.1:0-1864 GCA_964489565.1 uncultured Candidatus Saccharibacteria bacterium | reverse complement strand
TCACTGCTGATTGGAGTGTTTTTGTTTGTTTCCCGGTCTCAGTAATTTGCTTTTCAAGTTTTACTTTCTCTGCGTCCAACACTGCTTTTTGGTTTTGTTTGACATTAATTTGTTGCTCGAGCTCAGTTACTGTGAGCGCAAAAACAGGACTTATCAATAGATAAGTGCTCATGAGGCTTACTGTTAGAACTTTCAAAAAGCGGGTTTTCTGCATCCTTTTTATTATAGCTCATGCTGAAGGCAGATTTTTAGTAATTCCTCTGCGATTTTACGAGCTGCATCTGTATGGACGAACTGCTTGGTCGCTTCTTTCATTGTCTTAGTTAATTCTCTGTCTTCTACTATTCGGTCAACTTCAGAATTTAAAATATTTCCCGTAAGATTTTCTTCTACCACAACGCTCGCTGCCCCCGTGCGTGCATAGGCAAATGCGTTCTTTGTTTGATCATGACTCACAGCTTCTCTGATCGGGATAATAATAGAAGGTATCCCCCATGCCGCTATTTCAAATATCGTCGATCCCGCCCTCGATATGACGAGATTTGCAGCGCCTGCGGCAGAGCGAATTGTGAGATTGTCCATGTAGTCGTAGGTGTGGTAACGGTCTTTGTGGATATGGTTTAGGAGTACGGCCTCAGCAATCTCTTTTACTTCGCGAATATTTTTCTTGCCTGTTTGATGCACTACATTATATTTCGAAAGAAGGTGCGGAAGTGCCTCCATGAGTACTTCGTTGATTTTTTGCGATCCGAGTGAGCCACCCATGACAAAAATGGTCGGGATATTTGGGTCGAGTCCGAGAAACTCATGAGCGTTTGATGTGAGCGCTAAGTCGAGATCTTTGCGTATAGGATTTCCGGTGAGCGCCACTTTTTCTTTAGGAAAATACTGCGCTGCATCAGGATAAGAAAGTGCAATGCGCTCAGCAAATTTTCCTGCCCAGAGATTCACTTTTCCTGGCACACTGTCAGATTCATGAATGACCACGGGAATACGGAGGATTCGTGCAGCAAAGACCGCAGGAAAGCTCGCATACCCACCTTTTCCAAAGACTACATCGGGATACATAAGGAATATTTCCCAAGTAGAGACGATGACACCCCAAAGAGTTTTGAAAAGGTCAAAAAAGTTGAGAATTGAAAAATACCGACGTAATTTTCCTGCGAAATTTTTTTTAAAAATAATTTTATTGTTAAACAGTGCACCCTCGTTATAGGGTGAAGGCGCCATAAAGTACAGTTCAATACCAGAAATTTTCTGTGCCTCGATAATTTTATTGAGTTCTTCTGCTACCGCAATGATTGGGTAGAAATGCCCTCCTGTTCCGCCACCGGTAAGTAATATTTTCATAAATTAAGTCTGTTTCTGTCCGCGTGAAATACTCAAAATAATTCCGACTCCTGCTAAGGTTACGAGTAGTGCGGTACCCCCATGACTGATAAACGGAAGCGGAATACCGCTGAGCGGAAGCACGCCCACCATCGCTCCAATATTAATAAAGGCTTGCGATACAATCAGTATAACAGTGCCCACAACAAAGAGTCTACCAAACGTATCTTGTGTTCGAATCGCAATTTTGAGTCCTTTTATGGTAAAAATAACAAACAGTACGATGATTGCGGTTGCTCCCATAAAACCAAACTCTTCAGATGCAACGGCAAAGATGGAATCTCCAATAGGTTCAGGGAGGAAGTTAAATTTCTGCACACTTTGCCCAAACCCTCGTCCCGTAAATCCTCCCGAGCCAATGGCAATGAGCGACTGTTGGATTTGGTAGCCTGACGTCTGACTATTTGCTGCAGGATTAATAAACGTGGTCAGCCTTTGCATAACATACGGCCTGAAAAACGCTGCAGTAATGAGG
>CAZAZG010000063.1:0-1901 GCA_964489565.1 uncultured Candidatus Saccharibacteria bacterium | reverse complement strand
GCCCTTTCAGGCTCTCCTGCAAACCTTGCGGTCTTTTTGGCTCTTGTTCCCCAAGGAGGAACAATAATGGGAATGAACTTACAAGATGGTGGGCACCTCACACACGGACACAAAGCATCTGCGACGGGAAAGATTTGGAAACAGATTCCGTTTGGTGTTGACTCGAAGACGGAGCAAATAGACTACGACGCTTTGAAGGAATTGGCGCTTACAGAAAAGCCATACCTGATCATCGCCGGGTTCACTGCATATCCCCGCAAGGTAGATTTCAAAAAGTTTCGCGCTATAGCGGATGCGTGCGGGGCACTACTCCTTGTAGATATGTCGCACCTGGCAGGGCTCATTGCAGGAGGAGTGTATCCGTCGCCGTTTCCATACGCAGATGTGGTGACGAGTACTACCCACAAGACTTTGCGGGGTCCGAGGTCGGCACTTATTTTTTCAAAAATAGATAATCGAGAATTTCCAAAAAAGATAGATAAAGCAGTCTTTCCGGGGCTTCAAGGAGGTCCGCACGTAAACGCTATCGCGGCCGTAGCGGTGGCGCTCAAAGAGGCATCAGCCCCAAGCTTTCGCGTGTATGCAAAACAAGTCATCAAAAATGCACAGGCGCTTAGCAAAGAGTTACAAAGACTTGGCTGGAGAATTGTCTCCGGTGGTACGGATACTCATATGGCCCTCGTAGACACATGGATGGATGGAAAGGGAATATCGGGGGCAGAAGCAAGTGACAGACTCGAGAAAGCGGGGATTATTGTGAACAAAAATACTATTCCGGGTGATGCACGGTCACCGATGGATCCGTCAGGAATTCGCATCGGCACACCGGCAGAAACTACCCGCGGGAAAAAAGAAAAAGACATGGTGAAGATTGCGGACAGGATTGATTCAATTTTGAGAACATAATGATATGAGTATTCACCTCGCGATTAAAAAAATGTCAGAGAACGCAGTGCTCCCAAGTATGGGGCATGTTGGGGATGCAGGATTTGATTTGTATACAACAGAAGCCATTACCGTTGAGCCGGGAGAGCGGAAACAAATTAACACTGGTCTTGCTATGGAGATACCAGAGGGATATGTCGGACTCATTTGGGAGAAGAGTGGCTTGTCGCACAAAGCGGGACTCAAAACACTTGGAGGTGTTATCGATAGTGGATACCGGGGTGAAGTGCTGATTGGTATCATCAATCTCTCTGATACCGCATATAGATTCGAGGCGGGGCACAAGGTGGCTCAGATGATTATCCAAAAAATCGAAAGACCAGAAATTGTTGAAGTCGAAGAGCTCAGTCAGACAAATAGAGGGGAAGCAGGCTTTGGAAGTACGGGGAAATAGCCAGTGCGCCAAGGCTTTCTAAAAATCCTAAAAATGATAGGATAGGCCTATATATGGCTAAAAATATAGAAAAAGAAAATCTCGAGGCGTTTCCAATAAAGTCAGAATTGGCAAAAACCGAGGAGGCTACTTTAGCATTTTGGAAAAAAGAAGATATTTTTCAAAAAACTCTTGATAAGGAGTCTCCAAAGGGTGAATATGTATTTTACGATGGTCCACCATTTGCCACAGGGCTACCACACTACGGACACATTCTCGGAAGTGCGGTAAAAGATACTGTCGCTCGTTATCAGACGATGCAAGGTTTTCGGGTAGAGAGAAAGTGGGGCTGGGATTGCCATGGATTACCGATTGAAAATATTGTTGAAAAAGATCTAAAAATCTCTGGAAGAAAAGAAATCGAAAAGATTGGCATCGACACTTTCAATGAATACGCTCGCAGTAAAGTCCTCGATTATGTTTCTCATTGGAAAACGACCGTTGACCGAATGGGGCGATGGGTTGATTTTGATGGTTCATATAAAACGATGGATAATACATTCATCGAATCAGTGTGGTGGGC
>CAZAZG010000062.1:0-1995 GCA_964489565.1 uncultured Candidatus Saccharibacteria bacterium | reverse complement strand
GTCATGAATTTTTTGTTGTTTCCTCGATTATTACTATTATTTTAATATACCTCGCGCGATCATACCGGTTTGTGGGGAAGCACGCCCGCCGCACCAATCGCGCTGCGACATAAAGACCGTTGATGATCAACATTTTTGAACCTCTGCTCACTTTTTCTCGGAGAGCAAAAGAGGCAGCCTTGTTACTATCTATTTTTTATTTACTTGCAAGTAGACCGACTATCCATACTAAAACTACTTTGCAAACTACTTATAATAGATCGAGATAACAAGCCATCCAATGATGCCATCCGCTAGGGCAACTAATCTCTCTCGAGCTGAACAGTTTCGTGAAACTGCCAAGAGAACAATTATTGGGGGAGTCTTTGTGGACGCGACCAACACAACCGCCACTACTGAGGGTGTGACCGGCGACACCAAGAACCCTGCAGCTCTCGTCGATGGGACCAATGAGAGCCATATTTCCATGGTTATTGAAGATTTGGAAAAGGGATTTGAAAAGAAATTAGATGGGATCAAAACGGAAATGATGGAATGCAAAAATGAACAACTCCAAGCACATTACTCGGGAATGATGAAGATTCCAAAGTCGACGCGAGAAATGACCATCCAAGAATTCAACGACAAGTACAACAGCAATCTCTTGGATCTACTCAGGATGACACGAAGCGCTTCTATCGGCAATACGAGCCCTAGCGTTAGTACCGGTGTTGTTGCTAGAAAGGTGCCAGCTCCAATGTGTGGCAAGCGAGATCGCTTTGAGACTCCCGCTCCTTACAGGGCCAATCGACCAATGCAGACACCAGCCACAGTCGTACGAACAGTTCGACGAGGAGAAATGATGTTGTAAGTTGATAATATGTTTTCGCTTTTCATTTGTATGCTGCTGGTTCATTTGCGTGCTCATCATTTTGCTTGTATTCGTAATTTGGGATCAACCTAGCTCAAAGAATGGCTCACCTGTGGATCCAATTGATGAAGGGGCTTTGGTGGCCACCGTAACAAAGAAGCGACGAGGAAATTCAGTAGCAGCTACAGCAGCCAACTTTGACATCAATGTTGGCGAGGGGCGGTATATTTCACTCAATGATCCCTCCGGAGTGCTGAATTTAGATGACGACATGAAAACAAGCGCGTATTCCCAATTGAAAGTACTGCAAGATCAAATGGCAAGTCTTATGCAGCAACTAGAGCGCCAAAAGTAAGCAAACCTTCCATCCTGTCTGCAGAAAATTCAATGAATTCACGGAGGAAGTAAATAAGGTCTGCTGGCTTGGCTGCGTGTCTCACTTTGGTAGCAAGAGTGACGACGAACGGTAGTTTCACCTGTCCTTAATATTAGTTCTCTTTGAATGTTTAGTAATGAGAAAGACGAGTTCTTAGAAAGAATCATCACTGCCAAGCATATGCCAGCGTTTCCGTTGCCTGCCTGGTTTCTTTAGTTATATTTCGTACCAGAGGGGGGCTCCTCTGCTGACTAAAGCTGTCAGATTATTGCAACGAAAAATGCTTTGCAGCTTAAGTTGGCTGTGCAGTAGCTGTTACCACCCTCTGTACTAGACCTAGTAGACTACTCTATTCCGTCTCCCCGAGATGGCTGAGTAGAGAGTTTCAGAGATGGATTTCATTTGAATACCAAGGGTTTTACTGTGGAACTTTTAGTTCACAACTAACAAGGTTACGTTTTTAAAGCTGCAAACGTTGAGATTTCTAAATTATGAACTATTACTATGTGTTACATCTAGCTAAGGGGTGAACACGGGAAGATGGACAGACCTCCATGCCACACTCTCCCCTCCTAGGCTGTTTGGACCTGTGAAGGTGAAACGGCAAGCAGAGCAAGGCCTGGAAGAAAGAGAGAGGTTAATGATAATAATAACTCATTGGCTAACTCATTAATATCACTACTCCTAAAAGAAGAACTACCTACTTTTGTATTGGATATTCCAACATCTGGTCCAAACCAGTCCATTCAATCATCAAATCCATCAAAGA
>CAZAZG010000061.1:0-2048 GCA_964489565.1 uncultured Candidatus Saccharibacteria bacterium | reverse complement strand
GCTTCGCAGTATTATGAAAGTCTCGTTTGTCCTACTTGAGGGGTAACTGGAGGAAGAAGGATTACTAATTATTATAGCAAATAAATCAAGTTCAGTCAATATTTTTGCGGTTATGACCATTTTGCGGTACTATTTTACCGCGTGTCCTGTTAATAATTTACTCGAGACATCACATCGCCCACGATGAAACAATCACACCTATTCACCAAAACTCGTAAGGAAAGTCCAAAGGACGAGGTTTCAAAAAATGCTGATTTGCTCATTCGCTCGGGCTGTGTGCATAAAGAAATGGCTGGAGTGTATACTATCTTACCACTTGGCTTGAAGGTGCTGACGAAAATTGAAAATATTATTCGTAAACATATGGATAGTATTGGGAATGAGATTCTCATGTCCTCATTAGCCCCAAAAGAGCTTTGGGAAAAAACAGGGAGAATCGAAACCGTAGACGTGCTTATGAAAACCGTACCGGCAAACACAGTGTCTGAAGAAAAATCTTCCAATTCATATATCCTTGGTTCAACTCATGAAGAGATGATCACACCTATTGTTTCTGAGCACGCACGGTCATACAAAGATTTGCCATGTGCGTTTTACCAAATTCAAACCAAGTTTAGAAACGAGGCGCGTGCAAAGTCAGGGCTTCTCCGAGGAAGGGAATTTCGTATGAAAGATCTTTACAGTTTTCATGCTGATGAAGATGACCTCAAGGTTTACTACGAGAAAACAAAAGCTGTGTATATGTCAATATTTCAAGATTTAGGCATTGGAGATGATACTTACATCACCCTCGCATCAGGCGGAGATTTTACTAAAGACTTTTCTCATGAGTTCCAAACACTCTGCGATGCGGGAGAGGATTTAATCTATCTCGATAAGAGCAATAAAATTGCTTACAACAAAGAAGTGGTAACTCCGGAAAATGCAGAAAAACTCGGAGTGAACTTTGATTTACTCGAGCAAGTAAAAGCATGCGAAGTAGGAAATATTTTTCCACTCAATACAAAATTTACGAAAGCATTTGATTACACCTACACCGATTCTTCAGGAAACAAGAACGATGTATACATGGGTTCTTATGGTATTGGTCTAACAAGATTGATGGGTGTGATTGTAGAAAAATTTGCCGATGAAAAAGGGATTGTGTGGCCAGAAAGTGTCGCGCCGTTTGATGTACATCTTATAGAAATAAAAAAGAAAGAGGAAGTAGAAAATTACAGAGCAGAAGACATCTACAAAACACTTACCGAAAAGGGGATACAAGTGCTATTTGATGACCGTGATGCGCGTGCAGGCGAAAAATTTGCCGATGCTGACCTTATCGGTATCCCATGGCAAGTTATTGTAAGTGACCGCGGATCAGCAGATAAGACGGTAGAAATAAAGTATCGAAAAACGGGAGATGTTAAAATCATTCCTCTGAAAAATCTTCTTGCGGGAGGTTGGACAGAATTCTTCGGCTCATAATTATGAAAATTCCAAAACGATTCGAAAAATTACGAAGGCTTGTGTCCAATGATATTGGAATTGATTTAGGTACCGCAAATACTTTGGTGTATGTTCGTGGTCTTGGCGTTATCATTAATGAGCCATCAGTGGTGGCGGTAAACCAAAAGACAGGACGCGTCGTAGCTGTAGGAAGCGAGGCAAAGCAGATGCTCGGACGTACCCCGTCTCACATTGTCGCACTGAAGCCCCTCGTCGATGGAGTGATCTCTGACTTTGAAGTCACCGAGGAGATGATTACGTATCTCCTCAATAAAGCGCAAAAGAATTCAAAGAAGCTCTTTGGTCCGCGCGTAGTCGTTGGGGTGCCATCAGGTATTACGAATGTAGAAATCAGAGCCGTGCGCGATGCTACCCGAAATGCAGGAGCAGGCGAAGTGCATATTGTCGAAGAGCCAATGGCGGCAGCAATCGGTATCCGTCTCCCGGTTAATGATCCGGTAGGAAGTATGATCATTGATATCGGTGGAGGCACTTCTGATATTGCGGTCATATCTCTCGGCGGTGTCGTCAAAGCAAAAAATCTTCGCATTGCGGGAGAC
>CAZAZG010000060.1:0-2168 GCA_964489565.1 uncultured Candidatus Saccharibacteria bacterium | reverse complement strand
CATATATGCCGTACTATTTTTATCAGAAATGCACGCTTGACTATTCAAGATGAACACGTTATCCAACCACTATGAAGGCCCGATGTCACGAGAGAAGCGCTGGAGCTCATTTGGACCCGAATTCATTGCGAGGATTAGTAGGGAGCTCAGATTTACCCCAGAGCAGACAGAGTGGCTCACAAACAACCTTGCTCACTGGGAGATAAATCTCGAGCCAATATTGCTCGAAATTGACCGGTGTCCAGATGACGGCTCGGGACGAGATATTGTCATTAATGTCCGAGGGCGAAATTGACATGTGTGCCCAAAACAAAAACAGCGATTCCCTTTCGGGAATCGCTGTTTTCTATGGCTTCATTCTTAATTTTCGTATTACTTCACCGCTGGCTTTTTGAAAGGAAAATCGAGGAATGTGAGGAGTGCGAGAACTTCTGCCTTTGATTTTGCAGTAGTCACAATAGTGACCGCGAGGCCAAACACATCCTTGAGCTCTTCGTCAGATGTTTCAGGGAAAATCGTGTGCTCACGAATACCGAGTGTGTAGTTCCCCATCTCATCAACACTCGTTGCTGGAATACCACGGAAGTCTTTTGTTCGAGGAAGTGCAATGTGTACGAGCTTATCAAGGAAGTCATTCATGCGCTTTCCGCGGAGTGTTACCTGGAGTCCCACAGTGTCGCCTTCACGGACCTTAAAGGCAGCTACAGACTGCTTTGCTCCGCGCACAGAAGGCTTCTGCCCAGTTATCTTCATAAGGCGGTTGGTCGCGAGCTCTACCTTTTTTTTATCTTTAAATGAACCCACTCCACTACTAATAACCACCTTGGTAATCTTTGGAGCCTGCATTGAATTCTTGTACCCTTGGGTAGCCTTCAAAGCGGTATATACTTCTTTTGTTTTCTGGGTGATTGTTTTCATACAAATTACATTGAAAGACTAGAACCACTTTTTTTTGAAATGCGCACTTTTTTGTCTCCGTCCATCTTGTACCCAACGCGTGATCCCTTACTTGTCTTTGGATCAACAATCATGACGTTTGAAACGTGCATTGGTACTGACTGCTCAATAATCTGTCCTTTTTGACCACCCTTTGTTGGGCGCTTGTGGACTTTTCGGACATTTACACCCGCTACAATCACCTTCATTTCACGAGGAAATGCGCGAGTAACCTTGCCGGTCTTCCCTTTATCTTTCCCTGAGAGGATTATTACGTTGTCGTCTTTTCGGATTTTCATAATTTTTTGAGCCATTAGGCGCTAGGCTTTAGGAATTAGCTTAGCTAACGCCTAAGGTCTAAAGCCTGATTATCCCTATACCACCTCTGGAGCAAGTGAGATAATCGACTGATACCCCTTTTCTGCGAGCTCGCGAGGTATCGGGCCGAACACGCGACCTGCGATTGGCTGATGCTTTACCTTATCGACAATCACTACTGCGTTTTCATCAAAACGAATGTATGAGCCATCAGCACGGCGATATGCAAACTTCTGACGAGCTACGACCGCATACAGCACATCTTTCTTCTTTACCGCCTTTCGTGGCTGAGCTACCTGTACTGAGAGTACTACGATATCTCCGATCTGCGCATAGCGCTTCTTTGATCCACCAAGTACTTTGAATACACGGCCAATCTTCGCGCCTGAGTTGTCTGCTATTTTGACGATTGATTGTGGCTGTATCATGGCTAGTTGCGAAGTGAGGAGGTTATAAGTTCCGCTCCGCTATAAGTTGGACCCTACATTACCCTACTTTCTTTACTTATTCAACTTTTAAACGTATCAAACTTTTACCAACTTACTTAATTACTATAAACGTTTTATCTTTTGAGATTGGCTTGGTTTCGCGAATTGTCACCACGTCACCCATAACGCAAGTATTCCCTGCATCGTGTGCCTTCATGCGCTTTCGGCGTTTTACGTACTTACCGTACTGAGGATGCTTCACAAAGCGCTCTACGACGACAACGACAGTGTCCTTCATCTTCGTCGAAGCAACGGTACCTTTAAATGTACGTGCGGTTGATTCTGTAACTGTTGGGGTTGATGGTTTTTTCATAAAAATATTATGCAGCACGCTTTGACAGCTCGGTCTTCAGGCGTGCGATATCCTTGCGGATTGCGCGACCTTCTCGAACGTTACGAGTCTTACTTCCTGAAAGTCCGAAGCGG
>CAZAZG010000059.1:0-2245 GCA_964489565.1 uncultured Candidatus Saccharibacteria bacterium | reverse complement strand
GCCTTGTTGATTTAAAAGATTACAATGAGACAGGGGACGACAATGATGCGATACCAGAACATTCACAAGGCACGCTCCGTTCTATTTTTTATATCATTCGTGACATGCAAGCTGTGGTACCTTACATGACGCACAGAATTCAACCAACAAAAGAAATTGCCATCAGAAAAATTAGAGTCAGAAATTTTATGGAAATGGAGCCTAGTGCCTCAAATGTCATGACACAGAGCACTGAGCTTGATATCTATGGTTCACCGCTTCCTGTGGTAAACATTTCAACCACAGCGCTCGACAGAAAATCACTCATTACACTCCACGCAATCTGCGCAGAAGAAATCAAAAGGTCAGAACTTGGTGTTTTTGAAAGCAACTTAGAAGATGCGCGTCTATGGCCAATCAATTTTGATGCAAGTCACCACCTCGGCGGTACCATTATGGGCACTCGCAAAGAAGCATCAGTCGTTGATGTAGACTTACGGGTTCACTCCGTAAGCAATCTCTATGTGTGCAGTGGATCGGTATTCCTCACGAGTGGCTGTGCTAACCCTACGTATACCATCTGTGCACTTGCAGTACGCCTTGCTGAGCACCTCAGATCTATCGCTTTTGTGCAACCAGAAAAAATGAACTAGCGAAGGCTTCTGGCTCTTCAACAGTTTTTCCAATGTCTCCATAGACCTGTTTAGGCAACACCGGCAACTTGGTAAGAAGCCACGCTAGGGAGAATATCAATACTTTTGCAACCGCATTAAAACGAAATTTCGACTGATAGCCAACTCGCTGAAGCAGCACCGCAAAAGTTTCATTGAAATTTGTTTCAGCAGAGAGCTCAACAATATCCCAATCTTTAAATAAAATTTTGAAACCATATTTCGTAAACCTCCAATAATCTCCAGGTGAATCATGAATAGGAAATAGGAAAGGAACTGAGACAAGAATTTTCCCGTTAGGCTTCAGTACTCTTTTCATTTCAGCAATTGCAGACTGTGGGTCTTCGAGGTGCTCCATCACCACCATACAGAGGACGATATCAAAACTTTCATCTTCAAATGGAAGCTCGTACACACTCCCTACAATATCTACTCCCACACCAGGCCTAACATCAAGTCCAATGCGGTTGGGGAAAAATCTCCCATAGCTTGATTTTCCATACGCACCCACCTCAAGAGTCTTTACTTCACTTGCATGGGGCGCTACTTTTTCATCAAGTTTTCTTCTCGCAATTTTTGCTCGTAAATTCATAATTAAGAATATAAAAAGGTAAGTATATGTTTGGCACGATTATCCCAAGAATAACCTTGGACTTTTTCAAAGGCAACCGTTGCTTTTTTTTGAGCGTCCAAAGAATTTTGAAATACCGTCTCTATCTTGGTAGCTAAGTCTACCGCATTATCTGGTTCAAACAAAAAGCTGGTATCCCCGTCTATAACTTCGCGAAGTGACGGGAGATTCGACGCAATGATTGGGGTACCGCTTGCCATGTATTCAAATAATTTCATTGGCGAAGTATAGAGCCTCGATATATCCTCCTTTGCGCTGTTTGGAATAACAAGCACATCTGCTCCGCGGAGATACATCGGGATATCCTTGTGAGGCTTTTTCCCTACCATGGTGATATTTTTGGTCTCTCCATACTTTTGGGTAAAGCTCGCAATATGGTGGTCTGTACCGCCCACAAACACCACGCGGATAGTATCACCGAGGATTTTTGCTGCCTCTGCAAGAGTGTTTGCCCCTTTCCATGAATATAAGTGGCCGGTGTAGAGCACTATTTTATTATCTTTCGGAAAGCCAACTTTTTCTCTAGCTTCTTGCTTTGAAAGCGGAATAGAAAATTGATTGATATCGACCGCGTCTGACGCAACAATCATATTTTTAGCTCCATGATTTTTATAAAAATCGTGGAGTCCGTAGGTTATGTGCACCATCTTTACTTTATATGTAATCAAAAGCTTTATACCTCTACTCATATGTCCCATGTGTGTCTCAAAAGCTACATTTTTTCCTCTGAGTTTTAGAAGTAAAGCAATATATGGATCGCGGGTAAAAAAGCTAGCGCGAGCCTCAAAGAGTGACTTCCAAAAAACATTGATCGCAAAAGTGGTTGTTTGGAAAAAAAATCCTACCTTACCGAAGCGAGTAAGATCGAGACATGGCAGATATTGGATTTGAAAAATACGCTCAACCTGATAATACAAAAACGGATCTTCAGTAATCGGGGTATGCCTCCTCGGGACCCAGAGCA
>CAZAZG010000058.1:0-2339 GCA_964489565.1 uncultured Candidatus Saccharibacteria bacterium | reverse complement strand
TCTGGAGCGAGAGCATTTACACTTAGATAATCGTGAAGACGCTGTGTTAGGAACAGCGATGCTTTTGGTTCTCCCATCACCACAAAGACTTTTCGAAGATTATCATCTTGCATATGTTCAACAAAATCGATGAGGTGTTCGGAATCTTTATGTGCTGAGTATCCATCGATAGTGATGATTCTCGCTTTTACCTGAACCTGCTGGTCGTGAATAGTCACAATCTTTGCACCATCCTGAAGTTCCCTTCCTAGGCTTCCCGAGGCTTGATAACCCATAAGAAGCAGAGTTGCATTAGGATCAGGCAGATACATCGCCTCGTGGTGCAGGATGCGTCCAGCGGTCGACATACCAGATCCGGCAATAATGATTTTTGGGTCAGGAGTCAGGTGGATACGGCGTGAATCATCGGACTTGGCGGTCATTTTTAATTTAGGAAAATTATATATATCATCTCCCCCATGGATATCTTTCTGGACATCGCTGTTATAGAGCGTTACAATTTTCTCGTAAATATTTGTCAATCGAATAGCGAGCGGCGAATCAAGGAATACTGGCACAAGTGGAATCACTTTATCCTCAATCATGTTGTTGAGTTCGTAAAGAATGGTCTGGGTTCGCTCAAGTGAGAATGCGGGAATGATAACCACCCCCTTTCTTGCAATTGCATCAGTAATGATGTCTTTAAACTTTGCTTCACGTTCAGTTTTTGGCTCGTGGTTGCGGTCACCATAGACGCTGTCCATGACCACATAGTTTACGCTCGGTACGTATTCTGTATCAGGAAGAAGTGCTGACGGAGAGTTGCCAAGGTCACCAGTAAAGAGCATTGTGCGAGTCTCCCCACTCTCGAGTGTAAGGGTGAAGTAATACATTGATGAACCGAGGATATGCCCTGCGTCATAGAGTTCTACCGAGAGGCCTTCAAAAATGGGAGTCTGTTTATGATAAGAAATAGTCTTCCACTGCGAAAATGCTTTTGATACATCATCAGTGTTGTAGAGCATCGGCTTTCCATGCTCTTTGTGTTCGAATTCCATAATATGAGCAGCGTCTGCGAGCATAAACTCAGAAAGCGCCTTTGTTTCGGGTGTTGAATATATAGTGCCGGCAAATCCAGCATGTACAAGCTTTGGGATTTTGCCGATATGGTCGATATGTGCATGAGTAATAAACAGTGCCTCAGGCTTGCTGACATCGTAGGCAAATGGTTCTCGATTTTGTGCATCAGCGCCATGGACTCCTTGGAGCATGCCACAGTCCACAAGAAAAGAGTGAGCGCCCATATCAACGAGAAAGTTTGCACCGGTAACCGCCCCTACCCCGCCCCAAAATGTAATTGTTGGTTTTTTCATAAAGTTATCTTTTCATGGTTATTCCTGCAATATACCCTGCTATTGCTCCCCCAGTGATACCACAGACCAAATCGCTTATCGTATCAATTATATACCGGTCCAAGTGATGTGGGATCACGAATGTCATACCAATTCTATACTCAAATAGTTCCCAAAATACTGACAAGAACACCGCACTTACAATAGATATAAGGAGTATTGTCTTGCGTCGCAGCCCATTTAAATAAAGGACTGAGCATGCCAGTAGCCCGACAGTAAATCCGCCGAGAACATGCATAAGTACGTCAAGCCACCAATACGAAAAATAGAGAAATTGCTTGAGTGCGAGCATGTGCAGTGTCAATAAAAAAGCCGAGAGTATTAAAACAATGAGAAGCAGTGTCCGTCTCGCCATGATGAGAATATTGTAGCACAGAGCGGTGTTAAGTTTTCAGTCGCTCGTTTTATGTAATGCAAGACTGAGGGAATACAGACTCTAGGCTTTAACACAAAAAATCCAAAGAAAATTCCCAAGGCTTGTGCCTCGGGAATTTTCATAGGGTTATTTACGCATATTCCCCTAGTGTAATACTAGGTGGGTGCTCTCAGCGTACATCTCTCTGATCGCTTGCGCATTCATCAAGACGAAGCAATGTTGGGCTCCCTGAAAAAGTTTTAATCTAGAAAATATGCGAAACAACCCTCCGTGAAGTATACATCTCCTAGTTGCAAGCAACCAGTAGACAGTTTTTAGTTTTTAGTTTTAAGTAAAGAAACAGACCTCATGCAAAACAAAACGGCGTACGCCGTTTTGTTTAAATCCAATTAAAACTTAACACTACTCAAGTATTCCATCAATATTCACATCATAGAGAATCTGCTCTTGAACGAGGCGGTAATCAATGACTTCTTCTGGTTTGAACCAAATAGCAATTTCCCCTGCCGCCTCTTCTGGCTTATCGGTACAATGAATGACGTTTCGTACAGCCCGCCCTCCAACGTTTGCTG
>CAZAZG010000057.1:0-2487 GCA_964489565.1 uncultured Candidatus Saccharibacteria bacterium | reverse complement strand
CTCCGGGAAAACCTTTACTGCAGCAAATGTTATCGCTCAGATTCAAAAGCCGACACTCGTTATTGCCCACAACAAAACCCTCGCAGCTCAGCTCGCTCAAGAATACAAAGAGTTTTTCCCCAATAATGCTGTGCATTATTTCGTATCCTATTACGACTATTACCAGCCGGAAGCCTACATGCCGGTCACGGATACCTATATCGAAAAAGAAGCCCAGATCAACGAAGAAATAGACCGCCTGCGCCACGCTTCTACCCAGTCACTCCTGACCCGCAAGGATGTCATCGTGGTGGCATCCGTGTCATGTATTTATGGTCTTGGAAGTCCGATTGAATATGAAAAAGTAAATATGAAAATTGCAGTAGGCGATACCATGCCTCGCAATGAATTCATCCGCAAACTTGTCGACATTCATTTCGAACGCACCAATGCTGATCTCACACCTGCATCATTCCGCGCACTCGGAAATGCGATTGAGATCATGCCGGTGGCAGAGCGAGTGGTGTATCGCATCGAAATGACCGGAAATAGTATTTCATCTATTCAAAAGATTGACGCAATCTCTCGCACGGTACTTGAAACAGTCAGCGTATTCTTTCTATTCCCCGCAAAGCACTTTATTACTGAAGAGGGTGGTATTGAACGTGCCGCAAAAAAAATTAAGGAAGAGCTCGAAGCTCAGCTTACCGTGTTTCAAAGTGAAGGGAAGGTGCTTGAGTATGAACGCCTCAAACGTCGCACGACCTACGACCTCGCTATGATTCGGGAGATTGGATACTGCAACGGAATCGAGAACTATTCCCGGCACTTTGCTGGGAAGAGTGTGGGTGAAGCACCAGACACGTTGCTTTCATACTTCCCGCACAAAGCAGACGGGACACCGGACTTCCTCACCATTATCGATGAGTCTCACGTAACCGTGCCCCAAATCGGTGCAATGTACGCAGGAGACCAATCACGAAAAAATACTTTGGTAGAGCACGGATTTAGACTTCCTTCTGCAAAAGACAATCGACCACTCCAGTTTTCAGAATTTGAAAAAAAAGTTGGGCAGGTCATTTTCACAACCGCAACGCCGTCTCACTATGAAAAGGAGACCAGCAAGCAGGTGGTGCAGCAAGTCATCCGTCCGACAGGACTTCTCGATCCTGTGGTCACCGTTCGCCCCATCCAAGAAAAGGGAAAATACAAGGGTCAGATATTTGATTTTATTGCCGAGGCACAAAAAACTATCAAAGCAGGCGGACGTGTAATTGCTACCACGCTGACCAAGAAGATGGCAGAAGATCTTTCTGAGTTTCTTAAAGAGAAAAAAATAAAAGCATGCTACATTCACTCAGATATTAAAACCATTGAACGTATTGAAATTCTCTCAGCATTTCGGAAAGGAACATTTGACTGCATTGTGGGAGTAAATCTCCTAAGGGAAGGACTCGACCTACCAGAAGTTTCGTTTATCGGAATCCTTGATGCGGATAAAGAAGGGTTCCTCCGATCAGAAACGGCACTGATCCAAATCATTGGGCGTGCGGCACGAAACGTTGATGGGCATGTAGTATTGTATGCAGACTCAGTCACAGGCTCAATGGAGCGAGCAATGGGTGAAACTGCACGCCGTAGAGCGCTTCAGCTTGCATACAACACGAAACACAAGATTACTCCAAAGACCATTATCAAAAAGATTCAGGACATTACCGAGGCGCTCAATCAGGGACGCAAGCGAGTTGCAACCACAGAGCGTTCGGTAGAAGATGCGATATTCAAAAAGAATCCTCGCAAACTTATCCGTCAAAAGGAATTGCAGATGAATGCGGCGGTAAAGATTTTGGATTTTGAAACTGCTGCCATACTCCGTGACGAAATAGCAGAGCTGAATAAGAGATTGGGAAAAGGGGAATAAGAAATAAAGTTCCAAGTTGCTAGTCGTTAGTTTTAAGTATATGCCTAAATACTAAAACATCCCCGACCAGTATTCTGGTCGGGGATGTTTGCCGTTTCAAAGCGCTCGCGCGGAGCGTCTTTGGTTCGAGCGGGAAGACTGAGCGTGAGTAATTCTCACGTTCTTCACTCTTGCAAGCAAGAGCCTCAGTTTTTTTCGGTTAGGCCTACCGACATGGTACTTATGACAGTGGTAACATTTGTACCACCTTCGGTGTTGCCTCCCAAGTTTTGCAAGTTTTTTGCATGCCGTACTGCATTGTACCTGTTGGGGTATGCAATTTTTGATTCGCAACGACGCTCTATCAGACTTTGTTTTCGCAACATTAAGTCTCCATTTTGAGTTAGGATCAGATCCATAAATGTAGTACCACAAAAAGTCTTAAGTTAGAAAAGCTTTGGTAAGTTCAAAAAGACACAGTTGTGCTGAAGATGCTGATTGATGAAATGTTGCACAATTACTATATTGTGGCATAATAGAGGAAGGTTTGATGCCCTCCAGTTACCCCTCAAGTAGGACAAACGAGACTTTCATAATACTGCGAAGCA
>CAZAZG010000056.1:0-2586 GCA_964489565.1 uncultured Candidatus Saccharibacteria bacterium | reverse complement strand
CGGCTGAAGGCGGCCCTCGCAAACCCGCGCACCACCGGAGCGCTCGATGAGTTTGGTGAACGCGGACAAATGCTTGAAAACCTAGAGCTCCTCCTTGAATATCACAAAGAACAAGCCAGAGGCGCGGGCAATCAGGACTCACTTTTCAATCTTTTATCAGATGATTCAAAGATTCCTGATCTATCACTCCGCCCTGTAGATAAAGCTACGATGGCAAACACCTTACTCTGGGAAAAAGAGCTCCTTGGACTCTACATTTCAGGGCATCCTCTCGATAAGTTTCGCGAAAAACTCGAAAAGAAAGAAATAAATATTGCCTCAATCAAGCTAAAGTCGCGCGCAGGCTCTGCAATCACGCTCGCCGGTATCATCGAAGATGTGCGCGACGTTACCACAAAAAATAATGAGCGAATGCTCTTTCTGCGCATTGCTGACCTCACAGGAAGCATCGAAGCTGTGGTCTTTCCACGCACGCTTGAGGCTCAGAGGGATATGTTCGTAGTCGACTCGTGTATCATCTTTGTTGGAAAAATCTCAAAACGAAACGACGAAGTCAGTGTCATCATAGAGAAAGCAAAACCTCTTGACTAAATGTTTTTTTAGGATATTATATTATGAGTGCTCTTCCACAATTCCCACAACTAATAAACCCGTGCTTTTTCGCATACTGAACAGAGTAGGAAAAAATTCTCGACATATAGCTGTCGAGACTGACCAATTGGTCGCTATTCAAAAGTTACGTGGGATTATGCAGCTTGCGAAAAAAGACCAAATCATCACAATGTTCGAAACAGAGATTTCTCTCATCGAGACAGTACTAATTATCGAATCGGGCAAGAAACTCTGCGAAGTATCTTACCAGGCTGGAGTAGTTAAAACTGCTTTAGCCCAAGACCTTGACTCTTGGTCAATAACCTTCTTTGATCAAGGGTTCAAAAAACTGGTTCGTGCCACGGGCGGCATCGCCTTCGAAATTGACGAGGGTGACATGCCTTGGCATTAATCATGAAGCAAAGAATGCCCAACCCCCACGTAATCAGGCGTGGGGTTTTTACTTTATACACTGCCCAAAAATACAGAGCTGAAACAACACACAAACAACTATCTAATCTCACAACATGTTTTCTCCTTAGTTTATCATATATAATAAACTAAGAGTTAGGATTTGTGACTAATTTTTATAATTCATATGCCTCATATATCAAAAAAACATATTTCAAATAAAGATCTGGTCAGAATGTATTCTGAGCTAATTATTGCAATTGAAAAAACAAGGTCAAGAGAAAATATTCAGCTATTTTTTAATGAATTTTTAACACCAACTGAAAAGATCATGTTTGCAAAACGGTTTTCTGCAATCTACATGATCTCTCGTGAATTACCCCACTCATACATCGTACTGGCGCTTGGCATGAGCCCCGCAACGATAGCGCGTATGTCTCTAAAATACGAAAATGGAAAATACACTTTCTTAACCACATCATTTAAAAGCATTGATAAAAGCGTGTGGGCTATTCTAGAAAAGATCATGAAAGCTGGTATGCCCCCAAAAGTTGGGCGGGGAAGATGGAAATTCTTATATGAAAAATAAGTTAATGCATCTTCACCTATTACACCAAAAGCTTAGTTTATCATATATGATAAACTAAGCTTTTGGTGTAATCAAAATGAGAGAGTGGGTAATCGTTTTTAAAACTTGATATTCACTTTATGCCAGAAATAATAAGTATAAAACCCCGGGACAGAGCCACAATCATACAGAATTCACTTCGCTCGCATGTAAGCGTTGCAAAGCCGCGTGGTTTGTAATCTTCTTTTTACTCTCTCCGGATTGGAAACAAAAAGAGCACTTTGATATTTCCCTCACGGAACAAAAGCAGCAAACTAAGCTTTTCTGATTGCGTTCATTAAGGAAGATTAAATACAGATTTTAATACATTACACATCCAAATTTGCGAGTTTTGCGTTTGACTGGATAAACGATTTTCGCGACGGCACGTCCGTTCCCATGAGCACTTCAAAAATTTTATCTGCTGATTGTGCATCATCGACATTTACCTGCTTGAGGATTCTGCGTTCAGGGTCCATCGTTGTTTCCCAAAGCTCATCGGAGTTCATTTCTCCAAGACCCTTGTAGCGCTGGATTGAGATCTTCGCGACTCTTGTTTTCACCCCTTCTTCACCATCCTCAGATTCATCGATTGATTCACTGGTTTCTTCTATTTCTGTATCAGCATTGTCTTTGCCAATGATTTTACTCTTTTCCTCATCTGAATATGCGTAGAAAAGCTCTTTTCCTTTTTTAATTTTATAGAGTGGTGGTTGCGCGATATAAATATGGCCTGCGTCAATAAGTGGCCTGAAATATCGATACAAAAGGGTCAGAAGGAGCGTCCGAATGTGTGCTCCGTCAACGTCCGCGTCTGTCGCGATAATAACCTTGTGGTAGCGAAGCTTGCCAATATCAAACGTATCACCGATAGCTGTACCGAGTGCGATGACCAAGTTTTTGATTTGCTCAGAACCGAGCATACGATCGAGTCGCGCACGTTCGATATTTAGAATTTTTCCACGGAGCGCTAAGAT
>CAZAZG010000055.1:0-2753 GCA_964489565.1 uncultured Candidatus Saccharibacteria bacterium | reverse complement strand
GACAAGAAGAAACGATTGTATGTATTTACCCTCATTGATGTTCATTCACGATGGGTATATGCAAAAGCGTATGAAAAAATGAGTGGGAGAAGAAGTATTGAATTTGTCACTGAAGCACAGAGGAGGGCTTCATTTACATTCAACATGCTTCAGTCTGACCATGGCCCGGAATTTAGTATGTGGTTTGTTGAACACATGAAAAAGAATCATCGATATACCAGAATCGGTAAACCCAATGACAATGCACACATCAAACGATTCAATCGAACTTTACAAGAAGAGTGTTTGGACAAGATTCCCACAGACGTTGATACCATTAATTGTGCACTCAAGAAGTATTTGCAATACTACAACAATGAGCGATTGCATATGGGAATTGAGCTCAAAACTCCCAGTCAATTAACACAGAAGTGATTCCAAGGTATTGGATTGATTACGAATTATCTCTAGAAGGATTAGTGCCTAAGCTTTCAGGATATAGGGAACGAAAATAATGAGTCCGATTATGACTGCAATAAGGGCAGAGAGTAATACTGCACCTGCCGAGACATCTTTTGAATCGCGTACCATATCATGATATTCCGGTGATGTGAGGTCCAAGTCAATTTCAATTGCGGTGTTAAATGCCTCGGATACAAATACAAACCCTGAAGCAATAAAGAGCATCATCCACTCTACTTTTGTAATAGAAAAATATAAAGCGAGAATGAGCACGCAAACAAATACGAATGCATGAATCCATGCATTATGAGTATGCGCAAAAAACACTTTAATTCCCCTTTTTGCATTGCCAAAACTCTTCATTCTTTTCTTCACATCAAATTTTTTTGCATCTTTTTCCATTAAGACAGTATAACAAAACAGAACACTCTAAAACATGAAACTTCACGAAAACGTCAGTGGTATGTGTGAATTTAGTCGCCTCAACGTCTCCTAATACGTACCCTATTAAAAGACCTTAACGTACAATTACATGCTTACCACACTTATCGCAATACTACTTATTCTCTGGGTCCTCGGGCTCCTTACAAGCTACACTATGGGTGGATTGATTCACATCCTTCTCGTGATTGCCGTTGTGGTATTCCTCTTACGAGTGATACGCGGAGAAAATCCAATAAAATAGTTTCAATATCAAGTTTCAAAACAAAAACCCCTGGCGGGGTTTTTGTTTTGAATTTTTTATTTTTATTCAATTCCGTACCAACTCTTTTGCCATGCTTTCATTTCAGATATTTCTGTGTTTTGAGCTGAAATGATTGCCTGGGCGAGATTTTTTATCTCTTGACGTTTTGCTGACGTCAGAGCAGCTTTTGCCATTCCTACCGCACCTTCGTGATGAATTATCATTTCTGATAAAAAGGCTTTATCAAATTCATCTCCACTTTTCTTTGCAAGCTCAGCGTTCATACTTTCCATCATGCTCGTCATGCTCATTTCGCCATTATTCATAGAATCTCCATTTGACATCTCATGAATCCCCCGCATTGACCCGGCAAAGTATCCCATACCTAATCCAATAATAAGCATCGCTACCACCAACAAAGTATTATTTTTTTCCATATTTTCATTATACCACGAAACTTATTTACCGAGCTTTAGTAACCTCAGCCAGCATGCATTAAAATTTGACACGATTAGAGCATAGAAACAAAAGAGTTTCTTGTAACACTTTGGACAAAAAACCAGAAGATTTTCGTAAGTCGATAGATTTTGGTTTTGCTATTAGAATTTTCCGTCAAGACTTTAGCATATTCGCGTGTGATGAGTGGATGCGTTAAGATATATCTACAAAGAAAACTGATACGAGAGTGCATCGTATTACAGTCGATCTCGATAAGGTGCGAAATCCCCACTCTCAGCTTGAAAGTGGGGATTTTGATTTAACCTATTTCGGAAGTCCTACCTCGGAGATTCCTAGCCCATGAGGATCGTGAATCTCACGCTGATGCCAGCATAATGCTTCTTCGTCAGAGAAGGAAGCTGGGCAGTACCAGCATTTTGTACCGCTTCTGTCTATCATTGGGGCTTTAGTATTGAAACGTCGGGGTTTTTTAGCCACCTAAGACTCCTTGATATAGGCTGTTTTGCGTTCCATTTTTATCATACTCAAAAGCAATATACTTTGATACTTCTATTACCATACTGAAACAGAATAAAAAAATGTCAAAACTCCATAACTATCGCCCATGCAAGCCTTTGCATTCTTTTACTCTTTTGGTATCATTCTCACGTGCGAAATAAGGTAGGTAGAAGAAGAAAAAAGAAGATAAATTCCGGGTTAGCTGTTTTGGTAGGTATCAAGCGGTGAGTCATAGGATGAGAGATGAGTAGTATATTCCGCGTTAGCTCAGCTGGTGGAGTGAGAACGGGATGGGACCCTGTCGCAAGGCCGGAGTGCGACGGCACGAGGCGGGGTCGCGGAAAATTTCAGCAGAAATTTATCGGTGACGGCGACTCTGTAGTGAAGGTTGGTTTAGAAAGAGTGTTTAAGTTTATATTCCGCGTTAGCTCAGCTGGTAGAGCAAGCGACTGTTAATCGCTAGGTCCTAGGTTCGAGCCCTAGACGCGGAGCCCTAGTGACGAAACCTCGCGTAATGCGGGGTTTTGTCTTTTATTGCTTGATACTTTGGAGGTTCGATCGTGCTCTAATTCGTCCTGAACTGCCTGACGACTTTTTATGATCGTTTTGATGAAGGAATGGTAATTTACAAAGACTTTTTTGCCTTTTAGGGTGAGGTTCGAGCCAAGGC
>CAZAZG010000054.1:0-3487 GCA_964489565.1 uncultured Candidatus Saccharibacteria bacterium | reverse complement strand
AGGTTTTTGTATTGTTCAGAAGTTTCCAGAAAAAAATCAGCTTAGAGCAATTTATGTCCATATTAAATTTCAAAGAAAAGGAGTCGGAGGAAAGTTATGGAAAGAAACGCTTCATTTTTTGAATCCTCTGAAAGACACCTATGTAGAGGTCGCTGACTATATTATTCAAGCAATTAATTTTTATAAAAAACTTGGTTTTGTAGATACGGAAAGACGGTGGAGTGACGAAAAATTCAAAATGAAAAGTGGGGCAGTAATTCCTGAAATGGAAATGATGAGGAAGGGGACCTCTAAGTAACATGCACATTGTCACAATACCTCTCTTCTAGACACAGATGTTTGTACTTCATACGAACAATCAATTAATTGCTAATACCTCCACTCTATCTGTACTACTTCAAAGGTGGTTGTGGGGGGCTCATCTAGTTTTAATTCCCAATCCAGGTTTTCATCATGGATTCTATCGTCAACTCATTTTCAATGAGTTATGTTCTCGACCAAACGAACATTATATTTTTTGGAGAGACTCTACCAACTAACACTCTCAGTCATGCGAAAGAACAGTGGGCGTTCAAGGAGAAACTCTCTACTCCCACTCGTGATCGAAAAACGAAACAGATGGGCGAGTGTCCTGACATCGATGCCACGACTTTCGTAACGAAGCGTGAATGTCAGGCACTCCTCACGGAAGCAAAAACGTTGGCAGTCTCGGCGTCAGCCTCGTGAGTGCCGTTCGTCCCCAGTCGCAGAGCACTAAGCTCCGCAGTACTGGGGCTTTTTGTTTGGGAGAGCATTTTTTATGTGCATCGAGCGGAACGCTTTTATGATACAATTTTACGTATGTCACCATGGGCAACTCGCAGAAAAATTCAATATTTGAGCATCCTTGTTGCAGGAATCATTATTTTTCTGGTTATTCCTTTTTACGCATTTATCTATAAAAGTGCAACCTGTTTTGACGGGGTTAAAAACGGCGATGAGAATGGGGTAGACTGCGGGGGAGCATGTAGACTTGTGTGCAGTGCACAAATTGCAGAACCGATTTCACGTTGGGATCCGCGAGTGTTTGAAGTCTCTGACAGTGTGTATAGCGTTGTTGCGTATCTTGAAAACTCGAACGTAACTGCAGAGGTGACAGATGCCCCTTATCTATTTAAGCTTTATGATAAAGATAATGTGCTCGTGACGGAGAGAAGTGGCACGACGTTCATTCCGCGTGGAAGAACTTTTGCCCTTTTTGAGGGGAATATTGCAACAGGCGAACGAGTGCCTACCCGTGCGACATTTGAATTTGGAAAGAATCTTTCGTGGGTGAAAAATGTCCTTCCCCAAGAAGATATTACCGTGTCGAGCAAAGCACTTTCGAAAGAGGATACTACTCCTCGAGTGGACACTGTGGTGGTAAATAATAGCAATGACCGTGTCCCACACATCGAGTTTGTAGTTATCGTCTACGATGGGTCAGGGAATGCTATTGGCGCCTCAAAAACATTTGTCGATGACCTAGCCTCTCGCACCACTAAGTCCCTCGTCTTTACTTGGCCGCAGCCGTTTACTACAAAGTCTCAAAGTTGCGACAATCCGGTCGATGTGGCACTCGTCCTTGACCGCTCGGGCAGTATGAAAATTCTTGGCGAAAATCCTCCCCAGCCACTTACCGATGTAAAAACGGCAGCAGCGTTTTTTGTGAGTCAGCTTAAATCTTCCGACCAGGCCACGCTCATTTCTTTTGCAAATGAAGCGAGTAGTCCAGTCGACACAGAGCTTGGTGCAAACTTTTCAAAACTTTCCTCAGCCATCCAAAAACTCAGCATTGACCCAAATGGTCTTCAGAACACCAATATGGCTGATGCAATTGCAAAAGCGCGCCTGGAGCTAACATCTGTCAGGCACAAAAATAACTCTCAAAAAATAATGATCACTCTAACGGATGGTATAGCAAATAGACCAGAGAAAAAAGGGGATGCCACATTTGCGGAAAGTTCGGCAATACTAGAATCTCAAATGAGTAAAGATGCAGGAATTAGTATGTACACGATTGGCCTGGGGAAAGATATTAATGCCAACTTCCTATCAGCAGTTGCATCGAGCTCTGAAGAGTTTTACCTCGCACCAACTACTGAAACATTGACGGGCATTTACTCACAAATAGCGACTAAAATTTGTAAAAAACGGCCCGCGGTCATTGAGGTGCTTACTCGTGTGTTGCCAAAATAAATTTGCCATGGCTGACATTTTTACCAATGTATGGAGACGCACCTTAGGGTTGAGATTCTCACTTGCTCATATTGACTGGGTGTTGTTTTTTTCTACACTTCTAATTTCCCTTGCTGGTCTCGTGACAATGAATTCATTTCAAGTTACCGATGTCGGCGGGGTAGCAAGCCAAAGCTATTTTTTTAATCGTCAGATAATTTGGCTCTCGGTAACAATCGGACTTTTTTTTCTAGCAAGTCAAATTGACTGGCGTTTTCTTCGGAGATCAAAAGTGATTGTATGGCTCTTCAGTCTCTCGTGTTTATTGCTAATGCTCCTCTTTATTATCGGACACACAGCCAAAGGAGCGCAAAGCTGGTTTAATTTTGGAGGGTTTTCGTTCCAGCCTTCTGATCCTATCAAAATCGTGCTTATTCTCCTCCTTGCAAAATATTTTAGTAGGCGACATGTAGAAATTCGCCACATACGACACCTCATTGTTTCAGGCGTATATGCGGGTATTCTATGTTTTTTTGTTCTTATGGAGCCTGATTTTGGATCAGCAATTATCCTTTTTGCGATATGGTTTGGGATGGTATTGGTCTCGGGTATTTCAAAAAAACATTTATTAACGGTGATTTTAATCGGAGCACTCGCGTTTGGAGGTATGTGGGCATTCGTTTTTAAACCCTACCAAAAACAAAGAATTCTCACATTTATACACCCACTGGCTGATGTGCGTGGTGCCGGCTACAATGCGTACCAATCGACTATCGCAGTCGGCTCAGGGCAGGTAATGGGGAAGGGAATAGGGTATGGCACCCAAAGTAAATTGCAGTTTCTGCCAGAATTTGAAACAGATTTTATTTTTGCTGCATTCGCTGAAGAGTGGGGGTTTGTCGGAGTCACGCTACTTCTAATGCTCTACGGCATTTTGATTTGGAGAATTCTCGCAAACGCCATGCTCGGCGCGAGCAACTTTGAGACATTATTTGGTCTCGGTCTTGTCGTTTTGTTTATGGTCCATATCATTATTCATATGGGTATGAATATCGGGCTTTTGCCAGTGACAGGGACGACAATTCCTTTTATGAGTTACGGGGGAAGTCATCTCCTGGCTGAATATCTTGGACTCGGGATTTTAATGGGCATGCGAAAATATAACCGGACCGCATATCCTGAAATGATGAGTAATGAAATGCTGGGGCTGAAGTAAGGAAAAGAATAAGTGAGAATGGAGCTGAATTGGTATGAATGCCTAGATATACAAAATCGTTAGTTTATCATATAT
>CAZAZG010000053.1:0-3588 GCA_964489565.1 uncultured Candidatus Saccharibacteria bacterium | reverse complement strand
TCCAAAAGGTTCCTATCTCAGCCACCATGTCGAGCCCTAGTGACGAAACCTCGCGCAATGCGGGGTTTTGTCTTTTATTGCTTGATACGTTGGAGGTTCGAGCCTAAACATGCGAGTATCGCTCTTTTGGTCTTTTCGTCTCCTTTTTCAAACCAGATGTGGGAGTAGCAGGCAAAGTCAAAGGTCTTCTCGGTGAGCTCTACCCATTCGAGGACCTGCTTATTCGTGATCTTCAAATCGTCTTCGAGGATCAGTTTTCTTTTTACCATTCCGCCTTTGAGGTTTTGGTATTCATCATCCGTAATGAGCGCACGGTCCTGGTTTCTTGGCGAGGTGAAGTTGAGCGTGAGTGACTGCAGATTCTTGGTCACTTCCTCAAGCTCCTTGTTAGGACGACAATTTTCAATAATATAATTATACCAATGACAAGAGATAGTTGATTTCTTTTACCGCAGTCTCCAAATGTCCCTTCCTCAAACTTTGTCTTTATAAATTTTGAGGAAATAAGGAAATTGTGAATGAAGAGGTGTAGGCAGAGAATTTAATGTAAACCAAGCAACCTCATCAAACTTGTGTGGTTCGCCATTTTTTACTTTTTCTCGATCTATGAGAACCTTAAAATCTAACGCGATCCAGTGTGTCTTTTTACCATTATGTTCTCTGTGAACATCCCTATAACCAAGAAACTCGTACTCAAAAACATCAGTGCAGTATTCCTCAGCAATTTCTTTTTTCAGAGTATTCTCAATCGTGTCACCGAAATCAAGACCTCCACCGCCCGGATCCCACGTACCGTGTTCATCCCGACAGTTATTACTTCTTTTGTTGAGTAATATATTTCCATTACCATCGTGACAAAGATAGACAATAGTTACTCCGGTATAATCTTCTCCTTTTTTCATATCAAAATTATATCATTTTTAATTATTTTACAAAATGTAAGGTATCCCCTTGTCTTCACGATGCCGACAATGCCATACCCATGGAGAGTGACGAGGGCTTTCATCATCCGTAATGAGCGCACGGTCCTGGTTTCTTAGCGAGGTGAAGTTGCATTGGAGTAAATAAAAGTATTATGAATTGATGTATAAGTAATTATACTGACTCTGATATAATTATCTGTATGGAAGAAAAAATACCTGAAATTAAGCAGGAAAATCAAGCTGAGAAAATAAATCCAAATAGTATCGGAGAATTATTGAGTATAGGAAAAGATTTGCCAACAAGCCCAGACAAGGTATATAGAAGTGTGGGAACTAAAAACGCTATAGATGATATTGAAGAGAGTGGAGTTGTCAGAAACAAACAATCTGCTGGACTTGTAGAAAAAAGTAGGTGGGGAGAAAGAGTTTTTTGGAGCAAAGGATCGGTAGGTAAATATCACTCAGTTTCTCAAAATGGATACGTTATTGAGGCACCACTTTCTGTCGCAGAAGAAAGAATTGTAACCAAAGAAGATATTGTTTAAGCAAGGACAGTCCTTGCTAAGTTAAGTTTTCATACTACTAATTATACTAAGTTGCTTATTCTACCGCAAGGATAGGGGGTAGCAAAACATTTTTTTATATTGTATAATTACCTTATATTTTCTAGGAGGATTAGTATTTTCACCAAATATTTATGTAGGTCAATCTAAAAATAATTTTATGATTACTAATCTGCAAGAAAAAAAGTTTTGGCACATGTCGGCGGAAGATATCGCGCGTCTTTTTGAAACGGACGTAGAAAACGGCCTGTCGGCGGAAGAAGCAAAAGAACGTCTGGTTACTTTCGGCAGAAATGCGCTCGAGACTTCTAAAAGAGCGGCGTGGATTAAAATATTTTTTAATCAGCTCAAAAGTCCTCTTATTCTTGTCCTCATTCTGGCTGGTATTGTTACTCTCAGTATTTCGCACTACAAAGACGCAATATTTATTTTCATTGCAGTTGTGGTAAATTCATTGCTTGGTTTTTATCAAGAAAATAAAGCCGAAAAAGCGCTTGCAGAACTTAAGACATATCTTAAGCAGAGAACGAGAGTTATCCGCGAAGGAAAGGAGCGAGAAATCGACGCAGGGGAAATCGTACCGGGCGACATTATTCGTCTTGCTCAAGGCGATAGGGTTCCGGCTGATGCCCGTATTATATTCGTAAACGATTTTCAGGTTGATGAGGCTGTTTTGACGGGAGAATCACTGCCAGTCAGCAAATCAGCGGAGGCATCACCTGAATCCTCGACACTTGCGGATCAAGACTCGATGATCTTTGCTGGTACTTTGGTTACCCAGGGCGTCTCGGCGGCTATCGTAGTCCGCACCAACGCAAGCACTGAGTTTGGAAAAATTGCCACCTTGATAGCTGAATCTGAAAACGATAAAACTCCACTTCAAAAAGCTATTATTCGATTTAGTATTTCTTTGAGTGTCTTACTCGGCATTCTAACTCTTGCCGTATTTACTGTCGGTATATTAGTAGGAGAGCCAAAACTTGAAATGTTTCTTACTGCCGTTGCCATTGCAGTTTCTGCAATTCCTGAAGGTCTTCCTATTTCGATGACAGTTATTCTTGCTATCGGTGTCGAAAGGATGGCCAAGCGCAAAGGTGTCGTTCGTAAACTCGTGGCGGCGGAGGCACTCGGCAGCACCACCGTTATCCTCACTGACAAAACTGGCACGCTGACAATGGCAAAAATGATTCTTTCTAAGGTTATTCCTTTCGGACTGAATGAAGAAAAGTTGTTTGCACGAGCCCTTACCAACGCTAATGTACTAATTGAGAATCCTGAAGACGATCCGATTCTTTGGCGAATGAATGGAAGAATAATGGAAACAAGCCTTGTTAGGTCAGCGGCACTACGAGGAATGCCTCTCACTCAAATTATTGACAAAAAGCATGTGTTGCAAATGATGCCTTTCAATGCGGTGCAAAAATTTTCCGCTTCCTTGGCAAGAGAAGCTGATAAGCACATTATTATATTTTTTGGTGCGCCAGATATTTTACTTGCCCACTCCTCGCTAAATGAAAAAGAAAAGAAAGAACTTTTGAATAAAATAAACTCCCTAGCATCTTCCGGAGAGCGCGTCCTAGGTCTGGCTACTAAAGAGGTGGCTCACACAGAAAATTTTTCATTTTCAAAAGATTTACCTCTCACACACCTGTCGTTTGATGGACTTATTACATTTAGAGATCCTATTCGCCCCGGCATCAAAAATACCATTGATCGAATCAGAAACGCTGGCATCAAAACAATCATCTTGACTGGAGATCATCGAGGGACTGCTGTAGCGGTGGCAGAAGAAATTGGAATGAATATAGGCGAAGGCACAGTCCTCGATGCATCAGAGCTCGCGTCATTATCCGAGGAAGCTCTGCGAGAACAACTACCACATCTTTCTGTCATTTCCCGTGTCACGCCTTTTGATAAACTTCGCATTGTGAAACTATTTCAAGAATCGGGAGAAATTGTTGCCATGACAGGCGATGGAGTGAACGATGCTCCAAGCATTAAACAGGCAAATATAGGCATCGCCATGGGATCAGGAACGGAAGTGGCGCAAAGCGTTGCAGACCTCGTGCTTCTTGACGATAACTTTGAGACGATTGTCGCGG
>CAZAZG010000052.1:0-3650 GCA_964489565.1 uncultured Candidatus Saccharibacteria bacterium | reverse complement strand
AGAGCAGATCCCTCTTAAGGATAAGGTCGTAGGTTCGATCCCTACTGGGTGCACACAGACAAAACAACCTGCTCAAACGCAGGTTTTTTGCTGTGTGCAAGGCGCAGGCGCGACGGCGCCGAGTCGGGGTCGCAAACTTTTTCACCAGATAAAGATTCGTGACCACATAAATAACGAGCTTCATAGCTCGTTTTTTTATATTGTGCACCCAAGAAAGTGTGGGACGCTTTCGTGTGGGGATCAAAGAATATTTGAGCACTTTTCCGAGCCTTGAAAAGACGACAGAAAAATCCGTACAGAGTACTGATCGCATAACGACAGATAGCATTTAATTTATATCTTGATTACAAAATCCCTCACTTTTGAGCAAACCTAAGTGATGTTTTGCGACCATACAGACAAAATATCAATGTTTTCTAGGAATTCGATGCCTTCTTTCGAATCGTAAAGTAGATTGCAAAAAGAGTTAGAAAGAGTGAGAGGGAAAGGGGGCCGAGGATAAAGCCAATCGGGCCAAAGAAGCTGATACCTCCGAGGATTGAAAGGAGAATGAGAAATGAATGTAGCTGTACTTTGTTGCCGACGAGCGCTGGTCCAAGAGCGTTATCGATGAGGCCCACCGCCACCATACCCCAGACGAGAAGCCCGAGAGCAGGCAGTGTTACGCCCGAGAGGAATAGATAGAGAACCGCAGGGAGAATAACGAGCGATGTGCCGACGCTTGGCACGAGAGCTGCTATGGCTGCTACAGAGCCCCAGAGGACAGCGCTCGGCACTCCAAAGAGGAAAAAGCCAATCGATGTCAACACGCCTTGGATGAGGGCTACTGCGAGGCTCCCTCGCACAATAGAGTTGATTGCAACTTCGAGCTTCTCCACAATCTTGATGTCATATTCATCTTCAAGGGGGCTGAGTGCTATGAGTTTGCCTTTGATAGTTTTTCCATCTTTGAATAAATAAAAGAGTGCAATGAGGAAGAGAAAAGTATCTATAACAATGCGCAGGGCATTAGTAAACAGAGAACCGATATTTTGTATGAAAACATCGAGACCTTGTTTTAGGTATTGGTCGATATCAACAATATAATCTGATGGTATGTTAAGTCGAACTTTAAGGTGCTCGAGAGTGCGGACTGCATGGCGGGAGAATTCTGATGCATCAGCTCCAGAAGCGAGTGATGAGTAGAGCCCCGTTGCTTCTTGGAGAATTTGGATAGTGAGAAAAGTGAGTGGAATGATGAGTACAAGAAATACAAAGAGTGTAGAAATTCCCGCAGCAAGTGTGTGGTTATTTTTGCAAAACGCGAGTGCGCGCCTGTGAACTGGGTCGAGCGCAGTTGCAAATACTACCGCAAGAATAAGAGGGTAGAGAAATGGCTTAAAAATAAAAAAGGTTATAGCAGTAACCCCAAGGAGTATGATAAGAAGAAAGTAAAGTTCTGATTTTGGTGTTGTCATATGTATATGTGCGTTTATTATACCAAGCTAGAACCTATTTCCAAAACAAAGTGAGGTAATGAATGTAGCACACTCTGAGAATGTGGTGATGTGTAATATAGTTGTGCGCTCCACGACGAATCCCGCCACGCCACAGCCTCCACTCCACAACACGCCAGAGGGCTTGCTGATTCGCTTCTTTCGTGTCGCGCTCATCATCGCTCACCACCACGCATTCTATTTCGTTTTGCCGCGATTTCTTTTTTACTTTTTCAATATTGTAGTGGCGAGGCAAGGTCGGCTTTCTTCTTAGGAGAGAGACTAGGGGAATTCAAATACGGACTCAGTTTTACTAAAAACGACTTTGATTTTCTGTTATACGATTATATTTCTTCCGCCTCAAAATAGGGATTGTTTTCTAAAAATTCATTGAACGATTTATATTCGCCCAGTCCCTTAATATCGAGGTTGTTTAATTTCCAGCCATCAAAGCAAAGTATTGCTGGCTCGGTGGTGAGAGGAGTCAAAAAATTAAGGACGTCTTTTGATGAACTACAGGTATCACAATCAACAAAAACCAGACCAATTTTTTGCAAATTAAATTTTTTAAACTGTCTCATCAGTAAGTGTTTGATCATACCAATCTTTTATCCAAGTGATGGAGTTTGGATCAACATTTCTTTTTGAAAGACACTTCTGCATTTTTTCAAACGAGCAAGTGTAAAAACCTTTCTTCCAAACGCCATCATCCTCATTTTCCGAGCCATCAGGCAAGCCCTAAAAAGCGTCAAAATCAAAAAGTCTCGCTGACTTTAATCCCATTGTCTCGTGAGCGAGATACATGCTTCCAATAGAATTGCGATTGAAAACACCAAACTATAAATAATCATCAACATTATCTCCATTGAGGTTTTTGAGCCTCGTGAGGCAATCTTTTAAAAAGTCAACGAGCTTTAGCGGAGGAACGAGATTGATCGAGCAGATATCCTCTACATGTCCAGCTGTCCACAACGATCTTGGGGCAGGGTCAAATTGACGGTAGATTTTCCTTGCTATTCGTTATAATGAAGAATATCTGTAAGATTCCACAAAAGAGTCATTATACTGTTCTGGTGGGCTAGGTGGGAGTCGAACCCACACGATCTTTAGATCAGAGGATTTTAAGTCCGCCGTGTATACCATTCCACCACTAGCCCATTTCAATAAACTAGAACGGATTGAGAAATTTTTGTTGTCGTCACAACAAAAATTTCGCTACCCCGCCTCGCGTCCGGGTCTGCTGACTGCGTGCCCGCTCCGGCTGTTTGATTCCGTCAGAAAAAAGCTTTACTTTTTTCTTGAGACCTAGGGCGGAATTGAACCGCCGTATAAAGCTTTTGCAGAGCTTCGCCTTACCACTTGGCCACTAGGTCATAATTTTTTCTAGTTTCTAGTTTCTAGTTTCTAGTTTCTAGTTGTCAGTTTTGAGTATTTAAATTCAAATCAACAACAACTATAATTCCATATTACCAGATGGTACTTATGATTTATAGCGAAGATTAATACTAATCGTTAGAGAGCAGAAAATCAATTTTCTGACGGTTCTTTTCACCGATGTCCACTGAGAATTGAATCTCGGGCATTCTCCCGATTCGCGCATTGTTGTCGATGAATTCCATAAAGTCTCTCTTTCGGCGCCCAAGAAGCTCCATCACCATGGTTTCTTTTTCCTCCGGCAAAACGGTAAAATAAATAATGACTCGCTTTTTGCTCGGTGAAATATCCGCCCGTGTGACAGTCACTAGGCAATTGCCATTTGATTCTCGTTGAATGAAATCAGCTGCAAGGTGACGCAAAAGCTCCGGAAGTTTTTGTGCCCGGTATGTTTGTGGTCTTTTTTTCGAAAGAGAACGGCTGATTTTTTCAGCGTGTTCTACAATCTCGTTTTCACTGCGTCTTTCTGTCATATTATTTTTTTTCTAACACAAGACATTCAATCTTGTCTCCAGGAGCGATTTCAAATTTAGATTCAATCATGGTTCCAAATTCGTTTCCTGCTGACACGCTAGTAGCTTTTTGTTTTTGTTGCTGGAGTTCTCGAATGCGTCCGCGACTTATTTCAACATCTCTTCGAACGATTCGTACCATTTCTCCTAGTCTCATTTCTCCAGACTCTACGCGAGCCCCAAGAATCTGCTTGTCTTTTACTGAGCTGAAGAGTTTGAGTACTTTTGC
>CAZAZG010000051.1:0-3667 GCA_964489565.1 uncultured Candidatus Saccharibacteria bacterium | reverse complement strand
TGCTTCGCAGTATTATGAAAGTCTCGTTTGTCCTACTTGAGGGGTAACTGGAGGTAGTCGGTACTCTTTCAATTATATTAGTCAAAATTTACAAGAGTTATTTATTTCCTTTCTTTTCCTCTCTATCAGCTTGTTCTGCATCAATCTGTTCGTGACTAAGGTGGGAGAGCTCTTGGTTAAGTTCTGCTATTTCACCTTCTAGGTTCGCAACTTCTCTTTTTGCTTTATCGAGATCTCTTTGCTTACCTGAAATTTTTTCTTCTACTTTAGAAATATCTCTTTCTATTGATTTAAGGTCATTACTCATAATCGTTTAAACTTAGTTGATTAAATTTTCTTAATACGATAATTATACTCTTATCTGTCACAGAGTTCTAGTGGTGGTGTTTTGCGTGCTCGAGAGCGTGAATCTCTTCTTTTACTGTGTCCCCGTCTCCACCTTCTTTTACTTTTACCAACATAAGGGTGGCAAGAAGGGTCGTGATTGGTACCGCAAGGACAAGTCCAATACTTCCAATCAAAATACGGATAATTTCTGATGAAATTATTTCTTTATTTATGATAAGGAGTGGAGACGCTGATGTTTGGTAAAACAAGAGAAACAGAGGAAGTGATGCTCCCACATAGGCGATAGCGAGCGTGTCGACAAGTGCGCCGATGTGCTCACGCCCCATACGAATTGCGCGCGCATATATCTGTTTCCTTTTCACATGCGGGGCGATGTGGTGGAGCTCTTCAACTGAAATTGCCTGACCAATCGCCACGTCATAGAGCACACCAAGAAGTCCAATCATGATTCCTCCAAGCAGAAGCCCGACCAGATCAATACTCCCCCTGCTATTTAAATTCACATACATAATCTCGTCCGTGCTGTATCCTGTGAAGCGTCCCATGTGGACCGTGAAGTACGCGAGTGCGCCAGTGAATAAGACGGTAACGAGCATCCCAAGAACTGCTGATGTTGTTGTCTTATTAAATCCGTGGGTAATATAAGACCCGAGAATAATAATAACTGAAGCCACTACTAGACTCACAAGGAGTGGCGAATACCCTGCTATAATTGCAGGGAGTAGTACAAAAAAAATCAAAAAGAAACTTCCCGCAAGGCTGAGTAATCCTCGAAAACCTTGTGCTCCGCCGATAAACAGCACGAGGGCAACAAAAAAGACGGTAAGCGCAAGAAGGATTGGTAATCGGTCTGGGTCCATAGCGGTAAATGTCTCAAGTCCACTTCCTGAATGTATTGTGTGGTTGAGGAAAAACCTATCTCCCTTTTTTAATAGCAAATAATCATCAGTAAAGGTTACGGTCTCACCTTTTTTCGTTCCCTCAAGAATCTCCGCCTTCAGGGTCTGAAAAGTGCCTTCAGTTTCTGTTCCTGGAATTAGACGTCTTTCTTCCTGCACAACTTCAACCACTTTCGACTTCACTATTTCAACTTTATCGGCCATGAGTGTTGTTTCAGCAAACACCGGCATGCAGAAAACAAAGAATGTCAGAGCTCCAAGAAAATATTTTATATTACGAAAATTCATATATTTTTTATACAAAATCTTTTATGCTACCATTTTCAGTGACCTCAATCCCCTCTTTCTTGTATAGTACCACTCGTTTCTTGCGACACGTCTCATTCATCCATACATGTCTGTCGGCTTATACGATACGATGAAATGGGATATCGACAGCCCACTATCATACGCTTTACCGAGAATGCGGGTAATGCTCTCTGATGCCATTCTACTACCCCTACAGGCACGCGCGATGCGTCCTTAGGTTGTTACTTTTCCTGTGCGGATTTTGTCGCCACTTCTACGACTCGATCACTGGATGTCTTCATCCGTTCAAGTATAGAGGTGTCACTCGATTTCATCAAATAGAAAACACGATTGCCAAAAGCAATCGTGTTTTCAGTGAATAATTATTTCTTCTTTTTCTTCGCAAGCATGATTCGCTTGGTAGCGAGACGTTTCTTTGTTTTGCGAGAACGAGATGCTTTGTTCTTGGTGTTAACCGCCATTCTTTTTGCCATAGATAAATATTATACATAAGTTTGCGAAAAAAGAAAATCAAAATTCGAATAGTGAAAAATCAGCAATTCTGATGCAAAATATCAGCTGATATACTGTAGCTTTTTTCGGCCACTTTTCTTAATCCGAGTTTCGTTTTTCAACCTAATCAAGGAGACCCTCCCACCATTTGAATGTGTAATGGAGAAATGCGTAAGCCGGAATATAGATCGGCGCAAGCAAAAGGAATAAAAGCATTTTTGGTTTCACTGGGTTTTTGTGGTTAGTTACTGTCTACCCAGGTCTTTAGAATAGAAAATGCCTGCACGAGCGTATTCCAAATAAGGTCAATAACAATATTGTTCCAAATATACCAAAACGCTCCGCCAATGTACTTGAACCAAATAATTTCAAAAAATTCTTTAATATAAGAAATTACTGAAACAAATCCGGGAGACCGAAAAAAGTCCAAAACGTTGAAATTGAAGAAAAATTTGAGTCCTGCTAGGGCGAGTACGATGAGGACAATAGTCCCAATGAATCCTTGACTTCCTTTCGATGTTTTCATGTAATCAGATTAATTAAGTCCTGGCAAATAAGCAAGAGGGTCAAGATAGGCATTAATACCAGAAATCGGAATGCTGACCTGCTTGCAAAATCTACTCGAAGTGTATTTTTGAACACTTACTCCTTCAGTAGCAAAAAGTCCCATATGGAGGTGTGGACCCGTTGAATATCCAGACCCTGACATACCTGGTTGGCCTCCTGAAAACCCTATAACCTCTCCCCGAGTGACTTGCTGCCCAATGGATACCTTAGAGCCAGAAAGGTGTGCATAGAGGCTTGAAAGGCCATTTCCATGCTTAATGAGAAGCCATCTACCAAATGAGTAACATCCCGCTTGATCGTCAGTATTTCCTGATCCCGAAATGAGCCCATCAGCCGCGGCGAGAATCGGCGTACCTACTGAGGTGCCGAAATCAACCCCATTGTGTGTGCCGGAGACATAGAGCCTGCCAGAATCGGAAGTCTTTCCGAAGCGTTGAGTAATTCTCACCTTAGCAAGAGGCCAGCTGAGAACTCCTGCCCGCACATTGGGCAGTTTTGAAGCATCAATCTGACTTTTGAGTTGGGATTCAAATAAGAATAATTCTTGTTCAAATTTTCTCCCCATTTCGATATTGCGCTCTAGAAGTTTTTTGTACTCCACCTCTTTATTTTTTGTTTGGGAAAGAAGCGCACTTTTAGCTTCTTTGTTGTGCACCACAATGGTGTTTTGGACTATGAGGTTGCCCTTGAGGTCGAGAAGTTCTTTTTTCCTCTCTTCTTTGTCAAATTTTTTTATTTCTAGGTTTGTTTTGAGTCCCTTGAGTTCATCGGTAGCGTTCTTGATTGAGGTTTGAAACTGCCTGAGCGTTTCTACATCAGACCAAAGCTCGACTATGTTTTTATAGAGCAACAGAGACTCGATAAAAGTTTTGTCATCAGCTTCATTAAAATTGCGAAGCGTTTCTGCCGTTGCGGATTTGTTCAGCTCAATTTTCTTTTCAGTAGTATCAATATCAAGGTTTGTCTTTTGAATTACGAGTTCGGTAGTGCCAATCGTGTTTTGAGTAACTTTTATGTCAGTAGTGAGTTTTTTCGCTGTGGTGTCAAGTACC
>CAZAZG010000050.1:0-3755 GCA_964489565.1 uncultured Candidatus Saccharibacteria bacterium | reverse complement strand
TGCTTCGCAGTATTATGAAAGTCTCGTTTGTCCTACTTGAGGGGTAACTGGAGGGGGGAACTGCTGATGGAATTATAGCATAAGAAAACCTTACCTGTCAAGTATATTATACAATGCTCCAAATTTTATCTCAGCGATTAAGGATTTTGCCTCTTGGCAAAATCCTTCCGTAAGCGTAAGCTAAAAGCTGTATTTCCGTATTTACTGAAAACTTTAAACTAACGACTTTAAACCATCCCAATGAAACCTATCGCTTTTGTATTTATCGGTCGCTCCGGATGCGGAAAGGGGACGCAAGTAGACCTTCTTCGTGCCGAGCTTGCGCGGAGGGAGATTGGGGAGACCCTCCACATCGAAACAGGGGTTGAGTTCCGGGAGTTTATTATTGGTGCGGGGCCGACAAATGCACACTCAAAGGAGATGTATGATGCAGATATTCGTCAGCCAGACTTTCTTGCATGCTACATGTGGACCCATGTCATGATCCGAGACTACAAAGATGGCATGCACGCAATCTTCGACGGCACACCACGCTCACTCTCGGAAGCAATGGTTCTTGAAACGGCGCTCAAGTTTTATAAATTCGACAAAGCATTTGTCATCAATCTCGATGTGTCACGGGCTTGGTCAGAGAAACATCTTCTTGCTCGAGGGCGATCAGATGATGCAAATATGGATAAAATTACGAAGCGTCTTGACTGGTTCGACAAAGACGTTGTGCCTGCAGTCAATTACTTTGAAGGTAATCCATTTTTTACTACACTCACCATTGCAGGCGAGCAAACAATTCCTGAGGTACATGCAGAGATTGTGAAAGGTCTCGGAATATAACATATGATATCGATTAAGACACCGCAAGATATAGAATTTCTGAAAGAAGGAGGAAAGAGGCATGCAGAAATTTTACAAATACTAAAGACCCTCGTCGTACCTGGCGTGAGCACGGTTACATTGAATGAAAAGGCAATGGAGCTGATTAAAGGAGGTGGCGACAGTGCGTCGTTCCTCGGATACAAACCAGAAGGAGTACGACGTCCGTATCCTGCCGCCCTTTGCGTATCAGTCAATGATGAAATCGTGCATGGTATTCCAAATGAAATGCCAAAAGTTTTGGAGGAAGGAGATGTTGTGACCCTCGATCTCGGACTTACACACCGCGGTATGATCACTGACTCAGCGATTACGGTGGGAGTGGGTACCCTATCGCCGGAAGATGCTCGTCTTATTGCAGCGACCGAGGAGTCACTTTCTGCAGGAATTTCTGCCGCAACGTTTGGTAATACAATCGGGGACATTGGCTATTCGATTGAGCAAGTGGCAAATCGGTACGGCCTCGCACTCGCACTCGGCCTTGCGGGGCACGGAGTAGGATACGAAGTGCACGAAGATCCTTTTGTACCAAACTCAGGCGTTCCTGGTCAAGGGCCAAAATTGAAGCCGGGCATGGTCATAGCGATTGAGCCTATGCTTGTGCTCGGCAAAGGAGACATTGTGCTACTCAAGGATGGGTATACATTTAAAACAAAAGATGGAAAGAAGGCGGCACATTCTGAGCACACCATCCTCATCACCGAGGGTTCCCCAGTTGTTTTGACGAGATAGGGCCACTCTTTGCTATACTATAGAGAATTAATTAATATACATTTTTCCATGGCACGACGATCAACCTTTGAATCTCAACAACCTTATGAAGAATACGATCCAGAAGCGCGCGATCTGGCAACTATTGATGCAGAGGCAACTGATAATGATGATATAGATGTAGCAGATGACATTGTCCATTTGCCAGAAGTAATTCATAGATTGCGTCAGGAGAAAACTACAGTACAGAAAATTAAGGAATTCAAGCATTCTGAAGCTGAAGTATCTGCACATCGATATGATGGAGAGAGAACTGCTCTTCGGGAAAACACAGAGCGTGATGCAATCCAAGAAAACATAGCGCAAGATAAAAAGGAGCGACAAGAACATACTGAATACGAAATCAATAGAGGAATAGTCTTTGACCGCTTTTCTAAATTAGAAAATAAAGTAAAAGAATTAAGGTCGACACTTCCTGAAGTACTGCAAAGCGTAGTTCATCTCACTGCGCAACTCAAAGATGCTGAAAGAACAAAAAATGAGACACTCTACAATGAGCTAGAGCCACGACTTCGCTCTGCAGAAAAAGAGGCACAGTTGCAAGGAAGAATGCTCCCCCAAAATGAGCAGATTGTACATGCAGGAAGAAAGTTTGAAACAAACCTTTGGGGGAATAACCCAACAGAACAAAAAGCAAATGCGAGAAAGATGTTTGTTGATATAAAAAGTATTGCAACATGTGCTGATGTGCTCAATTTCTTTGATTCGTGGGGAGCGCTTCCAGGAAAAGACTCTCAAGCAAAGCCCCAGACTGATAGAGGAGCTGTTGAGCATTTTCTCCAAGAAATGCATTCTCTTTCGCCGGAAGAAAGAGAGAGTCAGTCCATTGCACTATTTCCACAAGAGGGAATGCGAAAAATGGTGCTTGGTATAAAAGTAGCACCAAAGGCAGAGTCAGCTCCAGAAGTTCTTTTAGAAACATCAAACCCAAAATCACCGTGGGCGCCAAAAGAGCGAGTGACGTTGCTTGATAAAAAACATCAAGCAGATAGTCAAATAGCGGGACTCCGCAAAGAAATACAGGAATTAGAAGTTTCACCAAATAAATATCCAGTAAGCCAAGATGTCCTCATTGATGCTCTTGAACAAAAGCTTCGGAGTGCAGAAAGAGAAAAAATTCAAGTCAACTCCGAAATAAAAAACGAAATATACGCAACTCTTGATAAGAGAAATTCTCTCAAAGAAGCAAGGGAAGTGATTAACTCGAAACTGTTCCAGTATGCTCCATTTCTCATGCGTTTTACGAAAAAGGGAAGAGAGCAACTCGAGGTATTGAAGAACGCGGGTCTTGATAAGAGCGCTATCGGTGCATCAAATGGTAATATTAGCTTAGCACTCGCCCTGAGGCTTAAGTCTCTTCGTGAAGAGGCCGCAGTGCTTGTGGAAAGGGTAAATACTTCATTTCTTCACGATGCTGAAGCTAGGGTGGATTCACAAGGTTTTCGCCGAGAAGCCATTATGACAAAAAATGACGGCGAAGTGCAAAGAGATGAAGCGGCCCTGAGATTAAATCCAAAAAAGAGAACTGCACGCAGAATTACTGGGTCACTTGAAAGAATGACCGGAAAAAAGATTGTCAGAAGGCCAAAAAAAGACAGTAGTGAAATTAATCCATAATAGTACCAAGCCATGCAACCACAGAAAGAAAGAACATTCGTCATACTAAAGCATGATGCAATCCAGAGATCACTTGTCGGTGAAATAATTGGCAGAATAGAGCGCACTGGACTCAAGATTGTCGGACTCAAGATGTTTGTGCCAGACCGGGCCCGTGCAACAAAGCATTACGGAAAGGACGATGAGTGGTGTGAAAAGGTGGGAGCTCGAACTATTGAAAACATCGAAAAAGGAGGAGGAAAGCCAGAAAAGTCAGCGGTCGAGTACGGACGCGATATTGTAGAGGCTCTGCTCAATTATATTACCTTAGGACCTGTGGTTGCTATGGTTATTGAAGGAAATCACTCGGTAGGAGTGGTAAAGAAGCTCGTGGGAGGCACAGAGCCGCTTACCTCAGACGTGGGAACTATTCGAGGAGATTTTACGATTGATTCATATTCAACAGCAAACGTTGGAGGGCGGGCTGTACGAAACGTCATTCATTGTACCGATAAGCC
>CAZAZG010000049.1:0-3930 GCA_964489565.1 uncultured Candidatus Saccharibacteria bacterium | reverse complement strand
TTTTCGAGACGTGCTTTTTCTGTTACATCATTCGTCTCAGAAATACGATTGTAATTCTCAAGTGAAAACTTCGAGTCAATCGGAATAATCTTATCTTTTACAAATACTACCGCGTCTACAATCGTACCGTCAGGAAACGGGTACTGCATCTGGAAGCTGTCCGGTGGGAGCACATTTTTAAGGAGCGTCTCGAGATAATACTCACCAAGAATCCCGCGCTGTTTCGGATTTTTCAAAATATCTTGGAGAGATTTGAGCTGCTCAGTAAAGCTCATGACCTGCTTTTGGCCTTCGCCAACCTTGGTCAGCTCTTCGACAATCTCGCGAATGATTTTGTTTGACTCACTCGTTTGGTACTGCATTGACTTATGCATGCGATCGGAGTTTTCGGTCAGCTTTGAGTCAAGAGTCCTCGTGAGCGAGTTTACTTGATTTTGAATAAGGAGGAGCCCATCACTTGAAACAGCACTCTCACCACTTCCCTTTTGCATAACGAACAACCGCCACAAAACAACCATGTTTACCACGAGAATAACGATGCCGATGCAAAGAAAAATGAAGTTTTGACTCATGTGAAAAGTTAGTGAAACCATTATACCAAGAACCAGCGAGAGTGTTAGCGTTTCGTGAAATGTATTATACTGGTCAGTATGATACACGAACAAATCAAAGCAGAAATCATCGAGGCTATGAAGGCGAAGGATGCAGTGCGTCTTTCGACCATTCGCGGTCTCCTATCAGCCTTTACCAATGAGCTTGTGGCAAAAAAGCGTAAGCCTCAAGAAATACTTGAAGATGTCGATGCGCTCGAGGTTATTTTCCGCGCAGTAAAACAGCGCAAAGATTCGATTGACCAATTCCAGAAAGGTGGGCGTGCTGACCTTGCGGAGTCTGAGATAGCAGAGCTTGCAGTTCTCTCTGCCTACCTCCCAGAGCAAATGAGTGAGGATGAAATACGGTCTGCGGTTGAAGCAAAGAAAACGGAGCTCGGTGTAACAGACAAAACCATGGCAGGTAAGCTCATGGGCACGCTCATGAAAGATCTCAAAGGCAAAGCTGATGGTGATTTGGTAAAAAAAGTGATCGACGAGTCATTTAGCTAATTCTTTTTTTATTTTTTGATTATGGATAAAACTTGTCGACCTGCGAGGTTGGCAAGTTTTTCATTTTTCTCAATTTCCGGTATGTTATCCCCAGGTATTTGACTTTACTTTTAAAACATGATATACTTGACTTCGGATAAATGTTGTGTACCGCTCTTTGAGTCTAGGGTTTCCCCTTCTCGCTGTGAGGTCACGCACATGGGCTACGACTATACGTACGACGTTACGGACATCGTCGATGTGCTTGTACGCAACATCGACGAATTTCGAAGTTCCACAGGAGCTACGGTGCGTGAAGCATTCAAGCTTTTCGTACCCGGTGAAGTGGCTCCATTTGAGCCTGGATTGCGAGTTCTCGTAAAGAGCCTCGCAGGGAAGAGATTTGCCGCTCGGCGAAACAAGAGGAATGGGTCGATTCGACCCGTCACCCCATCAGTTGATGGGCCCTCGAGAGAAAGGGTCTCTCAAGTGCTAATCGAACAGCTGATGTCACACCGGGACTACCAGCATGCACTTCTTCCACCCGAACCAGACGACGACTAGCTCGTCACCCTCGCACTTGCGGGCGGACCAATTTCATTGGTCCGCCCGCTTTCTTTTTTTTAAGTCTTATTAAGACCTTTTTTTTTGGTTTTAAGTAAAAACACTGCAATAAAAGCGCGCTCGCCGCAGGCGAGCGCGCTTTTATCCGCTCAAAAGTAACGACTTAAAACTTAATACTTTTTTTCCTTTCTTAAGCGCTTCTTTCCTCAGCTGGTGGCACCGATTTCACATACTTCTTCATTACCTCCCCCTCTACCTCATCGCGATTTCTACCAAATTTTAAATACGAAAGTTCCTGAAGCGCATTGATATCAATTCCGCTCGGCGGTGGGGGCGTCATCGCTTCAATATTAAAGGGTTTTGACGGCTTGCCACGAACCAGCAACTTTACATATGCATTATAATTATCAATGTTCATAATTTGCGTAGCAGTAAAGATCGGCTCAAACTGCTTTGCGAGATATTCAGCATCATCTGAGCCAACACGATAGACGATCATATTTCCCACGTTTCCAAATACCGAATTTTTAATATCTTCCGAAAGCTGAGCGATGAATTGGTGCGCCATAAAGAGCGAGAGTTTGTATTTTCGCGCCTCGGAGAGAATAGTAGAAATAGAGCTCGTCGTAATATTTTGAAACTCATCGATATAAAGATAAAACGGTGCTAGCTTTTGTCCTACACTATCCACTCGAGAAAGTGCCGCCATCAGGATCTTGCCTACAAGGATAAGGCCAATGAGGTTTGCATTAATGTCTCCAAGTCTACCCTTGGAAAGATTCACAAGAAGTATTTTCTTTCCATCCATAATCTCGCGGAAGTTGAATGCGGACTTTTCTTGCGCAATGATCGGGCGCATAATGTCATTTGCGAGAAAAACGTCGAACTTACTCGTAATGTAAGGCACAATGTTGGCAAGCGCTCCCTCACCTCCTGCTTTTTCCGCAATCTCAGTCCAGAACTGCACTACCACAGGGTTCTTGCAGTGCGAAAGCTTCATCTGACGAAACTCTTTGTTTACCATAACGCGCGACACATCAAGAAGAGTTGACCCTGTGTCTGGATCTTCAATGACGAGCATTGTCGCGTTACGAAAATACTGCTCGAACATCGGCCCCATAGACTCGGGCACCCCACCGTACAGTTTTTGGAAAATACTAAAGAGCTCGTTTACGACAAATGTCTTTTGCTCAGGCTTGGTGCGGTCATACTCGAGCATATTGAGCCCCATTGGGCGTGCGGTGTAGGATGGGTCAAAATAAATAACATCATTCATTCGCTCTTTTGGAATATGCGCCAAGACATCGAGAATATCCGACCCGTGCGGGTCGATCATGCATACACCGTTCCCCCGCTCGATGTCCTGAATTATCATATTCTTGAGGAGTGTCGTCTTTCCAGTTCCTGTCTGACCGATTGTGTAGATATGGCGAAGCCTATCTTCATCGGTAAGATATGCCTTTGTTTCGATGTTGCGGAATTTGTTGATTCCAAGGAGCGTCCCTTCCTGAGGCAGGTCAAGCGGTGCAGGTGCGATACCCGCTTTAATAGTCTTCAGCTGAGACACCCCATGAAGATCTGCCATTTGGAAGTGGATGAGCGAAGTGAGCTCAGAGAGGTTGAGGGGTATGGCTTCCGAGCGATTAAACGCACGGAAAGTAAAATTGCGGAAAAATTCTGTGGCATCTGATCCTTTTTTTCGTTTAAACTTCAGGGAGTTCCCCTGCGTGCTTTCAAACTGATTAAAGCCTGACTCGAGGTCTGAGAGAATACTCTCTGCACGGGCAGTGTCGGCGGCGGATGCCGCGAGTCGCACGGTGACATGTACAATCGACTTGCTCATCTTTGTGCGAATGCGCTCTAAAGCTTGCTGGTCAATTACTTTTGGCTCCTCAGGCTTTGAGGGATCATTCTTTTTCTTAGATGACTTGAATAGGTCTTTAAATGTATGTACGAGGTCGTCCGTGATCGTAAATGCAATATCGATGGCTTCCTTAACCGGAGTTCCCTTTTCGATTTTCTCGAGCGCTTCTTTATATTTCTTATGATAATAGTTTCCGGATGGCGCCATGAGTACTTGCATGCACGCCCCTTCCCCCTGTCGAGACAGTTTGGGAAAAGTATTTCAAGTGACTTTCATAGGGTCGTGGTCAAACGCATCATAGGTTTTGCAGGGAAAAATTGGATTGCCTCCCGCCACAGCGACCGATCCTACGGAGATGCCTTCACTATTAAAAATATTATGATCGTCCGGCACTGGGATCACTTTTGCAGTGTGGAAAAT
>CAZAZG010000048.1:0-4108 GCA_964489565.1 uncultured Candidatus Saccharibacteria bacterium | reverse complement strand
CACTCGACCCGCACTCATATCGCTAGCGCTCATTCGTGTCGGGGCGCCGGGAATCGAACCCGGCCCTTATGTTCCCAAAACATATATACTACCGATATACTACGCCCCGTTTGACGTCTAGCCATACTACCACAGGCACGTAAAAACGCACATATATCTAAAGGACAATATCAAACAGCATTTGCACCCGGACCTTCTTCAGACTTTTCTCAATATATACGACAGCAACGTCAAATTTCCATTCATTCGATATATTTCTTTCAAGGCAATATGTCTGTACGGCTCTCGAAATTCTCTTAAGTTTTGCTTGATGGATATTATCCTCGGGCCTATACCCTTCTGTTTCATGAATAACACTATCTAGAGTTTCTCGTGCGACCGACTTCACCTCCACGAAGTGGTATACACATCTCTTTTTTGCAATTATGTCGATCTCACCCCAGGGTTTCAAATAGTTTCTTTCAACAATTGAAAAGCCTTGTTTCATGAGGAACTGACAAGCAATCCCTTCACCGAAGTCACCGAATTGGCGCTTATCAGTTTTCATACTCTATTTATCCTATTGTTTCATAAATAACACAATATAAGATGTTTTCACGTGAAACGTTTTGTGTGATTTTAGAATGTTTATGTTTATAGCCATGATTTAGTACAAATGTCCCGACAATAGGCTTTTATGCCTGTCTTTTAATTAACAGTGTCCCCATAGTTATCCCCAACTTCTCGATTTTTTTGATTTTTGTGTTCAAATAATCTATATTTATCAAGCTATTTCATATAAGTCTCTAGAATGTCTATTGGGGATTAAGGACGGGGAAAATCAAAGATAGTCTGGCCTGGGATAAAACTACTCATACAGAATCAGTACACCTTATGATTGAAATTTTTGTATACTCAGTTTTGACTCAAAAAGCTTTTCAATTCCTCACGTGAGCAAAATCATTTGTTCACCATACCCGCACCAAAATACAAAAAACCGCCATATATATGGCGGTTTTTTGTATTTTGGTGCGGGTAGGAGGAATCGAACTCCCGCCTACACATTGGAAGTGTGTCATTCTACCACTAAACTATACCCGCATTTCGCACAGGTTGAATTCTATCGCAAATTGGGAGTTTGGCAAATGGGGGAGGGTAGTTACACAGGAAACTACGGATTGAATTGTGGTAGGGGATTGGTCGCTTTACGACCGATGCAATCAATGGATCAGATGGACGGGGATCTTCCATTACATGGACGGTGCATGTTTCTTATCATACTCACTTCGTTCCCTGCGATATACTCAACCTATTCGATTCCTGAACGAAAAGTGCTAAAGCATTTTTCTCCGCGCACCATATAAAAACAGCCACTAAGGCTGTTTTTATATGGTGCGCCCGGCAGGAATCGAACCCACATCACTTGTTCCGAAGACAAGTACTCTATCCGTTGAGCTACGGGCGCATGTACAAGCATCATACTGGATTGTGCTGATTTGCCAAGGTATTTTGTGAGTATATCCTTTACAAACCATGCTTTTTCTCAGGTTATTTGCTAAAATACCCCTGATGAAACACTCATTTACTATCCCAAAAGAAGTTTCACGAATAACAGAAACGCTCAAAAACGCAGGTTTTGAGGCGTATCTTGTTGGTGGGTGTGTTCGAGATCTCTTTCTCGAGAGGATTCCGAAAGATTGGGATGTCACGACAAATGCCAAGCCCGAAGAAATCGTCGCACTTTTTGAAAAAACCTTTTATGAGAATGATTACGGCACTGTAGGAGTCGTGAATGAAAAATGTGAAGAAGAAAGTTTAAAGATTGTCGAAGTAACTCCGTATAGGACAGAAGGGAAGTACACCGACAATCGAAGGCCTGACAGTGTGTCCTTTGATGCGACACTTAAAGACGACCTTAAGAGACGTGACTTCACGATAAACGCCGTTGCGTATGACGCGGAAACAAAAGTGGTAGTAGATCACTATAATGGGGTTGAGGATGCCTCTAAGAAGCTTATACGAACTGTGGGGTCACCCATAGAGCGGTTTGAGGAAGACGGGCTTCGCATTATGCGCGCGGTACGTCTCTACGCTGAGCTTGGTTTCACGATTAACAACGAGACAATAGATGCAATCGTGAAGTCAGCACCACTGCTCCAAAACATTGCGAAAGAAAGAATCCGCGATGAGTTCGTGAGAATTGTAATGTCAAAAAATCCTATGGATGGAATTATTATGGCTCATCAGCTTGGTATGTTGAAGTTCATTGTTCCTGAGCTTGAACAAGCGATAGGCGTCGAGCAGACCAAAGCGCATGCATTTGACGTGTGGGTACACCTCCTAACATCACTGCAGGCGGCGGCGGTTAAAGATTGGCCCGAGCACATTCGTCTCTCAGCGCTTTTCCATGACATTGCAAAGCCTGCTACACGGCGCTGGTCACCGGAGAAAAATGAATGGACATTTTACGGACACGAGGTAGTGGGGGAGCGAATGACGAGAGCGATTCTCAAAAATCTTAAATTTTCAAACGGTATCATAGAAACGGTATCGCTCCTTGTGCGATGGCATATGTTTTTCTCAGACACTGAGCTGATCACTCCGTCAGCAGCACGTAGAATGGTGGCAAATGTGGGGAAAGATCTTGTGTGGGATCTCATGAACCTTCGTGTGTGTGACCGAGTGGGGACAGGAAGGCCAAAGGAGAATCCCTATAGACTCCGTAAATATAAAGCAATGATTGAAGAAGTGATGCGTGACCCCGTATCAGTGGGGATGCTTGCAATAGATGGAAAGGGAATCATGGACGCTACAGGGATGGCACCGAACCCCAAAATAGGCTTTATTTTGCACGCACTCCTCGACGAAGTGCTCGAAAAACCCGAGCTGAATATAAAAGAAATACTGAGTATTAGAGCCGTGGAACTTGCAACTCTGGAAGAAAATGAGCTGAGGGAGCTGAGTGATAAGGGGAAAGAAACAAAAGAAAAGGAGGATCAGAAAATTGTAGATAAAATACGTAAGCGTCACCAAGTAAAATAAGGAATGGGAAATGAAAGAAGAAGACTTGATCTCGTTTTTTTGTCGACACAAACAAAAAACCACTAGCGGTTGCGGTCGCTAGGGTTTTCCTAAAATGTGTTGGAGGATCAGGTCAGTAACAAGGACCAAGAGAAGTATATATCCGAAAAAATGAAAGAGATTGTCGATATATATGTATTCTCGCTTGGCTTGAAACCAAAGCTGTCTTCCGAGCTGCAGGCTCATAAAGAACTATTGCTAACCCAGCTGATGTTTTGTCTTTTACAATACTTCCACCGGTGCGTTCTGAAAAGAGTATAGCACTTATTAAAGACAAAAAAGACATTCCTGTGGACAACTTTTTCTTTAGGACATTTCTATCACAATGGGGCAGTGATCTGAACCTAAAATTTCATTTCTTATATATGCTTTTTTTATCTTTGAAAGAAGATTGAGAGAAACAAAAAAGTAATCGATTCTCCACCCAACATTACGTTGTCTTGCAAAGGTTTTCATATCCCAGTAGCTGTAAGCACTGACGGCATTAGGGTTTAGCTGGCGGAAGGTATCCGCATATCCGTTTACTATTACCGCATCAATCCACGCACGCTCTTCGGGTAGAAATCCTGTATTTTCTTTGTTTGCATCGGGGCGCGCGAGATCAATCTCTTCATGGGCAGTATTCACGTCACCACAGAAAATAACGGGCTTTTGCTTTTTGAGATTTTCTATAAAAAGGAGGAATTCATCATAGAAGGCGAGCTTGTAGGCGAGACGCTCTGGACCTCCGCCACCATTGGGGAAATAGATGTTAATCAGGAAAAAATCCTGATATTCTGCCCCCACGATGCGCCCTTCAACATCTCGTTCTCCATCCTTCATTCCATAAAACACATTCATTGGTTCAATTTTTGAAAAGAGTGCCACTCCGCTGTAGCCCTTCTTGAGTGTTGGGTAGTTAAAGTAAGCAAAGTATCCCTTCGGCTCTGTAAGGTCTTTTGTTAGTTGCTCAGGGAGAGCCTTGGTTTCTTGGAGGCAAAAAATATCTGGTTGCTCAAGCCAGAGCCATTCAAGCGCGCCCTTTTTCTGCACCGCACGTACCCCCCCC
>CAZAZG010000047.1:0-4235 GCA_964489565.1 uncultured Candidatus Saccharibacteria bacterium | reverse complement strand
TCTGAAGAATAAGGCTACCATGCACATGGCAGGAAACCTGGCTCGTAACCTGGTGCATTTCGCGGAGATGCTAAAAACGAATCCACTGACCATAGAGAAATAGCTAAGAGTAAATTTGGAGGAGAGCGAAAAGATGAGCACAAACCCCGCGGCAGAGCCGCGGGGTTTGTGCTCACCCTCTAGCTCTTCCTATAGAATCGGCACACCTTTCATGGAGGGTACTAACCATTCAGGGTCTAAGAAGATGAAACCCATCCCCTTTGCTGTCAAAAATCTTTTTTTGGTAAAAAGTTTCGACCCTGTTTTGGCACATCTGCCTCCGGCCTTGCGTTCGGGTCCAGAGTGTTACAGCTCATCTATGCGTATCACGACGATAGAATTGAGTGTATGTATATTGAAGTATATTGGAATGGCAATGAGAAAAATCAAAACTGTGAGAGAATACGTGAATATCTCAAGGGGGTTTAGGAGATTGAGTGCTTCCTGACATATACTATTATATCAATGCCTACACCAGCGAAAGTCATCAGAACAAATCCGGAATTGTGGGAGGCGTGCAAAAAAGAGGCAGTGGAAAAAATGGGTAAATTTTCTGCTCGTGCAATGCAAAAGGCTGTCGTGCTGTATAAAAAGCGCGGTGGGGGATATGGGGGAATAAAATCTACATCAAACGCTCTTACGAAATGGAATGCGAAGCAAAAGAAGGATTTTGATTATGAGCAATGAACTTGTTTCCATCATGCATACCCTATTATCTGGAACTCGTTTCCGGATTGTAAAAAGGAGGCGCATGATGCGAAAAAGAAAGAGCCCGAGGAGTGGTGCACAGTATGTAAAGTACAAGGAGCAGGCGCGGGCACTCGTTTTAGAGCGGGTTTCTTTTTGGAATACGCATTATCAGCTACCTTTCGGGCGTATCGCAATCCGTAACCAGAAGACACGGTGGGGTTCGTGCTCAAGTAAGGGCAACCTCAACTTCAGCTACAAGCTCGCACTGCTGCCGATCCACCTCGTCGACTACATTGTGGTACATGAGCTGTGCCATCTCAAGGAGTTCAACCATGGATCAAGATTCTGGATTCTTGTAGCACAAACGATTCCTGATTATCAAATACGAAGAGTCGAACTACGAAAGCAAGTCATCCAATCGTGTGTAAGTGGATAGCGCTCACGTGCCACTCACTCACTACATAGTCTAAGTGTTATACTTTTACCATGAAAGACATAATCACAAAAATATTTTCTATCAGTGCTCTGCGGGTGCTCCTCGGCCTTATATTCCTATGGGCATTTATAGATAAAATGATCGGTCTTGGATTTGCGACCAAAATGGGCAGTGGCTGGATACATGGTGGATCTCCGACTACGGGATTTCTTACCTATGCAGTTAAAGGTCCTTTTGCAGGGCTCTTTAGCTCGCTCGCAGGTATTGCATTTGTTGACTGGCTCTTTATGCTCGGACTCCTCGGTATCGGGGTATCGCTCCTGACGAAAAGGTTTTTGAAACTTGGGGCACTATCCGGAGTCCTGATGATGATGCTCATGTACCTCTCGCTCCTCTGGCCAGAAAATAATCCCTTTATCGATGAACATATCGTGTACGCCGTAATTCTCGGGTATATCGCACTCAATGTGAAGTAACTTTACGATAATTGTTGCCCTCGCTATTTTCTGTATAATGTATGCATATGAGCAATCTAGAAGCAAAACGACATTCACTCGCGCACTTACTTGGAGCAGCAGTAAAAGAAATCTACGGAGAAAACGCACATCTCGCCATAGGCCCTGCGGTAGACAATGGCTTTTACTATGACATTGATTTTGGCGACGCGAAGCCAAACGAAGAAGATCTAAAATCGATACAAAAAACCATGCGCAAGCTTTTGCCGACATGGTCTACATTTTCAAAAGAAGAGGTGAGTGCTGGTGATGCAAAAAAAGTGTTTGGGGGGAATCTATATAAAGCGGAATTGATAGATGAAGTGCAAGATCGGGGCGAGCCAATCACCCTGTATACTTCAGGAAACTTTGTCGACCTCTGCCGTGGCGGACATGTGGAGAATATGAAAGAAGTGAAAGCCGACTCGTGGAAGCTCTCTCATATTTCTGGTGCGTATTGGCGCGGAAATGAAAAGAACAAAATGCTGACCCGTATCTATGGATATGCTTTTAATACTAAAGAAGATTTAGACGCGTACATTATCCAGCAGGAAGAAGCAAAAAAGCGGGATCATCGAAAGCTTGGAAAAGAGCTAGACCTTTTTGTGTTCTCAGATCTCGTAGGTGCTGGTATGCCGATGTTTACTCCAAAAGGAAGCATCATCCGCAGTGCCATAACAAATTTCTCTCGTGAGCTAAACCAGGGAATGGGATTTGGAGAAGTGCATACTCCCAATTTTAATAAAGCAGAGCTGTTTAAAATCTCTGGACATTACGACAAGTACAAAGAAGACATGCTGACTGTTCGTTCGCAGTACAGTGAGGAAGATTTTTTCCTTAAGCCAATGAACTGTCCTCAACATACACAGATTTACGCTTCACGACCACGAAGCTATCGAGACTTACCAATTCGTTACGCGGATTTTGCCAATCTCTATCGTGATGAAAGGCCTGGAGAGCTTTCTGGACTGACACGTCTTCGCTGTTTTAGCCAAGACGATGGGCACTCTTTTTGCCGAGAAGATCAAATAAAAAGTGAGTTTGAAAATATCCTTGCTGTGGTGAAAGTCGCGCTCACCACATACGGTATGGATTATAAAGTTAGGCTTTCACTTTGGGACCCTGAAACTCCAGAAAAATATTTGGGAAGTGCGGACGTGTGGAATAAATCTCAAAAAATCTTGGAAGATATTCTTATTGATAACAAAATTGACTACGTTCGTGCTATCGGTGAAGCGGCTATTTATGGTCCGAAGATGGACGTGATTACCAAAGACTCACTTGGAAGAGAGTGGCAGATATCTACAATTCAGCTTGATTTCATTATGCCTCAAAGATTTGAGCTAACCTATGCTGATAGTGATGGAAAAAATAAAACTCCTGTCATGATTCACCGTGCGATTGTGGGGTCACCTGAGCGGTTCATGGGTATCTTGATTGAGCACTATGCTGGCAATTTTCCACTATGGCTCGCGCCGGTGCAAGTGAAAGTCATTCCGGTCCGAGAAAATCATACTGATTATGCAAAGGGCGTTTTTGAAAAGCTCCGGGAAAAGGGAATACGCGCAGAGCTCGATGATGAAAATGGAAACCTTGGCGGAAAGGTGCGTGATGCAAAAAACATGAGGATTCCTTACTTCGTCGTTATTGGTGACCAAGAAATCGAAGCAGGGAAGGTGACGCTCGAAAGCCTCCAGGCAGGGAAGCTCGGTACGCTCACTGCAGAGGATCTTGTGGATAAACTCGTGACAGAAATAGAGGAAAAGAAGATTGTTTCGTAAATTTTTCTTGTGAAAAGGCCCGCAACGAAGTTGCGGGCCTTTTGCATGGACTGCGCACTTAGTGCGTAATCCAAACAATGGTGACTGCTGACCACGAGAGGAAGTTGAAAACTCCCTCAATGATCAGCCATTTTTTATTGCGATCCTTACTTCCACTTCTCCAGGAGCTTACTATCGGTATGAATCTGGATAGAATGGAGATGTGTCCAAGTAGGATGGCGGACACTGTGTACCCACTACCGCCTTGTGCAATGATAATCGGCACAAGGAGAAACTGGGGAGCTGACTTCAGTGCGAGCGCAACGAGCGCACGCACTGCAGGATCGCCCGCGGTCTTCTTTGTCAAAACTGACCAAAGGTAAACTGCACCGATGAGCGATCCGCTCGTTACGCAGATGGCCCTATCAAAACTGGACCAAATATAATCTTCGCGAAAGATCACCACCAGCACAAGAACTGACCCACAGAGGCTCCACGATGCAAGCATCGTGGCTACCTGCTTCATAGCTACGTCAGGCTTTAGTTTGTATGAGCCGAAAGCCAGGCTAAACGCAAAGATGAAGCTGATACAAAAGGATATGTACTGCGCAAGGGAAATCCCCTGCGTAGTGGTGAGCGCTCTCATAATCTGCGCACCACACCACCAAATAGAGCTGATTATACCCGTTATAAATAGGGTATCTGTCAGCCTTTTGTGCGTGCGCATTGCGCGTCTCCAGTCAGGTGGAAAGTTTAAGAAATGAAAATTCTCATTTGAAATGCAACTCATATAATGAAGATATATGAGAACATTCA
>CAZAZG010000046.1:0-4469 GCA_964489565.1 uncultured Candidatus Saccharibacteria bacterium | reverse complement strand
ATATAATTATATAGAAATGTTATTTTACAGGCTGGTAACCCTTAAAAGGAGATATCGTGAAAGGCTGGATTTATCCACTCCTAGCAGTGTCTGCGCTCATTCTCGCAATTGGTTTGTGGAGGCGCCACAGCTCCAAAAAAGAAGAGGGAGACGCTGATCCAAAACTCTCACCGCAGAAAAGCGGTGCGCTGACAACAAAGGCCAAGGACTGGCTGACCAAAAATTGGTCACTGATTGCGATTGCGGTCGGTGGCACAGTTTTGGTCAACTGGTTGTGGTATGCGCTTGCGCCAAGGATGTATAAAATGTGGTGGAACTCGTCCAGCTTCTGGCCGATGACCATTGCAATTATCTTCACGGCCACCATCGCAGGCAGGAAGGACACGATGGCAAAAGTTGCACGGTGGCTTCTTGTCGGCGGAATAGCTGTTGGCCTCCTTATTGGAGGTGCGGGCTACGCTAGCGCAACATTCTGCTTTGCGGGTGCGTTAACCCACGAAGTGAATGGGAAGACCGCAATGTGTGAAGCGGGTGACGGAAAGAGCGCTGACACGACCCCGCCAAATTCTCGGAAGTTTTCCGGGAATGCGCGGGACTTGGACCAGTTTCGAGGGCCCGAGCGGGACTCCGTTATGGAGTACTTCTCGGACATTCCGACATTCGCCGATATCGCCGCGGCGGAAAGCAAATTCACGCAGTTCTCCGACTCTACGGAACAGAACTGCGATGGCGTACTTCAGAGTGGCAATTCCAATGGAACTCGCGATATCGGTGTGATGCAGATCAATAGCATCCACATCATGGAAGCGGACCGTTTAGGAAACAACCTGTGCACGCTCCGCGGAAACATGGAGTTTGCCCGCCACCTCTATGAGGTGGACAGAAAGGCAGGTCGTGATGGCTACACAGACTGGAACGCATCGCGTTCGGTCTGGGAAGGTCGCTTGGTCAATTCAACAGTGCAAGCTGGATCTAAGCTCGGGAACGTCGACACGACGTTCCTGGCTCCCGCTACATCTTCAGGAGAAATGACCTGGAGTGGATGGATTGCACCAGGGCCATCCTGTGGAATTAGCTTCATGGGCATAGACCATGAAGACATTGCTGTTCAAATTAACAATGACAATGGCGAAGTAATAAAAATGGAGAAGGGGAAGACAACACCAGTTCCCGAAGCGAAGCGTTTTCGCTTCGGGTCGACGAGTGTAAGTGAAACACTCGTGCAGTTCATTTGTATAAGGCAGGAGTAAGTCGAGCAAAGCTCGCATGGGCGAAGGAGATACCAATCTCCTTCGCCCATTTTTTTATACAAAAAACACCCAGCTTGTTTTTCTAAACAAGCTGGGTGTTTTTTCAGAGTTTAGTTACCTCTCAAAATATAGGTATTGGTATCTCCCCCAATATTAGTCAATACGAACCGTATAATGCCAAACACTGAGACCATAATAAGCATGCCCGCGATACCCCACATGATTGCATTCTTCCCTTCAGAGCGTGCTTTGTCATCTCCTGCTTTCACTACGAATTTAGTGATTCCAAATACTAAATAGAGGAGCGCCACAGAAAACATCAAAAAAATTAATGGGTTTAAAATAACCGCATTAATTTTATTGAGTAGACTAACGACAGATGGCATAGCAAAAGAGATTTCTTATCTGATTCCACCCACTCCTGGCACGTTGTTGATACTTTGACCCTGTCGTATGTTTAGAATAGAACCGAGGAACTCAACGAGACCCCAGACAGACACCATAACAAAGAGTGCGACGACACCCCAGATCATGACCTTCTTGCCTTCCTCTCTTGCATCATCATCGCCCGCTGCGAGCACAAACTTCGCAAGACCATAGAAAAAGAAGAGGAGTGCAGCTGCTACCGTGATCGGAAGGAGCATGGTAATAATGTTTCCAATCTGTGAGATTGAACTCGTAAAAACGTTAAAATTAAAATTGTTTCCTGTGTTTCCTTGAGCGAAAGCTACAAATGGTAATCCAAGTACTGCGACTGCGCCTAAAATTTTCTTCATTTTTTTCAAGTTATTGTTAACGGTTACTAAACTGTATCTGGGAGATTGTCTCCCAAAACTTTTCTTTACACCATCTATAATACCCCAAAAAAACTCTCACTACAACGTGTTGGGGATAATATATCTGTTGGTTATTTTGCACTAGCAAGGGTCTTCATCTATCGAATCAGGTCCACAAGGTGCCCATCCTGCTGAAATGTCGGGTGATCCGGAGCGCTGATTTATCTGGCCAGATGGACAAGAGCCCTCACTTGCTTCCACATCACATGGTCCCCCACTAAACGGGCTGATGCCTTCGCTAGGGCCTGGTGGAGTGTTGCCTCCTCCTGAATTTCCTCCACTTCCACTTGTGCCACCACCTGTAGCACCGCCACCCGAGCCTCCAGGAGAGGTCTGACTATTTGGTGTAATAACTTGGAGAATTCCACCGCCTCGAACTCCGAGTTGATTCTGGAGAAACATGATGAGTCCACCGACAGACACCATAACAAAGAGTGCGACGACACCCCAGATCATGAGGCGCTTTCCCGCTTTAATTTCTTCTTCATCCCCTGCTGCTCTGATGAACTTCGCTATTCCCCAAAAGAAGAAAAGTAATGCGAGCCCTACCGCAACAGCACGAAGCTGTCCGATAATATCGATAATTGCCACTACCATAGCTCTCACTCCAGCAAATGGAGCGGCAAATACTACGCTTGGAATGAGAAGTACGACACTGAGTACGACGAGCTTTTTCATATTGAATCTACATTAACTTGGTAAGTACACACCGGCCTTAAATGTCTCAGAGAACCCTAAATTCCCGTATAAAAAAGCGAGAATGCCCCAGATCGACACGAGAACAAAGAGCCCCACCACTCCCCAAATCATAATATCCTTTCCTTGCGCGAGCTTCTTCTCGTCACCTGCTGACTGAATATAGAGCGCTATTCCCCAGAAAAACCCCAGGAGTGCAAAGCCTGCGAGTAACTCGATAAGGAGGTTGATGATATCGACAATAGAGAGCACGAAACCTCGAAAATCAGTTGCTCCAAATGCAAAAAGTGGAAGAAATAGGGAAAGGAAAAGAAAGGTTCGTTTCATATTATCTCGTGATTTGATCAATGGTTGCTTTTACTCCATCGAATATTACCCACGCACCAAGGAGGACTGCCGTACCAATCACTGCCCAGAAAAACGCATCACGCCCTTTTTTAATTTGACCTTCGTTACCTTGCGCAGTCACGAGCAAGAATCCGGCGTACATAATATACAACGCAGCGATGACACCTCCAATCGGAATCAAAATATTATTAATGATACTCTTCATAAAACTATATATATCTGAAGTATTACCCTTGAGTGGGTTTTGAATTTTTACTACAAAAGAAGGGTTTGAAGGTGTAGCACCTGTTCCTGTCGGACGTGGTGTAGAACCAGTACCAGTTGGTCGAGGTGTGGCACCTGTTCCTGTTTGGGCGTATACCATTGGCACTAGACCAAGCAAAAGTGTTAGGACAATGAGCACTGTTGAGAATTTTTTCTTCATATATATATTGTATCAATGATTATATCACGGTGCTACGGGCTCAAAAGGCTTGTCATGGCATCGGGTTTTACCAAGGTATTGATGATGGTGTACACAATGAGCCATGCGCAGAGGATAAGCGCAAAGCCTTTTACGGTAGCCCAGAGAATACTCTTTGCCTTTTTGACGTTCGCAAGGCTTCCTCCATCGGTGATGAGGAGAAAGCCCGCGTAGATAAAAGAAACAGCAGCGAGAATGGTAGCTGCTTTAATAATAAAATTTATAATTGCTTGTACCAGCTGGACAGCGCTATTAAACGTGCACGGATCCTTAAACTGCCCGGTATCAGTATTGAGTTCCGTATTACAAAAAATGAGACCCGAAGGAGAGGTATAGGCGAGCGACACGACTGGAGTGAGCGCCAGTAGCGTAAGCAAAGTTGTGATTAGAATTGCTCTGGTATTCATACCTAACGAAGTAACGCGGATAAATTCTGATCTGCTTGATCTACTGCCTCTGCTGAGTCGAGCCTCCCTCCTGTCACAGCCTCTACCATTTGACGGAATATATCTCGAGTAGCAAATCGTGATGGGTCTGGAAATCCTCGCGCCCACAGTGCACTGCGATAAAATACGCTGAGATATTGATCAGTTGTGCCTTTACTAATGAGATCTCGACGAACTGGTGGGAGTCTCAGCATAGCTGAAAACTGATTCATAGCATTAACTGTAGAAAGTCCCGATATTACGGTGAATGCTGCTCCAGGGTTTTTTGAGCTTTTTGTAATTGCGAGCGCTTTCATTTTTCCAAAGGTGATTCGGGTATCTCCTTGAGCTTGTGGAAACTGGGTTACATCAAAATTGAGATTCGGATTTTTCTCCTTGAGCGTACCGAGCTCTGATGCAAAACCAAAATACACTGCGAGGTCTCCCGAGG
>CAZAZG010000045.1:0-4855 GCA_964489565.1 uncultured Candidatus Saccharibacteria bacterium | reverse complement strand
CAGTTAGTTGCTAATACCTCCATTCTATCTGTCCTACTTCAAAGGTAGCTGGGGGATTCATCAATTCTTAACCAACGCATGGGGGGGTGATCATGAAAACCAGATTAATCGGAGGCAATGAACTCCGTTTTGAAAGTGAGAGCGATGAGGAGGGGAAATTCCTTATAGAACTTCACAACGCTCTATACGAACCTCGAGAGGCTCATTACCAGACATTCTTGAGGGTCTTTCCTTTCAGGAGGGGAATTCTGGGGAAGATTTTCCAACCGAATAGAGGCTCCTTGTGGGAGAAATGGCTCACCATCAGTCCACGGGTGAGTTCGGCACGTTTCCATGATGGAAGTTTGATTCTTTCCATTAAGGAACATGCTAACAAGAGCGCGCAAGCCGAAAGGTGAGCGCGCTCGTTTTTTATTCAAGTTAAGTTTTTATTTCCTATTATTAATAAGTATTAGAACCTATTCATCAAAATAAGTTAGAAAATACAAAGGGTTTATAAACCCAGTCTCGCTTGCGGAGGAGGTGAGATTCGGTCACCGATACTGTTTTCGTCGCCACTCAAACAGTTCCGCGACCCCGGCTCAGTATTGCTTGCTGCTACTCGCAATATACTTGCACCTTTCGAATCTCACTTCCCTTCCGAAATTAAAAAACACTAGCATTGGCCAGTGTTTTTTAATTTTGCGGGCCATCGTGGAGGATGTTAGAACTTATTTTTATTAGATATGATCGAGTCACAGACGACCTGCAAATGATAAAGAGTCAAAATTTGATATAGTTTACTGGATGAATCCCGAGAAATTAACTGAAATCCTATCTCAGCCATTTATCTATCTCACCGAAGGCTTGCAATCTTTTATTTACAAAAGTAGAGACGGTGCATATATTTTAAAGACTTTTAAAAATCTACAGCAGAGCAAAGATCAATTCAAAGCATGGGGATTAAACCCTGATGATATAACTATTGATTTGGTCGAAAATAGCCTGAATAGTTATCAACTCGCATTCGATAAACTTAAAGACGAAACAGCTCTTGTATATATTCACATATCCAATGAATCTTTACTGGATCTAAAAATTATTCTAGACAATAAAGAATACGCTTCATCGGAAATACAATTCATCTTGCAAGAAAAAGTGGAGCTGGTGCGAGACAGAATGAAAAGAATGAAGGGAAGTGGGAATGTTGACGAAATTCGAAACATTCTCGAAGAGATAATGAATTTTATTGGCCGAATGTGGGAAAAAGGCATCACGGAGGATACTTTTAACTGGGACCATAATTATGGCTATACCGTATCAGGAAAACTTGTTCAGATAGATGTTGGTACTTTCTGGGAGGGTGATAAGTTTATAAAAGAGGAAATACAAGCTAAAAAACTATTGGATAGTGTTTCCTCAAAATGGTTAAATGATAATTTTCCTGAATTGACCGATTTTTACACCGCGAAGGCAAGGCACTTATATGCACGGTTTGTTTCTTAAATAAGTTCCAACGTCGTACCAGACGGCTATTTGCATACCACCTTTTAGAACCTATTTATCAAGATAAGTTAGAAAATACAAAGGTTTTTAAAACCCATTCTCAGTTGCGGGCCATGTGGGTCAGGCACCAGAGCGGTGAGACACCATAAGGGTATTTCTGCATCATTTCGATGATTGAAATAAGGTATGTGGGTCGGGTCAATTTTTTATAAAACAAGAGCCCTTTGATGTAATCGCAGGGCTCTGACCGAAGTCACATTTTCAGCTTATTGATGAGAACCATTCCGCAAAAGAGCGGAGCAAACAGGAGCTTGTATCCGAAGATCCAGCCGATAGGGAACGACACGAGGGTCAGGATCACCAAAGTCTGAATCGACAACGTCTGGAACGGAAGTTCGGGCCTTGCGTCCGGATTCCACCACAGAAGCCAGGGCAAGACCCCGACCACAAGCACCCACCCGACAAAGAACCATCGACGGAACTTCGGAATTTCTTCGTCCGATACGGGCGAAGTGGAGATTCTTCCTCCGATTGGCATATTAATCACCTCCTTTTCTAAAGATTCCCCCAACCACCTTTGAAGTAGGACAGTAACATACAAATCAAATATTGGGAAGTGTGCGATAAGGAGAGTGAGTCGGTCTTCAACTATAGGCACTCGGGTCTGTATCTACTAAGTTTTCTTGGCGGAGGAGGGGAGAGTTTCGGTCACATGTCTTTTTCTGCTAAAAAAGCATGCTACCCCGACTCGCGCCAACGCGCTCCGTGTTTTATATTATTCCCCGAAGAATGTAAACCTTACAGGATCAGTACACCTTTTCGATGAATTCAGGACGAGTCCTTCATTCATAACGAAAAGCTCTTCGAATCTCACACGGAAAGCATGCAGATGCTTCCCTCTCCTCCGCAGGCAAATAAAAAACCGCTTAGTGGCGGGTAAATATTTGCTACTGCGGACCACAGTAGAGGATGTTAGAACTTATTTTGAGAAGAAGGAGGTTGAGTCTCATGCAGCCAGCTTGTGGTATTCTGGCTATATGCAAAATAACGATAAGCCACTTTCTGAATATCAACTTTTTGTAAAAGATAAACACGAAAGACTATTCAATGCTCCGGAGGAAATTATTAATGCGGCAATTGAAAAAGCGACAGGATCTAAAATTATCTCTAAAGAAAGAATCATAAAAGGAGAGGCAAACGAAGTTCATTCTGTAAATACTGAGGATGGACAACGGGTCATTATTCGAATTTCACATGGTGATGAGCCCGCATTCGAGAGAGAACAATGGGCTATTGAGCGTAGTGTTGAGGCTGGTGTTTTGGCACCATACGTTTTACTTGTGGATCAAGCTTATGATGGAGAAAAATCACTGGCACTTTCAGTAGAAACACAGCTTCGGGGAATTCCAATGAATGAACTAGACGACCTTCTTAATCCTGAGAACAAAGATCTTTTGGATGATCTACTTCGTCAAGCGGGTCAGGTTTTATCGGCAATTAATTCCGTCAAAGTCGCTGGTTTTGGAGAATTAGATAAAGAGGGTAAGGGAATATATGCCACGGTTCAAGAAGCTCTCTTAAATGAGTATGTTGCAGGGAGTGAACTTTTTGAAATCTTAGACAAGGTCGGACTTGATCCGGCGGTAAGCACGAAAGCGTTAGATATCTTAAAAAAAGGAGCTTCAACATATCCCCCGATTCAACCAAGGCTTACACATAATGACTTCGGCCCTAAACATTTACTTATTGATAATAATAAAATTAGCGGCGTTATTGATTTTGAGAATGCTGATGGTGGAGATCCTGTAAAAGAGTTTGCTCGTTGGAAGTTTTATTTCGATGATAAGTATCCTTTAGATACCTTAATGCAGGGATATAGTGACAAGGGAATTTTTAGTGAGGATTTTGAACAAAGATTACAATTGTGGATGATCCATTGGTCACTGGCGGGATTGCACTATTACTATAAAGAAAAGAATACAATCGGAATTAAACTAGCAAAAAGAAAACTTTTGGAGTGTGTTGATTAGGTTGGTAAGGTCCAACGTCGTCCCCAGACCACCATCTGCGTAACACCCATTAGAACCTGTTTCTCAAAATAAGTTAGAAAATATAAGAGTTTTTTAAACCCATTCTCACTTGCGGAAGTGGTGAGAGTTTCTCCCTCGACTAAAAGTTTTTCATCAAAACTTCGTCCGCGTTGTTCCGCCACCCGTCTGAATATCTTTCGGGGTTGCCAAGGCTCTGCGAGGACCCAATTATTGCCTATATTGAGAAGTGTTTAATTCAATTTGCTGATTTACATTGGAAACTTCGTGGCTTATTATCCAAACCAGTGCAATAAGTATCAGCCCAGCGACTACATTAAAAATAATTTTACGATTGCTCATTGATAGGCCTTCTCCATTTATTCCCCTTGCCGTCAGGAGATAAGCAATTAATACCACGTTAGCAATAGGGACAAGCAACAAAACAAGCATCCAAGATGTCTTTCTCAAGTCCTTTAGTCGTCTATTGCATGAGTTAAAAAGCCAAATGAGTGCGAATGGTAGCAGAATTATTCCTAGTGGCGACAAGAGGTATAGGAGCATCCTTAGCTTTATGTAAAGAAAGAAAATAAAAATAATGAAAACTAAATCATTTACAAACCTCGCTCTGCCGATCGGTTTTGAACCAAAAATATCCATTTTTAAACTGCGATTAGCTACTAAGATTAGATAGGGTAAGAATTTTCAATGAGCTTGATGTTCCATATTGGACAGCATAGTCGTCAAATAAAGTTTTTCCTTCTGCAGAAACACAGGAGTCATAATTCAATTTAAAATATTGCTCTGGTGTAGCGACGCGAAGTACTTTACTTTCAACATTCCCAGCTAAAATAAGGGTTGTATTGTCGACATTGCCGGCCGTATTCATTGTGACAATGGTTTCAGCTACAACGCCGTTCTTAGCGAGATGAATAAATCTCTCGGTAAAAGGTGCTGCCCGCGAGCATATGTAATTACGGCCAAGTTGAGAAACTCTTACGTCTTCATTGGTGCTTTTTTTATCTTTATTGCTAGTGTTTGAACTCTGCTCTGTCTGCACAAGAAAAGCAGAGTCTTTGTTCTTTTGTTTGACCAAATAAAAAACACTTGCCGCCAGAATAACGACTGTCAAAATCATAATAGCGCTTGCGAAGCCTTTTTGGTATTTCATTTTTTTACTATAACACTCATACACAAGTATTCAATTCCGCGTAGAACTCAGCAACTATGGTCCAAAGCTGTCTCGAGCAACGATAACTTACTACGTACTTTCGGAGAACCGTTGAGTCTGTTAGAACTTATTATTTAAATATTTTTTAGTAAATTATTTCTTTCTAATTCTA
>CAZAZG010000044.1:0-4969 GCA_964489565.1 uncultured Candidatus Saccharibacteria bacterium | reverse complement strand
TCTGCATGGACTGCAAGTGGGCTGTTAGAATTTAGCCCACACACCACACCATGGAGTTTTTTATTAAACGCCTTTTCTCTTGCGAGATTAAGAAGTGCTTGAAACCCTTTTTCTGGATCTCCTTCTAAACTTATTGCTATTGGATAGAGACAGGTAAGCTCTGATCCAACAACAGGTGGTGGAGTAATTCCAAGAACTGATGACAATAATCTGACCACCAAAGTGATTGTCTTATACGTTCCTGAATAGCTAGTGACAACAATTTGCTTCACTTTTGAGAAGTTTACAAGAAGTGCTGTCGCACTAAACGTATCTCCTTTTACTGAGACAGCTTCATAATCAACCAGAGAAAACCATGAGTGAGTCTCCTCACCGTAGCAGGTTGCTAGATCACTTGTCTTAGCGTGGTTGTTGTAACTGAAAAGAACTTCCTCAATCGATACTTCGTGCACATTCCCACACTCTTTCTTTGCCTTGTGAGCTGAAAAGAAATATGAAGACAATTGTGCTATCGATTGATATGTTGGTAGTCCCGCTCTACCACTTTCAAGCAGACTTCGTGCAGTCGTGTTGTCAGAAAGAATTGTCGTCAGATAAAAAGGAACCTGACGAGCACCTTCATGGAGCTCCTTGAACTTTTTGTAGCCATCAAAGAGAATACGTCCTCCTCGGTATTTGGGAAGTAGACGAAGCTGACTGATGTAGCCAAGCTCAACCTTTTTTCCACGATACCAGCAGAGTCTTCCTGAACGAACACCAAAACCAACAATGTCCGCTACCTCTTCATCTTCTAGAACGACAAGCTCTGACCAATTATTCGCCACTTGTTCGGCTGGAAAAAAAGAGGGCTCCCGTCGAAACGAGAGCCCGATGTTTTCTCCCATCGAATTTTCACGAAGGATTTTACGGCACGCCGCATCATGCACTTCTGATCCGAATAGGAAACGCTTCATGTCCTTTTCTCCTTTCGTGTAGAGGTTTTGGTATTGTCGGGAGATTTCCAAGAGGAAGACCATCTTTTTCAGCAACTTCTCGCCGAAGCAAATAGTTTATCCAAGCGTAGGCTCCAATTTTCTTGATTGACCCACAGTTACCTGTGATGTTCCCAAATCCTCGACGAATGATTGACGGAACACTGTAGAAACGTTCACGAGCCCGCAGACATTCCTCATGGAGCACTTCACGTGACATTGATTTTGGATAGAACGGTACGTCCCCAAAACGAAATTCGGGGGAAAGCCACCATTTATCGTAGACCAACCGCTTCTCTTTCTCAAGGCGACTGTAGAGTGGAGTACCCGGGAATGGGAGTAAGTGATTAAACGCGGCCATAAAAATGCCGTAGTCAATCGCTTTCTCTACTGTATCCCGAATGTCCTGCACGTCTTCAGTATCGTACCCGAAAATAAAGGTCCCATAGAGAGCAATGCCATACTTGTGCAACCGATCGATGGAGTTTTCGTAACCTCCAAACTTAGTGTTAATCGGCTTATTCATCGCGATCAAAGTTTCCTTCTTCAGCGACTCAAAACCAATTAGTACACCTGCACAGCCACTTTCCTTCATGAGCTCGAGTAACTCTTCGTCATGGGCCATGTTGAGCGTTCCTTGCCCAACCCAGTTGATGCCAAGCTTCGCAACTTCACGAAGCAGATTCTTGGCATGTCTCTTGTTTCCAACAAAGTTGTCTTCCACAAAAAACACATTCTTTCCTTTGAGAGATTGAATATCAGAAATGACTCCTTCCACAGGTCTCGCAAGGTATGTTGCATTTGTTGCCGCCGTGATGGAGCAGAACTCACACGTAAGCGGACACCCTCGGCCAGTCTCAACACAGTGAAGGTTGAAATAGTCTCTTTGCCCGAAGATGTCACGCCGTGGCGTGACAAAGGGGTAAGTGACTGTTCGGTCTTGGTTGTACCTTGATTGCAGTTTTCCGGCTTTTGCATCCGATATTATTTGCAACCAAAGTGGTTCGACAAACCCAACCATGATTGAATCTGCATAGAGCTGTGCTTCTTCTGGTGCAAGCATGACATGGTACCCACCGATTAAAGTGGTCACTCCATGCTGATGTGATTCAGCACAGATTTCGTACGCACGTTTTGCCGTGTACGTTTCCACGGTGACGACCATCAGGTCTATCTTCTTTGAATAGTCGATGTGTTCGCCTAAGCGTTCATCGACGTACTCAATGTCGACATCTTTCGGTGTCAGTGCTGCGAGCGTGGCAATGGTTAATGGCTCCATCTGCCACGTCCGCACGTATCGCATATTGTCCTTTCGGCCAACATGCGGAGTGACAAATAGTATACGCATAATGCTCCTTAGGTTCTGTTGAGAATGATTGGTGACTGTTGCACCATTTCTGGTAACCACATATCCTCCTCCCCACACGACATCGAGATGTATGGTGGAAGGAATTTTGAATATGCAGCGTAGCCCAAATTTGCAGGGATAGACACTTTGAGTAAGTCCCAGTCTCTACTCGCCTCAGAAGAAAAGATTCTCTTCCAAACCGAGCCTAACCGATAGACTTCTTTCCATGTCCTACGAATGCCTTGGTGCAGTTCTTCCGCGGTCATCTGCTTCGGCTGGAACAAGACGTGTTGACCACTGTACAAGCTCCAGTCGTAACTCCGTATCCTTTTCTCAGATTGCAGTTGTTTGAAGAACGGCGTTCCAGGGAAAGGCGTAGCTACAGCAAACCTTGGCAGGTCAATTGCAGTTTCGATTGCAAACTCAGCCGTTAGGTCAAAGACGTTTTTGTCATCTTCATCCATACCGAACACAAAGCAACCGTTTACCGCTACACCATGATCATGTAGCATTTTGATCTGCTCACGGTAGGAGTCGGGCTTGTTAAAGCCTTTCTTCATCATGTGTAGGGTTGATGGGTTCACTGATTCAATTCCAATCAGAAGTCCTCGGCATCCACTCTTTGAAGCAAGCTCGAGCATTTCACGATCTTTGCAAATCGTGAATGTAGACAAGCCCCCCCATTTTTTCTTGAGTGATATCAAAGCTCGGTAAAGATCTTTAATATACTTTCGGTCTTCTGTCGGACTCAAGTCAAGAAACAAGAACGTGTCCCCATCAAGTGCTTCGATTTCTGCAACGACTTCCTTGATTGGTCGGTGCATGTACTGAGGCCAAGCAGACGGCACAACACAGAATGTACATTTGTAGGGACATCCTCGCACAGCTTGTATTGTGTTCATGGTTATGTAGGGCTTGCGGTTAAGCAGGTCCCTACGTGGCACAGGCACACTTTGAAACTGGTAAGAGTGTCCTTGGTCATACCGCTTGCGAGCTTGCTTTTGAGCAAAGTCACGCAAGAGCTTGGGCCAAGATTCTTCAGCGTAACCAGTGATGATGGCATCAGCATGTCTTTGAGCTTCTTCGGGGACGAGGGTAACGTGTACGCCACCCAAGACCACGAAGATTCCTCGTGCGCGTAACTTCTTTGCAAAAGCATACGCACGTTTTGAAGTTGGTGTGATCACCGTAATGCCGACTATATCAGCATCACAGATATCGGCATCAAAGACCTCAGACGCTTCATCGTGGCACTTGATGTCTGCATGTAATTCTTCTGGAACAAGGGCTGCAAGAGTTGTGAGTGTAAGTGGCGCATATCGCAAAGCTTTAGGGAAAATACCACCTTTCCTGTACATGTCACTCTGTGGCATTAAGAGGACTATTTTCATGATGGATCCTTCCTTCTGCGATAGCAGAAAATTTGAGGTTTTAAAAGAGCTGACTATTGGTTATACTATCATAATCTTACGGTTTAGGTTATCGTAACTTTTTCTTAAAACAACAGATTATATGAATAACACTAGTAATAATTTTCCACAGTCGTGGTACCCAATCTGTCTTTCAAAAGAAATAAAGAAAAGTAATTTGAAGCCTATTAATCTTTTTGGGACAGAATGGCTTCTTTTTAGAGGGAAGGACAATAAATTAGGACTAGTAAGTAGGTATTGCCCGCACATGGGGACAGATCTTGCTAATGGCAAAGTAAAAAACAATTGTATTGCATGTCCACTTCATGAATGGCAATTTAATGCAGATGGGCAATGTACAAAAATGCCACCTTCGAATATAAAACCCCAGCATGTTAAAACAGGAAGATTATTTGTAGAGGAAAAGTATGGTCTTGTGTTTGCATTTTGGGGTGATAAAATCCTTTTCGATATTCCAAATTTTACAGAGATAGATAATCCTGTTTATTCTACTCCATATATACGAAAGCTCGAAAATACATATTTGGCAGTTAGTATAAATGGTTTTGATACGTGGCATTTTTATAATGTACATAATCGTTTAATTTCGGAGGACTACGAAATTTATAGTGATACTATTTTTCATATTGGAATAAAACTAGAAGTATGTGTTATTTTAAAACATTGGTACGATTATGTTGTAAAATCCTTAGGACTTGGTAAGTCTAAAATTCAATTAGATTATTATGGTGGAAATTTAATTATGGTTCATAGTAAAAAAACAGGCCATTGTGCTTTCCTGGCCCTTCTGCCTGGAGAATCAGACAAAACCTGCACACTTTTTTTTATAGCAGCTCTTCCTAAAAAAGCAAATAATATGTTCACTAAGATTTTAGAGAGATTAAAGTTACGTTTTTTGAGATTTATGAGTTTTGGATTTATTAAGCCAGATGTACCTGTACAAAAAAACATGAGACCTAAAAAAGGCATAATGACGGTGAAGGATGCTTCAGTGGTTGAGTTTTGGAATTATTGGGATAAATTACCACGTTACCCTGAACTAGAAAAAAAATAAATATGAAAAGAGGAGCAGTAAGAGATTCGTATCTCGTAGATGAAATTGAGTTATTTGAGAAATCATCTAGATTGTTAAACAAAAACATATCTCAAAAAGAACTACAAGATATAACATTGTTATATGGAATTAGTTATTCAACGTCAGTTTTATATCAATATATAAA
>CAZAZG010000043.1:0-5373 GCA_964489565.1 uncultured Candidatus Saccharibacteria bacterium | reverse complement strand
AAGATGCTAGGAAGTTAGCCTCAAAACTCCTTTCAGCCTTTTGTTGACAATAGGAGGGGTAATTGTTAGGATGGGGCACAAGCTTTTTAAGGGGCTTTTTTAATTTCAATCGAATTTTTACCGGCACATGGCAAAGAAATCAGTCATCGCACGATCGCTCAAAACTCCGAAATTTGAATCTCGGGCTGTTAACCGATGTTTCAGGTGTGGACGTAAGCGAGGCTACATGAGAGACTTCGATCTCTGTCGTATTTGCTTCCGTGAACATGCGAACGAAGGAAAGATTCCTGGTGTAAAGAAATCAAGTTGGTAGACGCAAGTAAAAAAGTTAAATAAGTCAGATAAGTTCAAAAAGTTTTAAAGGCATGGGCCCGAACTTGTGAATCGAATGAAAACTTATAAAACTATACACTTCAAACTTTCAAACTAAACATATGACCGACCCAATTGCAGACATGATTATCCGAATAAAGAATGGAGGCGAATCTCACAAAGATATCGTGTCTATTCCGTATTCAAATTTGAAATTTGAAATCTGCAACACCCTTCTCAAGCACGGCATCATCGCGTCAGTCGCAAAGAAAGGGAAGAAGGTAACAAAGTCTATCGAAGTCGGTCTCATTTATGAGGACGGTGACCTTCCTCGCATCCAAGGTGTAAAGCGTGTGTCAAAGCCTTCAAAGCGTGTATACCGCAAAGCGTCTGAGATTAAGCCAGTAAAAAGCGGATACGGAAATCTTATTCTCTCAACGCCACAGGGTCTTATGACAGACGTGGAGGCTCGCAAGGCAAAGGTAGGAGGAGAAGCACTCTTCCAAATCTGGTAATATAATTGTATGTCAAGAATCGGAAAAAAAATCATTACTATCCCAGCATCTACTCAAATATCATTTGAGGACGGAGTTTTTGTTGCAAAAGGACCACTCGGAGAACTCCGTCGCCCAATCTCTGATGACTTCACCGTTGCTATGGAAAACGGAATACTTACCATCAACCCAAAGAAAGAAAGCCTCGAGTCAAAGGCACTTTGGGGAACATACGCTTCACACATGACCAACATGGTCGCTGGTGTTACGACAAAGTTCCAGAAAAAGCTCGAGCTCCAAGGTATCGGATTCCGCGCTGAAGTAAAAGGGGATACGCTTGCACTTGCGCTCGGCTTCTCACACCCAGTCAATGTTCCAATTCCAAAATCTCTTTCAGTGGTTGTAGAAAAGAGTTTTATCACTATCTCAGGTATTGATAAAGAGGAAGTAGGAAGTTTTGCTGCAAAGCTCCGCGATCTCAAGAAGCCAGAACCTTACAAAGGAAAAGGATTCCGATATGAAGGTGAGGTGATTAAGATTAAGCAAGGAAAGAAATCTGCATAATTCGTATGAAAAAAATTCGTAACCCAAAAGAAGCAAAGCGATCACGAAGGCAAGCACGCATTCGTTCAAAAGTCAGTGGCACCGATGAGCGTCCACGTCTTTCTGTGTTCAAGTCAAACAAGTACATATCAGCACAGATCATCAACGATCTCACAGGAGCCACTCTTGTTTCAGGAAGTACCCTCAAGGTAACTGGAAAGCAGACTGAGCTCGAAAAAGCAAAAGCACTTGGCCTCGAGCTTGCAAAGAATGCAATTGCAAACAAAATTACCAAAGTGGTATTTGATCGCGGGGGATATATTTATACCGGTAAAGTACAAGCTCTTGCAGAAGGAGCTCGTGAAGGAGGGCTTTCATTTTAATTATTATGACCAACGAAGAAACAACAACCGCAGCAACAGAAGTAATCCCTGAGACACTCGCACAGGAAGAGGCTCTGATCGGAGAAGAGGAGCAAGTAATACTTCCTGCGTCAGCTCCTGCATCTCTCCCGAAGAATGATTTTCGTACTCGCGCACCGCGCGATCTTAAAAAGAACACCCGTCGCCCGATGAAAAAGGATGGACGCGTAAAGTCAGAGTTTGACCACAAGACAGTTTCTATTCGTCGCGTTACTCGAGTAACCTCTGGTGGACGACGCTTTAGCTTTTCTGTAACTCTCGTTGCAGGAAACCACAAAGGACTCGTCGGCGTCGGGCAGGGAAAAGCAGGGGATACTCCGATTGCCATCGACAAAGCACTTCGTGATGCAAAGAAAAACATGGTCAGCGTAAAGCTCACCAAAGATATGTCTATCCCCCACGAAGTATCAGCAAAGTACGGAAGTTGCCGAGTGCTCATCATGCCAGCTCCAGGGCGTGGTATTCTCGCAGGAAGTTCAGTGCGAACCGTACTCGAGCTCGCAGGTCTCCAGGCGGTGAATGCCAAAATCCTCTCTGGTTCAAAGAACCGTGCAAACATTGCAAAGGTTGCAGTAAAGGCTCTCGAGAGTTTGTCACGCACTCGCTCAAAGACATCTGATAAAAAATAATCATATGCAAATCCATAATCTTAAAAGAAAAACAAAAAATAAACGTTCAGTACAAGTTGGACGCGGTGGAACTCGTGGAAAGACTTCTGGAAAGGGGACAAAGGGGCAGAACGCTCGTGCAGGACGAAAAAAGCGTCCAGAATTGCGTGATATCATCAAGCGCCTCCCAAAGCTCCGTGGACGTGGAGTAAACAGCAACAAATCTATTCAAGATAAGGCTGTTGCCGTAAACGTCGTTGAACTCAATACGCTCTCTGCTGGATCAATTGTCACTCCAGCCACACTCGTAACTGCCGGTATTGTGGAAAAGGTATCAGGAAAATTCCCACGTGTAAAAATTCTCGGAACCGGTGAGCTTACCGTAAAACTCTCTATTTCAGGGTGTGATATCTCAGCAACTGCAAAAGAAAAGGTCCTCGCAGCAGGTGGAACTGTGGAATAGCGAAACACGAAAATCGGATAACGGAACTGCGAGCATTTTTCAAATAGACAAAAAGGACAAAAAGCGTAGCATAAGACTTAACTCATTAGATAAAATTTCTTCCGGGATGAAAACAATTATCGAAAAACTCAGACTGGTATGGGGTGACGCTACACTCCGAAAGCGAATTCTTTTTGTGCTCGGAGCTCTCATTATCACTCGTGCGCTCGCAGTAATTCCAATCCCTGGTATCGACCAAAGTCGTCTCCAGAGTTTTTTTGCTGGAAATGAATTCCTCGGCCTCCTCAACTTGTTCTCTGGAGGCGGTCTTTCCTCTCTTTCAATCATCATGCTTGGTGTCGGTCCATACATCACTGGGTCTATCATCATGCAACTTCTTACCATCATTTTCCCAAAGCTCAAGGAAATGTATCAGGAAGAAGGAAACCTTGGTCGCAAGAAGTTTGCGCAGTATGGCCGAATGCTCACGGTGCCTATGGCACTTATCCAGGGGTTCAGTTTCCTCACGCTTCTTACTCGTCAGGGGGTAATCCCTCCCATGTCAGGATTTGCGATGGTCTCAAACCTTCTCATTATCACTGCTGGCTCACTCCTCCTTATGTGGATCGGAGAGCTCATGACTGAGTTTGGGATTGGAAACGGGACTTCACTCATTATTTTTGCCGGTATCGTAGCACAGTTACCTCAGGTTCTTGGACAACTCATCTTTACCTTCGACCCATCACAAATTCCACTCTATATCGCATTTATCGTTGCAGCGTCTGCAATTATTTTTGGGGTGGTGATCATCACCGAGGCAGAACGTCCTATTCCTATCACGTATGCAAAGCGCGTACGAGGGAACAAAGTCTATGGGGGAGTCTCGACATACCTTCCACTTCGGGTAAATCAGGCAGGAGTTATTCCAATCATCTTTGCTCTCTCAATTCTGCTGTTCCCTCAGCTCATCTTCAACTTCCTCGCAAACGTTAGTAATCCTATTGTGCAAAAAGTTTCAAAGGTAGTGCTCGACGTGATTGCAAATCAGTGGTTCTACGCAGGTGCATATTTCTTCCTCGTGTTTATCTTTACGTACTTCTACACCGCAGTAACCTTCGATCCAGAACAAATTTCTACAAACCTCCAGAAGAGTGGAGCATTTATCCCAGGAGTTCGCCCAGGTCAGTCGACCGCAGAGCACATCGCAAAGATTCTCACTCGTCTCACACTCGTTGGTGCGCTCTTTCTTGGTCTTATTGCAGTCTTACCACTCCTCATGAGAAGTCTCACAGGTATTCAGTCGCTTGCTATCGGTGGTACAGCACTCCTCATCGTGGTGTCAGTAGTTATTGATCTCATCAAGAAGATTGAAGCTCAGGTTTCGATTAGGGAATATTAAGAAAAATAAGGAGATAATGCGACTATAATTTTCTTAATCTCGCCCCAGTCTAGAGTGATTGCGGAGCCAGGTGGGCCAGACTTCTGGGTGCGAAGCGTTAGGTCGTATGTCCTTGGGGCCTGGAAGGATTTTAAATTTTAAGTCGTTAGTTTTTAGTGAATACAGAGACTACAAAAAACGAAAATCGAAATACGAAAACCGTGCAATAAAACAACCCGCCCTTTATATAGAAAGGGCGGGTTGTTTTATGTCGGTGACTGTATCTTAGTCTCAAAACACGCAGTCCGTTAGACTACATGTTTTTTAGTAAGATTTGGTCACAGTAATCTGTTTAAGTGTTCCGCTGAACCATACGTTATAAAGTTACTATAGTAACTTTATAACGTATGGGGGAAAGAAGGCTTTCATTTGTTAGTGAAATATTTCTGTAGATACGTGTGAAGTGTGTTTATGAGAAGTCGTATTTGTAACAAAACTTGTCAACCTGCGAGGTTGACAAGTTTTGTATTCGTAATTTGTATAAAAGAAAACCCCGCAAACAGAAGCGGGGCTTCTTGTGCGCGGGGTGTTTTGCTACATTTTGACGTTTGCATTTCCGAGAATTGTACACCACTTTTCGGCAATGTCCGGAAATGCTTCGAGCATTGCATCTACCAGGTCACCTCGGTGTTTGTACACTGTGCTTATGTCGTCGGAGTACCAGTTAGGATTGTCAAGGCTGGAAAACCCAGTAGTCCAGTCGTCGCCATGTATGCGGGTAACACACATGACAGCAAGTCTGGGCTTTTCTCCAGCCTTCCTTTCAATATGGATTATCCATGAGCAAAGCTCTGACTTGAATGTCTTGTGAACCTCGAGGCCAGCATCTTTTTTTTTATCGAGGCATTCTCCTTCCAAGACTCGCAACATGTGCCGATAGAAGAATGTGTGCTTTGCGAAACCGCAAAGCATCGAAACCAACTTTTCGACCCTCTTCTTCATCAGGTCCGTGTTTTCGGACCCAATGAGAGGCTGGTCGGCAATGTCTGTACCTTTCATGTCGAACTCCTATCTCTAGGGTAACCCTCTCGGGCTTTATGATGAGCATCTCTGCTCGGGGCCCCCAGCTACCTTTGAAGTAGGACAGATAGAATGGAGGTATTAGCAACTAACT
>CAZAZG010000042.1:890-5527 GCA_964489565.1 uncultured Candidatus Saccharibacteria bacterium | reverse complement strand
GAGTTGAGATGGTTATGCCAGGAGACACCGTTACCTTTAAGGTAAAGCTTGTGGCACCAGTTGCTCTAGAGGACAACACCCGCTTCGCGATTCGAGAGGGAGGAAAGACTGTAGGAGCAGGGGTGGTAACAAAGATCACCGTCTAGTAAGTTTTATAAGTTGAATAGGTTAAAAAAGTTATTCAGTCGAAATTCGTAAGCGGACACAACTTCTCTAACTTCTAAACTTATCAACTACATTTATGGCAACAGCAAAAACTACAAAAGAAAAGAAAGCACCAAAGGCATCAGCAAAAGACGGTGCAGCAGCAAAACTTCGCATCAGAGTTCGTGCGTACGAATACAAGATTCTTGATGTTTCCGTAAAGCAGATCATCGACACCGCGCTTCGCTACGATGCGCAGGTACTCGGCCCGATTCCGCTTCCAACTGAAATCAAAAAGTACACCGTAAACCGATCATCATTCGTTTTCAAAAATGCGCGAGAGCAATTTGAAATGAGGATCCACAAACGGTTAATTGATATCGTAAACCCGACTGCAAAGCTCATTGAGTCGCTCACGAACCTCAGCTTGCCATCTGGTGTAAACATCGATGTAAAGTTGATGTAAGTAAAAACAAGGTGGGAATCGACTTCGTTATTACTTACCCAGCCCTTTCCTTGATTTATTTCTGGATTTGGCTAGTATGGAGCACTATTGAAGTTTCAAAGGAAATCATGACCCACACGTAAAAGGGCTGGGTCATGATTTTCAAAAGACTACACGCCTTAGAAAATCATGAAAATCATTCTCGGAAAAAAACAGCACATGACACAGATCTTCACTGAAGAAGGTCGCGTAGTTCCGGTAACTGTCCTTTCTGTAGGACCAGTGGTCGTTACTCAAGTAAAAGATATCCAGCGCGATGGCTACAAGGCGGTCCAAATCGGCTACGGCAAGAAGGCTGAAAAGCTTCAAACCAAGCCGGCTATTGGGCATTTCAAAGGTCTTGGTATGTTTGCTCATCTCAAGGAGTTTCGCATCACAGACGACGCACAGTACACAGTGGGAGATACTATCAGTACTGATGCTTTCGAAGTGGGAGACGCAATTGTCATTTCAGCAACCACCAAAGGAAAAGGATTCCAAGGTGTGGTAAAGCGCCACGGATTCCACGGAGGACCTCGTTCCCACGGACAGAAGCACTCAGAGCGAGAGCCTGGATCTATTTCAGGAGGTGTTCGTAACGGAGGGCGTGTGCCAAAGAATATGCGCATGGCCGGCCGAACGGGAAGTGATCGCGTAACCATTAAGAGTTCAAAAGTTGTCGCGGTAAACCTCGAGACAAACGAGATGCTCGTATCGGGGCCAGTTCCAGGACGACGCGGAACCCTTGTTGAAATCAGCGCATAATTACCATCATGGAATCAACACTCTACAACCAAAACGGTGAAACACTCGGAAAGGTGCTCGTACCTGAATCTGTATTCGGTTTGCCATGGAATGCAGACCTGGTTCACCAAGTAGTTGTCTCAATGCAATCGAGTAGTAGAAATCCTATTGCACACGCAAAGACTCGCGCAGAAGTGCGCGGAGGAGGAAAGAAGCCTTGGAAACAAAAGGGAACTGGTCAGGCTCGTCACGGCTCTACTCGATCACCGATATGGGTTGGAGGAGGTGTTGCTCACGGACCACGCAATGACAAGAACTACGATCGTAAGGTAAATCGCAAGATGAAGACAAAGGCACTCTTCACTATTCTTTCTCGAAAGTTTAAGGAAGGTGAAGTCACTTTTATCGACAGCCTTACTCTCAAGGACGCAAAGACTTCAGATGCAGTTCACACACTTGCAAAGCTTACCGCGATTCCCGCACTCAAGAATGTAAAAGGAAAAAAGACCAATGCACTTTACATTGCACTTCCTGAAAAGAACGAAAGTGTAGAGCGGGGATTCCAAAACATTGGCAACGTGTCAATCGAAGAGACTCGCAACATCAATCCGGTCTCACTCATGTCATACCGACATATTGTCTTTGTATTTCCTGAAGAAACGGTACGCGTGCTTGAATCAAAGCTTGAAAACAAGAAAGCGGGGGCTCTGGAGAATACTCTAAAAGCAAAGAAAGTTTCTGCGAAAAAATATCCTGCTAAGAAAGCTTCAAAAACAGCAAAATAATATATGGCAACAAAAGCAGTCCAAAAGAATACCGAAAAGAACGAGCTAGGTGCAGCCCTTTCAGCGCAGTCACGTGCTGGAGTACTTCTCGCGCCCCGCATCACCGAAAAGGCGAGCGAGCGAGCAATGAATGCAAACGTATATGTATTTAATGTTGATCCTCGCACTACCAAATTTCAAATCAAAAAAGCAGTGATTGAGCTCTACAAAGTCACTCCAGTCAAAGTTGCGATCGTCACTGTGCCTGTAAAGCAAGTATTCGTTCGCGGAAAATACGGACAGAGTAAAGGCGGAAAGAAAGCGTACATCTACCTTAAAAAAGGAGATACTATAGAATTTGTATAAAAAGCAATCAGGCCCTAGGCCTTAGGCGTTAGTCAAGCTAATTCCTAAAGCCTAGAGCCTAACGGCTCAAAAAAAATATGAAAAAGTATAAACCTACAACTCCATCACGGCGTCACACATCTACCATTCACTATGCGAAGATTGTCACCACTCAAACACCTGAGAAGTCTTTAACATGGGGGTTCAAGCGCAAAGTAGGGCGCAACCACCACGGTCGCATCACTACCCGCCATAAGGGAGGAGGGCACAAGAGGCTCTTCCGAGACGTAGACTTTGTCTACAACAAAATGGATATTCCATTTACGGTAAAAACTGTTGAATACGATCCAAATAGGTCAGGATTCATTGGACTCGTCGCATACCGCGATGGTGAAAAGCGCTACACACTCCTTCCTAAGGATGCAAAAGTGAGCGATACCTTCATCGTCTCTGAAAAGGCTCCTATCGTACCAGGAAACCGTCTGATGCTGAAGAACGTAACAGTCGGTACTTTTGTATTCAATGTTGAGGTAAAACCTCGTGGTGGTGCAAAACTCGGCCGTTCAGCGGGCAACTACATCGAGGTCATCGCAAAAGATGCAGGGTACGTTGACCTCAAGATGCCATCAACCGAAGTGCGTAAAGTACTTGAGACTTGCTGGGCAAGTGTCGGTGAAGTATCAAATGCAGAAAGCCGTCTCGTAAACCTTGGAAAGGCAGGACGCTCAAGGTGGCTTGGTATTCGCCCTACTGTTCGTGGATCAGCGATGAACCCAGTAGACCACCCATACGGAGGAGGAGAAGGACGCTCAGGTCGCGGAACACGTCGTGCAAAGTCTATATTCGGAAAGCCGACAGGAAAAGGACAGAAGTCACGACGCGCAAAGAAATACTCAAACAAATTTATCGTTCGACGAAGAAAGGTTGGGAAGGCGAAGTGAGAAGGAAATAGGAAATAGGCAAAAGGAAATATATACAAAAAATCCCTCTCTCGAGGGATTTTTTGTTGACAGAGGATAGTTTCCATGTCCAATTAATTTTGGAAGAAGTTATTTTGGTCAATCTAACCAGGAGATGTTCATGTCAGCCGAGAGCGAGTCGCTTCGTGAGTATTTTGAATCTCAACTGAAGGTGCTACGCGAACAGGTTCAGGTAAGGCAAAGTGAAGACTTTGCGATCAGTCTCGCATCCCTTCAGCTCACAATCCGCACATCGATGATTGCAGCGGATGAGATATTTGAAAGTTCAATGAGTGTTGTGCGCAAGATGAGAGCAGAATGTAAAGATGAAGGAGTTGCTAGTCGTATGGAAAGTATGGCTAGAAAAATGCGCAATAGGTCAATGGAAACCGCGCAAAGCTCTCTCGATAGATTCGTTCTAGATTGTTCTCCTTCTAGATTCCAAGTCTTGAAAAAGTAGAAAAAGATCAAGTGGTATGGACCCATATGCACTTTCGCGTCTGGGTCCATTTTTATGCAATTTTCCATTAATTTTACTAGGTTTTCGGGACATTTTCTTCAAAGCTCACAGCTAAAACCTATAAGCCGCAACCTTACTTTCGGTTTTTGTTGACATTCCTTCGTATTTTGCTAGTATTTCTGCCAAGCTCATCTCTGAGCCTTTTATATTCATTTTTTGTTTTAATCTGGGTTTTCCCGACTAAAGCTGAAAACTTGAAACTATCAACTACCCACATGACACGGTCATCAAAAAAAGGTCCATACGTATACGAAAGACTCCTTAAGAAAATAGAGGGGAAGAAGCCTACTGAAACTGGGGTTATTAAGACATGGGCACGAGATAGTCAGATTGCTCCTGAGATGGTAGGTTTCATCTTTGGCGTGCACAATGGCAAGGATCATATTGAGGTTCTCGTAAATGAGGATATGGTAGGACATCGCCTTGGTGAATTCTCACTGACCCGTAAGTTCAACAAACACGGAGGTAAGATGCAAAAAGAGCTCGAACAGAAGAAAAAGGAAACTGAAATCGCATCAGCACAAGCGGCTAAGGCAAGTGTTGTCGGAGCAAAAAAATAACCCTATATGGCAACTTCATCTGCACAACTCTCTGATTACCGACAGTCACCACGAAAGGTGCGTGTTGTTGCTACTTCAGTACGCGGAAAATCAGTAGGAGAGGCTATCGACCAGCTT
>CAZAZG010000042.1:0-880 GCA_964489565.1 uncultured Candidatus Saccharibacteria bacterium | reverse complement strand
AATTCGCGTCGATAGTGGAAAGATTCTTTATCGCCGATTGCCAGCATCTCGTGGGCGTTCTTCAATCTTGCGCAAGCGAACCAGCCACGTACAGGTTGTACTTGAGGAAAAAGAGCCAAAGGTAAAAAAAGTTAAATTTCTAAAAACTAAAAACTAAATACTGCTTTTACCATGTCACACACAGTTCACCCATATTCTCATAGACTCGGCATCATTCGCGACTGGAAGAGTCGCTGGTTTGGTACCAAAGACAGCTATAAGGATTTTCTCCGTGGTGACTTGGTTATTCGGCAGTTCCTTGAAAAGAAGCTTCACGGTCAGTTCGTCAGTCTCATCGAAATTGAACGCAATGAAAAGGTTCTTCGTATTATCGTAGAAACCTCACGCCCTGGCGTTATTATCGGTCGCTCAGGCGACGGAGCTCTTAAGCTGAAGAACGAAATCGTGGCAGCGCTCACGAAGCGTGGACTTTATAATGGAAAGTCAGAAGTGCGTCTTGATATCCGTGAAATAAAATCCCCAGAGTCAAACGCAATGATTGTTGCGCAAATGATGGCAGAAGGCTTAGAAAAGCGTATGCCTTATCGCCGTGTTGCAAAGCAGATTGTCGAGAAGTGTATGGCAAACCGCGATGTAAAGGGTGTGAAGATCACGGTAGGGGGTCGTCTTGGGGGAGCGTCAATCGCTCGTTCTGAAACACGAAAACTCGGACGAATTCCACTCCAGACCTTCCGTGCAGACGTAGACTTTGCTCGCTACGAAGCAAAGCTCCCATACGGAAAAATCGGTATCAAAGTGTGGATCTACCGCGGAGAAATCTTTGCCAAGAAAGCTGAATAAATACCACCATGTTAGTCCCAAAAAAAGTAAAATTTAGAAA
>CAZAZG010000041.1:0-5784 GCA_964489565.1 uncultured Candidatus Saccharibacteria bacterium | reverse complement strand
TGCTTCGCAGTATTATGAAAGTCTCGTTTGTCCTACTTGAGGGGTAACTGGAGGTCTTGTCTACATTAGAGACTATTACATAAAGTATATGAAGTCAATACCTCCGTAATATCCCAATAGCTTGGAATCAAGTTAACACGGGGGCAGTTTTAACCAACTAGGCAAGACCTAGTAGGTTGTACTATAATTTAACCATTCGAAAATTTCAACTTGGAAGGCCTTTTTAGTCGAGAAATATCTTGGGTAGTCTTTCGTATTCAAAATACTATTTTGTATTCTTCCTGTGTTTAAATAATCAAAACAGCTTGAATATTTGTAATTTTGCAAATAACCCAAAGCATATTTTTTATCTTTAATTCCTATTTCTTTCCAATCATTTTGTATAAGCTTTATCGGATTAAGGTGTATGTATGAAAATAAGTATTTCAAATATCGGTCATTGCCTAGATGTTCAGACTTAAATTTTCCTTCCCAGAGTCCTCCCGTCCTGTCATACTTCTTATTATAGTACATGGAGTAAGCTGTGTTTAGTTTTTGCATGAATTTGCTAACACCTTTCTCTTCTACTTGGGTTACGAGAATATGGAAGTGGTTTGGCATTAGACAATAAGCCCCAATAGATACAAGTCTTTTACCTCTATCAAAATCATAAGGACTTTCTCCTTTATTGAGAGAGAGCGCTCTGTAATTATTTGTAGAATTGCACGCGTATAAAAGATTAATGAAATGATAATAGTCTTCATTGTCGTGAAAAATCTTCTGCTTGCTGTTGCCTCGATTGTAAAGGTGGTAATACTCGCCGATTGCAAAATTTACTTTTCTTACAGACATAGACACATTATAGACTCTTTATATTACTAGGCAAGACCTAGTAATATAAAGAGTCTCGACGCAACAGCTTGTATTACCCCCCCCCCGAAATATATACTAATGTGAGATTACAAATTAACCGTAATATCAATATAATGAAAAAACTTTTGATTGCTTTCGGTTTTGTTTTTAGCTTCAGTCCGATGTTTGCCTCAGCTCAGGTGATTCCAACGGTTTCGTACATTGGGCCTTCGACAGCAGGTGTAGGAGATAGAGTTTTTGTATACGGTTCAAATTTCGATTCAGAAACTATCGTGGTATTTAATGGAATTAATGGAACTTATATTTTACAACCTTCCATTGCCGTAGTTGACCCCACTTCCCTTAGTTTTTTAATACCTTCTTCGTTAAGGGTTGGAAACCACACGCTTGCAGTGACCCAAAGGATGAGCCAGTGGGGTTTAAGCTCTTCAGTTAACCTAAAGATTATCTCAAAACCCCAAGCCCCATTCGTTTCATCTGTCAGCCCATCGACCGTGAGTGCGGGAGATATCATGTATATATACGGCAATGATTTTGATTCTTCTACAAATGTAAGCATAAATGGAGTAAGCATCCAGAACGCATTTATCACTGTCACTTCACCGACTTCTTTGTATTTTACTGTTCCCTCAACAGTAAGCCCAGGGAGAAACGCACTTGCTGTTGTTGCGAAAGCTGGTTCATGGGACTTAAGTCCTTCTGTCAATTTTACTGTTGTTGAAAACTCTCAAACTCCTGCGATAGCAATCACATCTCCAAGCGGGGGCTCATTTTCTGCCGGTAGCACCCTCACTGTAAATTGGAATAAGATGGGTCAATTTCCTAGTGATTCATATTATTTTGTTTACCTGAAAAAGAATCCGGCCCAAATTCTGGGATCATCATTTTCTAATGGTATTAATTACCCACTTGTTTTCAGAAGTCAGTACTTGGGACACCCATCATTTAACATCGTACTACCTACAGATAAAAATGAAAAAGCTGGGAATCCAATTACTCCTGGCACATATTATCTTGAGGTTAATGTCGCTAACCCAAACGGTAATCCAATTGCCTCTGCAACAAGCAATGAACTTACCATAACCACATCCACGACCCTTACCACCCAAATAAATCCAATTTCTACCGTAGTAACCACCAGCTCTATGACTGAAGCCCAAAGACAAGAAACAATCAGACAGCTCCAGGAGCTCCTCCGCAGCCTGATCCAGCAATTGATCGAGCTTATTCAAAAGCAGTCGGCCAGTGTAGCCATGAGCCAAGGTCGTTAGTGCGAACAATGAACTCTAAAAACATCACCTAACAAAAAATCCCCTCTCGGGGATTTTTTGTTAGGTGATGTTTTTTACCATTTTCACAAATCGAGATTTCTTTCGAGAAGCAGCGTTTGGCTTGATAATTCCTCGTTTTGCACTCTTGTCGAGTACTTGCTGGACTGCAGGGAGAAGTGCGAGGGCCTCTTTTTTGTTCTTTTCTGCTACGAGCTTTCGGAACTTCTTGACCGTGTCAGTAATACCTTTCTTTTGACGAAGGTTTACGAGTTTCTTTCGGCGAGAACCGCGAAGCGCTTTTTTAGCTGATGTGGTTATTGGCATGGGGATGATACTACCCCACCCTAAGAGGAAAAGCAAGGATTAGAGCATGAATAACGAAATTCGAATTACGAAATACGAAAATCAAAAGATCGATAGCAGAATGGGTCGAATCTTGCCCTCTATTCCTTATTTTAAATTCAATATTCCTTCGTTTTCAGGTATCATATCTTCATGATTCAACACTTGTCCGGCACAATCATCGATATTGGAGAAAACAGCGCGATTTTGGACGTGCAAGGGGTTGGTTACAAGGTTTCGACTACAAGCCAGACCCTTGGCACCATCAAAACAGGCTCTCCAGCGTCCCTTTGGACCCATCTCTCAGTACGCGAAACCGCGCTCGATCTCTACGGATTCCTCTCAAGAAGCGAGCTTACTTTTTTTGAACTCCTCATCACCATTTCCGGCATTGGACCAAAAACTGCTCTCGGCATATTGAATGTCGCAAGCGTTGAAACCCTCCGAAATGCAGTCTTTACCGAAAACACCGCACACCTCATCAAAGTATCTGGCGTCGGAAAAAAGAATGCGGAGAAAATCGTGCTCGAGCTTCGTGGCAAGCTTAATAGCGAAGCGGGCGATGGTGCATCCGGCAGACATGATGACAGTGACGCAATCGAAGCCCTCACCTCTCTTGGATACAATCTCAAGGATGCCCGCGAGGCGCTGAAAGAAATATCTCAAGAGGTTACGGGGACTGGCGAGCGAGTAAAGCGGGCGCTCAAAATATTAAGTACCTAATATGCTCAACTTTTTTCGAAAACTCATTCCCCACAAACTCTTTAAAGCGCTTCAGCCGACGTACCACATGGGCTTGGCTTTTCTCGGCGCACTGTATTATGGATTCCCCTCAAGGCATATCAAGGTGGTAGCGATTACTGGCACAAAAGGGAAAACGAGCACTTCTGAAATGGTGAACGCTGTACTTGAAGAAGCGGGGCACAAGACCGCGCTTTGCGGATCACTCCGATTTAAAATTGGCGATGAATCAATCCAGAATCCGTTTGGCATGAGCATGCCTGGCCGTTCATACCTCCAAAAATTTCTCCGTGACGCAGTAAACAGGGGTTGTGATTGGGCAATCCTCGAGATGACCTCGGAAGGCGCAAAGCAGCTCCGCCATAAGTTTATTGAGCTCGATGCGTTTATCTTTACGAACCTTGCGCCCGAGCACATCGAATCCCACGGCTCATTTGAAAAATACCTCTCTGACAAAAAGCGAATTGCCGATCTCCTTTCAGAGTCACCGAAAAAGCGATGCGTCGCAATTGTAAATGCCGACGACGCACATGTAAAAGACTTTACCCCGCAAAAAGCAACGGAGATTGTGCCGTACAATCTTGAAAGTGCAAAAATCTATCGCACGGACCAATCTGGCACTTCATTTCAATTTGACGGCGTGACCATGAGCTCCCCACTTCGCGGAGAATTCAATATTTCAAATATGCTTGCAGCTGCCCACTTTGGAAAAAGCTTTGGCATCCAAACGCCCATTATTGCGCGAGCGCTCAGCAAACTCAAAATTATTCGCGGTCGCGCAGAGAGCGTGACCCTCGCACAAAATAATCCAATCAGGCTTAAGCAAAATTTTGAAGTCATTGTTGACTATGCGCATACCATTGAATCTCTTGAGGCCCTCTATAAAACCTTTCACGGACAAAAAAGAATCTGCGTGCTGGGAAATGCGGGAGGTGGACGAGACACCTGGAAACGCGCAGGCATGGCAAAAGTAGCTGATACCTATTGCGATAGCATTTATCTCACCTCAGAAGATCCCTATGATGAAGACCCACTTGAAATCATTGCGCAGATGAAAGACGGCATCACCAAACACAGCGCAAAAGCAATCTTGGACCGTCGTGAGGCTATCCACACAGCACTTTCTGAAGCAACCGAACAGAGTGTCGTACTTATTTCTGGCATGGGCTCTCAGCAATATATGTCTGTCGCAAATGGTAAAAAAATCCCATGGGATGATGCTCAGATTGCACGCGAGGAACTGGAGAAGGTACTTCGGGCAAGATAGCAGTTTTAAGTACACACGAGTTTAAGTTTTAAGTAAAACTGAAATAACGCACCGGACTTATCTAACTTATTCAAACTTCAAACTTACCAACTTAACTGATCCACGTCTTGCGAGACACCCTGAAAGTTCTGATGTATATTGACTCACCTTACTATAGAAAATTAAAAAAATGAGCGGGGTGGTGATCTTTCTCGTCGCTTTGCTCTTGAAAAATTAAGCATGCCCGAACTCCCAGAAGTCCAAACAACCGTAAATGGATTAAATACATACACCAAAGGCCTCACCATTACGGACGTGTGGACTGACTACGCGTCTATAAAATATGCAGGAAAAGATCAGATAAAAAGCTCAGTCTATTTTAAGAGATTTAAAAAAGAAGTAACAGGGGCGACAATTATTAAAGCAGAGCGCCGAGCTAAAAATATTTTGATAGAGCTTTCAACCGGCAAGACAATCTTGGTTCACATGAAAATGACTGGGCACATTTTGTATGGAGCCTATCAGAAAGAAAGGGCAAGGAATAAAAAAGGAATAGTGAATACTGAATGGGCTTCTACTCTAAAAAACGGACCTCTCGCTGATCCCTTTAATAGATTCATCCATTTCGTCCTTTCTCTTTCCGACGGCAATCATCTTGCTCTCTCTGACATGAGAAAATTTGCAAAAGTTAGCTTGCTTCCCACAGACTCATTGTTTGAATCTTCAGATCTTGCAGGTATTGGTCCGGAGCCACTCGACGCCAAGTTTATAGAAAAAATACTTATTGAAAGACTAGCTATTAAGCCAAATGGTCAGATTAAAACCGTCCTTATGGATCAGTCAGTCTTAGCGGGAATTGGAAATATTTATTCAGATGAAATTCTCTGGGCGTCAAGCGTTCACCCCCTCTCGGTTGTTTCAAATCTCAAACCAGCACAAGTTAAACTTATTTGGAAACAAATAAAAATAATTTTGGAGAAAGGAATTAATTTTGGTGGAGATTCAATGTCTGACTATCGAAACCTCGATGGAAAACCTGGAGAGTTTCAAATGAATCACGAAGCGTATCGAAGAACTGGAAAACCGTGCCGAAAGAACGGATGCGCTGGCACCATTCATCGACTTAAAATTGGCGGTCGAAGCGCTCACTTTTGTTCTGTTCATCAAAAAATCATAACGAGGCTATAACTAGTCGTGTACAGATTAAGGTTTCTATAATGCCACACCCAAGATTTGACAACTATTTAAATAGATGTTAAATTGAATCAAGAATTGATACCCTCCAGTTACCCCTCAAGTAGGACAAACGAGACTTTCATAATACTGCGAAGC
>CAZAZG010000040.1:0-5872 GCA_964489565.1 uncultured Candidatus Saccharibacteria bacterium | reverse complement strand
TCCTCATTCACCCAGACGGCCGCAGTATGTTGTTGGGGTAATGTTAAAATTTAGATAAATGGGATAAATGGGGTCAGCCACCATTTCTGTTCGACTCACCCTTTCCAGTCTTCAATGAGTATCTTTTGGCCTGAGCGGCGCACGACGAGCTTTTGCCGCTCGCGAAGGCCCGGCTCTCTTCCAATGTCGGCCGATATTTTTTGGTGCCTCCTCTTCTCAGTGAAACCTTAATCTTTTATTAAGAGTGAAGCTGTAATAATTGCTGCAGCAGCACCTAGTTTATGTCCAAGATGCGACTTTTCTTTAATTAGGAAGTAGCTCAATAATGCCGCCACTACAACTTGAGATGTAAGAAGGATTGCGACCTTTGCTGGCCCAGGAGCTAATCGATAGACATAGTATGCAAAAAGTAAGTTACCTACACTTGGTGTTGCAGTAAGGAGTGGGACAAGTAGTAATGTTTTTAAAGCTTGTGTATTTATTACATCAGAAATAACAACAGACCGATAAAATCAAAACCTTCATATAGACGCCAACTACGGCAATCTATTACACACATCCTAAAATCAAATACCAAAACTGTAGTATAATTTTCTCATGCAAGACAGCGAACCTCCACGAATGACATTTGAAGGTGAGGAATCTCAAATTCCCGTGAGAAACTTTGCAACTGAAAAATCAAAATTCGTTCAATTTGTCATTGCTCACTCTGGTGGTTTGATAAAAAGTGAAACGCATGCAAACTATATTCTCATAGGGTTTGCTGTCGTAATGTTTGGTATTTCGCTATTCGTAGCTTTTGGTGGTGAAAGTGAGACTGCATCTTCATTGCAAAAATATAAAAATAAGCCTCAGTTTCTTCCGCAAAATCAATTATGAAAAATAAAGGATTCACTCTTATTGAGCTGTTGGTCGTCATTGCGATTTTTTCACTATTATCAAGTGTTGTCTTAACGAACGTAAACAGCGCTCGAATGAAAGCCATCGACGCAAGGAAGCAAGCTGATTTTAAATCAATCACACTTGCACTCAACATGTTCTACGATGCAACAGGTCGGATGCCACTTAATTATAATCCATGTTGTGGAGCAATTGATGGCAGTAGTTTTTACACACAAAGCATGTTGGAGCTCGTGACTGACGAATCCCTTTCATCAATACCGAGAAGTCCTGGAGGAGGAGGTGGTTATGCTTATTATGATTATGGACCCAACAACGAAATAGGAACTCTTATCGTTACAGATTTGCGGTCTTCACCAACTACCATATCTGGTAAATAACCATCTTGTCGCCCTTGGGAAGCAAATGTAAACAGCTGGTGCGACCAGCGATTAGACCAGTGGTATTGCATTTGCAACCCGTATTAATTTTCGTTTTTGAGAAAACTTACAAATATGAAAAGTAATAATTTCGCACCTTGACCAAAAATGCTTGAGATAAATATCTCGAACCCAGCTTCAAGCGGGGTTTACTATTATTTACTCAAAGTTATAGCCTATTAGACACTAGGTGCTCGCAACAGTTTATTATATTTTATTTTTTTGCTCTTACTATTTTTATTCCCTTATTTCTACTATTTACTTAAAACTAACAACTTAAAACTTCCCTTTACCCCTGTCCTATTTCCCCTGCTTCCCCGTCTGTATAAGTGATGAGTATGGAACTCATTGCGTTTATACCCATATATACGCCGGTCGAGCGTACTTATCCATTAACCATACTCAACCTCAAACTATGGAACAGAAAAATAACACTGCACTTTTTATTATCATCGCAGTTCTTGTAATCGGATTTGGTTTTTATTTCTTCTCCATGCGGAGCACCGATAAAACCCTGACTACGACAACGACAACTAATAACACAACAACCATGCAAGATACTAACGATAAAGGAGTACTAGTAGGAGGAGCGTACATGGTTCGCACTCTAGACATCATCGACAACGCAGTAGATGCAAGCAATGTCACCACGCTCGTCGCAGCAGTAAAAGCAGCAGGGCTTGTCGACACACTGAAAGGTCCTGGACCATTCACTGTGTTTGCTCCGACAAATGATGCATTTGAAAAGCTCCCCGCAGGAACTGTAGAGACAGTACTCAAACCAGAAAATAAAGCGAAGCTCACATCGATACTAACCTACCACGTAGTGGCTGGAAAGTTCATGGCAGGAGACCTTAAAAATGGCATGATGCTGAAAAGCGTACAGGGTGAGAATCTCAAAGTTACGATGAAAGACGGAAACATCATGATCAATAACGCAAAAGTTATTACCACTGATGTCATTTCAAGTAACGGCGTGACATTTGTCATCGACACCGTACTAATGCCAGAGTAGTACCTCTCAAAAAAATAGAAAACCCCTGAGTTTGCCTTCGGCAAACTCAGGGGTTTTCTTATAATCGTCCGCTACTATACATTTCCCAGATTTATGCCAATTGTAACCATTCTTTCTTATTCACCTTGTATCGCTTGACAATAAAACCAAGGTATGCTATATTTGACAGAACAAAGAAGCTATAGCGAAACCCCGTCGATTTCTCATATCTATTTGTATTATTCAATCAATCCAAATCAATGGCACAAGGCACAATCAAAAAGCTTACTGACAAAGGTTTCGGTTTCATCTCAGGTGATACACTTGGAAAGGATCTTTTCTTTCACAGCAACTCACTTGTAGACGTGCAGTTCGATGAACTTCGCGAAGGTGATTCTGTTACTTTCGAAGTAGAAGAGTCTCCAAAAGGACTCAATGCAGTAGACGTAAAGCGCGTCTAAGCAAACAAAAAACTACGGGACTGAAAGGTCCCGTAGTTTTTTGTTATACTAAAAGTACTTATTGAGTAACCCTTTTTTATGATTATATTTTCCATCATTATCGCTTCACTCGTGTCTATGACGCTCGGCGCGCTTTGGTACTCAAAATTCTTCGGGCAAATGTGGATGAGCCTTTCCGGTCTCACTTCTATGAGCATGGACAATGAAGCAAAAAATGCTATCGCTAAGCGGTATGTGGTCCAAGTGATTTTCACCCTCTTTACCGCAATGACCCTCAGCCATTTTGCCAGAGTCCTCAGTGTGACCACCATAGCAGGGGGATTCGAGCTCGCAGCGTGGATCTGGCTTGGATTTCAGATTCCTCTCCTTATTCACCCCGTCCTTTTTGAAAAAAAACCCGTTATGCTTTTTGTACTCCATAGCTCGTATTATTTCCTTGTCACACTCCTTATGAGCCTTGCTATTGTGCTTATTGCCTAGTAATTGCTCTCTGTTTGAAATTGTGCTAAAATAAGATCCTAAACGAAAACGACACTCTTGAGTTACACACGAATCAATCATCAAATCAAAGCTGCCGAACTTCGGATAATTGGACCGGAGGGCGAAAACCTTGGAGTACTATCTCTTTCAGATGCACTTGCAAAAGCAGGTGAACTTGGCGTGGACCTCATTGAAATATCACCGAATGCCGCTCCCCCGATTGCCAAGCTCATGGACTACGGGAAGTACCAGTACCTCGAGAACAAGAAGCAGAAGCAAGCGAAATCAAAAGCGCACACTGTTGAAGTAAAGACTCTTCAGATCAAAGTGGGCACTGGCGACAACGACCTTGCCCTCAAAGCACGCAAGGCGACGCAGTGGCTTAAGGAAGGCCACCGCATCAAGGTAGACCTCTTCCTCCCAGGAAGAACCAAATATATGAACGAAAAGTTCCTCAAGGAGCGCATGCTCCGCTTTTTCACTCTGATTGCCGAGGATCACAAAGTAGCAGAAGAGCCGAAAAAGAGCCCAAAGGGCATGTCGGCACTCATAGAAAAAGCCTAAGGCGGTTACTAGTTGATGGTGTCTAGTTTTTAAAAGCTTTCGAAAAGGCTTGCAATATATAGGAGAATTGGTAGTATATGTGCTCTAATTTCACACCAATTTCTATGGCAATGAAGACCAACAAATCATACAGCAAGCGACTCAAGGTCACCAAAAGTGGCAGAATTTTGTCTCGCAAGGCTGGTCAAAACCACTTTAATGCAAAGGAGAGTCGCAGTACACAGCTCAAAAAGAAGCGTGGAATGCCATTTGTTATTGGAAACAAAGCAAAGAGCCGTCTCTTAGTTAACATTTAATATTCATCCATGACACGAGTAAAGAAAGGCGTTCACGCGCTAAAAAACCGAAGAAATACGCTGAAGATGGTAAAGGGTTACCGATTTGGACGTGGGAACAAAGAGCGTCAGGCTAACGAGGCTATCTCACACGCTGGTACCTACGCTTTTGCACACCGACGTGACAAGAAAGGAGACTTTCGAAGACTATGGAACGTACGCATCAATGCTGCGGTTCGTCCACTTGGACATACCTATAGTACTTTCATAGACGCTCTCAAAAAGAAAAATATTGAGCTCGACAGAAAAGTTCTCTCTGGCTTCGCTCAGCACAACCCAGACACTTTCAAAAGAATTGTAGAAAAAGCATTTTAGGACAGTTTTAAATTTTACTTGATTCAAAAAAATCCCGCACTTACGGGTTTTTTTGTTTGGATACGTTTCTTTTATAGCTTTGCTTGTTGAAGCATAAGAGTGAGCTGTTGAATAAGTATTACTAATGTTGCTCTTATCTGTGTAATCACCTCGTTCTTTTGAGATTGCGTAAGTTGAGAAACAGGAGTGCCTGAATAAGGAATTATAGGAAGATTGTTGGACACTGTGTTTTGATTGGCATCGTTAGATTTTAATTTAAAAGCAAACGTAGCCTTGCCTAAAACACGGCCATTGACAGAAATGTTACTACAAGAAAATGTTCGAAAGGTGCTGGTATCAGGCTCTTGACCTACGGGGGACGCTTGCAAAGCTAGCGCATACACAGGCCCATTCCCCACGAACACACTCCCCGCTGCTGTAAAGCTGGTCATAAGTGTTCCACATGAACTGTTCGGGTATGAGTATGTAATGACCTTTTCTGTGCTTGAAATCGGAATATTTGATGTTTTGCTATATGTTGAACTATAAACGTCATCGAAGTTAGCTGAACCTATGACATTCAAAGTTATTGAGTTACTACGCCCACCGACGATTCTTTGTTCTACCTGGATTGAGTGGGTGCCGACACTTGCAGTTGACGGAACGGTAAAAGTCATTGAGTCTCCATTAGTTGTATGGTTCCCATAAGTTGTCATGGATGTAGACAAAGTATTACCATCAAAAACAATGATGTTGCCAAACAAACTTGTTCCATATACCGTAATCACATCTCCGGATTTAGCTGTTGAAGGAGTAATACTCAGAATCGACGGTACGACAGTTACAGTTGCTGCATTACTACGCCCACCAACGATTTTTTGTTCTACCTGAATAGTATTACTCCCCATCTGTGACGGCATGGCAAATATCATTGTGTTACCTGTCGAATCCAACATAGAGTTGTATTGCCAACTCTGAGCAATTTCTCCATTGATGACCAATATGTTGCCATACAAATTTTTGAGCCATATATTGTTGCTTGGCTGCCAACACCGCCTGAATCTGGACTAATAGAAGATATTGTAGGAGCTGTCTGTGCCAGAGCAAAAATCGGCATAACCGCAAACAAGCATACGGACAAAAAGACAAGTCGGTTATTTTTCATTTTAAATAAATTAAATATAATTAACTTCTTTAAAGTTACCCCCCCCTGCGAAAATAGCAAGAGGTGCCAAATAGAACATGAGTAAAAAATATCCCACATTTCAAATAAATTTAAGGATAAATAAAAAAATTTCTTTGTTATCAAAAAACCAAAAGCCCCTCTCCTGTCAGTTCTAAGTTAGTCAAGCTCATACACTCTTCCCTTTTCTGGAGCGAGAGCATTTACACTTAGATAATCGTGAAGACGCTGTGTTAGGAACA
>CAZAZG010000039.1:0-6188 GCA_964489565.1 uncultured Candidatus Saccharibacteria bacterium | reverse complement strand
AATAATTTTGTACGAGGATTATCAAGTGTAAAAAGTTTTGTAGGGATTGTGCTCGTGATATCTCTATTTTTGGTGGTAGTAAACATTATTACCAATCTAACCTATGTACTTTCCAAGTTTAAAAAAACGATAGCAATACTAAAAACGTTCGGGGCTTCGAATGAGCAAATACAAACAATCTATAGTCTCATCCTCGGGCTCGTGGGTCTCTGTGGGGGAGCAATCGGTGCGTATTTAGGGGCAACCGCTTCAAACTCCGTTTTGCCATTTATTGATTCGTATACTAAAAGTCAGATCGGTGGCGTGTCTGTAGTGCCAACTACGCTTCTTGGCGGAACAGTGGGCTTGCTGGTCATTCTCGCTGCTGCACTACCTTTTTTCAAATCGCTCGGCGACATCACTGCAAAGCAGTTACTCTCAAACATCGCTTCTCCTGTTACAGGGAAAAAGTACACGACCTTTTTTCTTTACGTGCCGATACCTGTGGTCATTTCGCTCCTACTCTACCTATTGTCTTCTGATTTGTTGTTGGTTGCGTACAGTATGGCAGGGCTCATGGCTTCATTTGCACTATTTATGCTTATTGCCCATGCAATCATCCGGTTTCTATATACTTCGAGGGATTCATTTCCCTTCATCATCAAAAGCACAATTTCATCACTATCTTGGCGTGGATATGAGGCGATAATTGTAATCGCCTCTATTATGACTGCATTTTCGGGAGTCTTTATTATTTCTGCGATAGAGCAAAATATTCTGGAAAACATAAGCCAAAATGTGTCGGAAAAAGCTCCAGCCTTGTACCTCGTTGATATCACCATGAGCCAAATAACAGACGTAGAAAAAATCGCTGGAGAAACATTCGTCAGTTACCCAATCGTCAGAGGAAGGCTCCTTGAGGTCAACGGAAAAGATATGACGGCATCAAATAGTCCTGAGATCACACGTGAATTCAACATGACGTATCGGACAAACCTCCTGAGTGACGAGAAGATAATCTCCGGCCTCTGGCACGGTGACACTGAGAAAGGGTCGGTATCGATTGATGATTCTTTTGCGAAAGATATCGGCGGGGTAAGTGTTGGGGATACTATTAAAGTATTTATTCAAGGGTTGACCATAGAAGCCAAAGTCACCAGTATCCGTACTGCAGATAAAACAAGTGGGACGCCATTTTTCTTCCTGGTATTTTCTCCCGATGTGATAGAAAAATTCCCTGCGTCCTACTTCGGCTCCGTAGACACCTCAGCAGAGGAGATACAAATAATAAAATCGAAGCTCGGTGAAGCATACCCAAATGTCATTCCGATAGAAACCAACCTTATTGTAAACACCCTGAGCAATCTCCTAGACAATGTAGTCCTCGCGCTAAAAATAATCGGTATTCCAAGTATTGTGCTCGGGCTGTTGCTAATCCTGGTGATGACCGGGCAGTCTATCTATGAGAGGCGGACGGACGTGCTGGTGTTTCGAGTGTTTGGATTGCGCTCACGTGATATACTGACGCTCTTTATTCTCGAAATCGTGTCACTGATACTGATTGCAAGTGCTGTCGCCTACATAATCGCTCACGCAATTGCATACTCTCTCAATAGGTTCCTATTTTCATTTGATACATTTGTATTTGATGCTACACCGATACCAATCATAGTAGGCATCGCAATACTCGTTTCAATCTGTGCATGTATCATAGCAAGACCTCTTGCGACCTCATCCTTAAAAAATCTTCTCGCGGAGAAGTAAGTTCATCATCAAATGGAAAATCCAAAAAACAAAATCATAATCGCAAGTGTTATTTCACTCCTCGCAATGGCTGGAGGTATTTTTGCATTTAAGAATGCTCAGCCGAGAGAGCAGAATGCACAAGGCACAAATACGATTGCACCGACATTACAAACGGAATTTAAAATAGTAGCATTCGGAGATTCTTTGACTGCAGGGCTCGGTGTCGATTTAATCGATAGTTATCCAAGTATTTTGGAAGATATGGTGCAAATAAATCCTGATTTTAAAAAGTACAATCGCAGGTTTACCGTTATCAATATGGGAGTTTCTGGTGAGACAAGCAGCGGTGCCCTCGATAGGGTCGACTTTGCGCTCGACCAAAAGCCAGATATTATAATCATGGGGCTCGGTGCCAACGACATGCTCCGAAGCACAGACCCTGCTTTAGTTTTGAAAAATTTAGACGCAATGACACAAAAGATTGTCTTGAGGAAAGTACCACTCGTCTTGCTCGGTATGCAGTCAGTCTCAAGTAACGGCAAGGACTACAGCGCAAGCTTTAATTCTATCTATCCTACGGTTGCAAAAAAGTACAACCTTCCCCTCGTGCCATTTTTCTTACAAGGTGTTGCATTGGAGCAAGATCTCAATACCAATGACGGTATTCATCCAAACAGAGCAGGATATGAAAAAATTCTCAGTGAAAATATTCTTCCAATCTTAAACCCGTTCCTCATGGGTTTACTGAAGAAGTAAGGAGGTGTTCCGTCATCACTAGTCACTCTCATTGTTATTGATATTTATATGCATGCATGAAAAAAATTATCACACTTCTATTAGGAATGACATTAGTTGCTCCTTCTATCGCTTTCGCTCATCCGGGGAGAACTGATAGAAACGGCGGGCACACGTGCAAGGCAAACTGCCCTAAATGGGGGCTACAGTACGGACAATATCATTATCACAAAAAACGGTAATACGAGGCAGATAAACCACATAGCGGTGTTTTGGCGCTATGAAGTATCTTAACTTTGAAAAATGTTACCATGCACGTATGAAAACATTTCTCGTGTTACTTGTAGGGGCGCTTCTCATCTGGATTGCATATGGATATTTTTCATCTCGCGTGAAAGAGCCGAAGTTTAGAGTTCTCCAAAAGCATAACGGTTATGTTATTCGTGAATACTCTCCGTATATCGAGGCGAGGGTGGAATTAGTCGGGGATTATCGAGTAGCTCAGACTTCTGGGTTTAGGGTTTTGGCTGGGTATATTTTTGGTGGAAATACTACCAAACAATCAATCGTAATGACCGCGCCGGTCATTGAGCAGAAGTCTGAGTCTATCGCAATGACAGCTCCTGTGTTAGAGCAAGTATCTGATAGAGGCATGCGTATAATTTCTTTTGTAATGCCGGAGGAATACACTCTCGAGACTTTGCCAATTCCGGACGATAAGAGAATTGAAATTAAAGAGGTGAAATCACACAAAAGCGCTGTGTTATGCTATTCGGGATACAACGATGCTGAAATGGTAGCGCAAATGAAAGAGAAGCTGCTCGCATACCTAGAGAGAGACGGAGCGACCGTGATAGGAGAGCCACGAGGCGCACGGTATAATCCGCCTTGGACACCCCCATTTTTGACGCGAAACGAAATCCTCGTAGATGTGAAGTAGGTCAATTACAAGCCAATCTCTTCTCTAATTCGCGCGAATAGGCGAATAGATGGGGGCTGGATAAAAATTACAGATTATTTATACTACTCTAGTCGCTTGGTGGTACAGCTAGGGTTAATGTAGTAGCTATTTGAGTTAGCTTGATATCCTACTTCATTTTCATTTTACTTATACCTTAAAACTAACGACTTAACACTGAATTTTTAAGGGCGGTTAGCTCAGTTGGTAGAGCGTCTCATTGACGTTGAGAAGGTCACAGGTTCGAATCCTGTACCGCCCACAAAAGCAAAACACCCCTGCCTGCGCAGGGTGTTTTGCTTTTGTGGGAGCCGCAGTGATGTTTTTTCAGTAGAAAAAACCACGAGGCAGGGTCGGGAAATTTTTGCTGTGTCGACAGCGAAAATATTCCTGACCACATGAGCCCCCTGCCTGCGCAGGGTGTTTTGCTTTTGTGGGAGACAGACGCATGTTTCGTGAGCACACGATACCGTGAGTCCGAATGAGAAAGCGAATGGGTGGAGCTTTCGCCAGACCTTGAACGTTTTGTAACAAAAATGCGATAGGTGTACAGGTCCCCGACCACCATACCAAACATAATCTCTTCTTTAAAGCCCTTTAAAACAAGATTTTTCTTACGCAAAGAACACTGGTTTTTCTCTTTACAAACTAATAAAAATATGATAGAACTGTTTTAGGTCGGTTCATTGATTTTTCGTTACACCAACCATCTACAGGAGCGCTCCATGCGGATCGTTTGGAAGTTGTTGATCATTTCACTTTCCCTGGGAACTTCAGGCCCTACGCTTGAAGCGCAGGAGACAAGTCCCAAGAAGTTGGGTCTGACTGAGTGGAAGCCTCCAAAGTTCGAGTCCGCAAAATTTGCGGACTCGTTAAAACGAGCTTCCGCTACGAATCTGAAAACGCGAGCGGAGCTTGACTCCGCGAAGCGGGCTCTCTTCAAGAAGGCTGAGGACTCGGTTTCCAGGGAAGCAGGCTCAGTAGCACAGAAAAAAGTGCCAGCAGCCTCAAGTCAGCTCAGTGTTGAAGTACGCACGGTTTACCGTGCGTACTTCAACAGGACGCTCGTCGACGGCAACGCCGTCGCAGACGCGATTCTGCGCGACGAAGGTCGCTCACTTAGAGCAACTTTCAAAGAGTACAAAGAGACATTCGCAAAGTCGCATTTCAAAATGCACTTCGCAACGCCGAGAGATTTGGCGGACTACCTCCGCGGACTCGAAGTTGTGGAGTGCAGAAATGCAACCACAGCCGAGGTCCTGCTCGGCGCTTTGAAAATAACGACCGACAGGTCTGGCCGAAAGGTCAGGAGGATCGAGTACGGATACTCCCGCAAGTTCCGACCAGGAGAGATGTGTCTCTTTGACCGGAATGCCAACATGCTCGTCATGAGCTTGATGTGCGGCAACCCGGCGCTCGAGGCGGTTGGAATGCCACCAGCACAACCAGGGGACGTACCAAAAGCTGTAGAGGTGCCAGTTTTCACGGCCCCTTCCGTAGCCGTGCCACTTGCTGCAATTCCCCTTTTGGCCACATCAGCGCCTGTTGCGCTGATGGCGAAGAAGGATTCCTCAAAGACTAGTCCAGCATTGGTTGCTGGAGCTAGTCACAGGAGAAGGAATGCTGCAATTAGCATTGGCATTGCAGCTGTTGTTGCATGCGCCATTTGGTGCCCGCGTGGCACTAAAAAAGCTCAACCTGCCAACAAGCAGGGAGGGCCGGTCAACCCGCTCAACAACTTGCTCTCGCTGATGAGTCAGCCGAGCTTGGGGTTGGGTCCGGATTAGTTTGTAACGAAAAAAAGTAGGGTGAATGGGGCCGGCACGTGTACGCACGTACGCCGGCCCTTTTTCTATGCTTTCTGTACGAAACGTATATAATATGGCATTATAAAGATATGAAGCACTTACTCAAACAATACCTCATACCGAGAGAGGCAAATGAATTCAAACCCCACGCTTTTCGCAAGACTTCCGTCTTGTGTATTGCCTCTCTGGCACTCCTCATTTTCCTCGGTGGCACGATCAATATTGAGCTCATTAAGTCTACCGATCTCTTGAGCGCTGTGATTCCTCGGTCACTCGTCATTCTCACAAACAACAATAGGCAGGAGAGTAAGCTTCCGCAACTTATCACAAGTCCAGCCCTTGAAAAAGCTGCAGAGCAAAAGGCGAATGATATGGCTTCAAAAGGGTATTTTGCCCACACAAGTCCTGATGGAAAAGCTCCATGGTATTGGTTTCGCCAGGCAGGCTATAGCTATGTATTTGCTGGGGAAAATCTGGCAATCAATTTTACTGACTCAACAGACGTTGACACGGCATGGATGAAGTCTCCGGGACACCGCGCAAATATCTTAAATGGAAAATTTACGGAGATTGGAATCGCTACTGCAAAAGGGAAGTATGATGGCAGGGATACGGTGTACGTTGTGCAGATGTTTGGAAAGCCGGCAGCTTCAATCACCGGGACCTTGCCAGCAAAACAGCCTGTAGTGCGAAATCAAGCCACTCCAGCCAAACAATCTGATACTACGAATGTCGTAGCAGTCCTCGGAGCGGCATCGGAAATGTACACTGAAATCGAGCAACCACCGAGTGATTCAAATGGTCCAGAGTTGATGTCTGACTTTACTTCTTCATCAGTTTTAGAGGCTCAAAGCATTTCTTTTACTGAAAAGACATTGGTATCTCCAAAACAAACTATCGGATGGCTTTACCTCGGTCTCGCAGGATTCGTCATTGTGGCGCTCATCCTTATGGTCTTTATT
>CAZAZG010000038.1:0-6339 GCA_964489565.1 uncultured Candidatus Saccharibacteria bacterium | reverse complement strand
GTGTGGTATTCTGAAGTGATTAGCAAAAAAGTTGCATTTCAGGTCGGAATTCACAAAAGAACAATTACTCTCATTATAGCATATATTAAGGTATATCGTCAAGTATTACAAAACCTGTAAGATGAGCCATTTTTATTCAACAAAAAACTTCCAACGTTGCGAATTGGAAGTTTTTTCTTTACCAAATATGTGATTTTTATGGGGTTGTGGTAAAGGTTGAGGGCCAAGTAATCTGGACGTTTCCTGAGGGATCCTTCGTATAGATCACATAATAATATGTGGTATTAGAAGAAAGACCGGTGATGTTTACATCTTGTTTGGTGCGGAGTGTGTTGTCGGTCATTGTGACGTTGCCATTGATTGACACATCATGGAGAGATTCGTTGATGGTAAGCAATGACGAACTGTAATAGACACTACCCAGTACTGCTTCGTCGGTATTGAAGCTTACGATTGCACTGTTGTTTGATCGGGCTACTGATACATTAAAGATAGTCGCTGCACGTACATCACCCATGGAAACCGGGTTATTCATTTGTGCATTAATCGCACTCAATGTAATAGGTCCAACACGACCGACTGTTGCTATGCCGTTTCGGGATTGGAAATTAGATACTGCTGATTTAGTTAGTGGTCCAAAAAATCCCGTAATGAGACCTTGAGGGTAAATGCTGTTGTCTTGCGCGAGAAACGACTGGAGTGAAGTCACGTCAGCGCCTGACATACCTTGCTCGAGCTGTCTGACGAGCATAGCAGCGCTCGCTGATCCAGTAAACATGAAAGCGATAGCGAGTACAAACATGCTGGTAAATACTTTTTTTGTTGTGATGATTTTCATATTATGAGGAGATTAGAATTAACTTAAAAATAGAGTAGGCACAATCGACTGTGTATCTCTACTGTTGATGTCGATTGGCTAGTTAAAATACCACAATTGTGATATTCTTGTAGTGAATTCGCTTTCCATGCGTCTCTATACATATGCAAACAGCACAACAACAAATTCTCGCGCAGGCTTATGGCGATTTTAACCAATTGCTTTTAAAACGCTCTCACTTTAAAGTAAGAGATGATGCTTTAGCTGAAGATCTGGTGCAAATAACCTTCCAAAAGGCCTGGGTGTACTTTGTAAAGTTTGGAAAAATTGAATCTATGAAAGCGTTTTTATTTCATATCTTAAACAATCTCATTATCGACCAATATCGAAAAAAGAAAGCGGTGTCGCTCGACAGTATGGTGGATCTAGGTTTTCAGGTTTCTGCCGATGATTCAGATAGGCTTTTCAATTCGATTGACGGGAAAAAAGCAACACTCCTCATCCCGCAATAACCAAAAAAATATCGCACAGTTCTTGAATTGTTTTATACAAAAAATATGACGTTGAAAGAGGTTTCAGAAAAAACTAATCAAACACGCAATACGACCGCAATGCAAATTCACCGTGGGGTAGAAAAGTTGAAAATCCTCGCACGTATTAGTAGTCTCGGGGTGTTTCTTTTGCCATTCCATATCGCTTGAGTGCTTCCTCGCGCCCTACTTTGTGCTCTACAATGGGAGTACGAATGGGGTTTTCACCATTCCACTTCTTTTGATAATTACCTGATGCATCATAATTCTTTGCTTGGAGCTCTGCATTAAAAATACGGATTGGTTTTTGATCTGCCCCAACTGAAGCTCCCCACTGCCAGCCTCCATTGTTTGAAGTCTCGTCAAGATCAATAAGCGCAGATCTGAAATACTCTTGGCCCCAACGCCAATCAACACCAAAGTTTTTGGTGAGGATGCTTGCCACAATCATTCGAGATCGATTGTGCATCCAGCCACTTAACGCGAGCTGTTTCATTGCTGCATCCACCACTGGGTATCCTGTTTCACCCTTTACCCATGCGGAAAATCGTTTGAGCGCAGTAGGACCCTCCACCCAGCGTATGGTCCCCCTAAATTTTTCTTGAAATTCTGTGGTCAGGAGATCGGTATTGTGGAAGTATAGGTATTTATAAAACTCTCTCCAGATAAGCTCGGAGAAAAAAGTAATCGGACCATCATTTTTTTTTATTACATTGATATCAGTAAAGCTTTCTCCATAATGATCCTGCGCCATTTTGCGGAGCATCCTTGCAGAGACAAGCCCCCACGCGAGTGCAAGACTCATCCGAGATGTTCTTCCCCTAAGTGTGAATTTTCCCACTTTTAGCTCCCGTGTATCTTTCTCTAATGAATTTCTGTTGCCTTTGTAGTGCGAAAGGAATTGCTCATTGAGAAAAGCAGAAAAGTGGGATAATGCTTCTTTTTCTGTGTAGTACCAATCAGCGAGGTTTGGTAATTTTGTATAGTCGTCGAGATCAATAGTGTGTTGACCAACTTGAATCAAACGGTTTTTTGAAAATGTGTTCCAAAGCATCTCAGTATTTACAGGTACTGTAGGAAAGAGTTTTTCAATGCGTAAAAATTCTTCGTTTGAAAGACGTAGCCCCTTTTTTGGATTGCTTTTCGGTTTAATTTCGCTGGTTAGGAATTCTTGCCAGACTGCGTTTTTAAACGGAGTAAACACCGAGTAGTAATTGCCCTGGCCACTTTTTATTTCGCGATTAATGGTCAAAAAATCTTTGAAAACTTTTACTTCGATACTCAATGCGCGGATTTTTTTGATTTGCTTATAAAAATCAATATATACGTCTTCATTTACATAGATCGAGATATCATAAAGCTTTGAAAGGGTAATCAAAGTCTCTGCTCCTTTTCCGCGAGCTATGAGAAATTGATCAAAGTGCTCGGTAAAAGAGGGCAAAGCTTGTGCGAGAAAAAACCTCGATGGGTAGCCAAACTGAAAGTTAGTTTCTGCGCGCACCATATACTCTTCGATTATAAAAAGGGGAATGAATGGTGCGCTTTGCATTTTACTGTCCTCAAGTGCACTCCAGAGTGCAGGGTTGTCCTCAAGGCGGAAGTCGCGTCGAGACCAATATACGATGAGCTTTTCTTTCATGATCTTATGTTAGCATGACAAGGAAATCAAAGCTCTTTAGGTAGTACAAAGCATCTATGTTATGCTCTCTGTTCACCCAAGTTTACCCATTAATATAAAAACACCACTATGCACGATGATCAAACAGTAGTAGTACCTGCAACTGAAGCGGATGCAGTAGAAGTAGCTGAGGAAACAGAAAAAGAAGCTGAAGTTGAGGAGGAGGAAACCACAGAAGATACTTCTGCTCCAGAAGCACCAGAGCAGGTTTAGTCAAAAAACTCACCTTCCGGTGAGTTTTTTGTTTGCATTATTTACGCAAAGTGCTATTATTGAATGTAGAATTCAGCTCATTCCTTTTCTGTGAGGTATCGTGGTTTGTCCAATTAAAATTCCGGTGCAGTCTGACGAGGTTTTCGTCGGATATGTGCCCGAAAGCGCTCAGAAATTATTCGAGAAATCTATCAGTAACCTCTGTATTTCCCAAAAGTTCTGGGAAGTGCTGCGGAATGCATTTCCAAACTCTCTAATATTCTTGCGGGAGAATTGGCAAGTTGTTGAAAAACAACTGATTGAACAGTATTAATGTTGCTGTTTTGCAAAAGAAAACACTCACATCGCGACGTGGCGAAGTGGGTTTTTTTATTGCAGAATTTGAAAATTAATTGCCAGCATCAACAGACAGTGTCCATTTTTTGCTATTTTTGTTAAAGTAAGTGGAGATAACTTTAAATATAGATTTTATAGCAAAATAACATAATACATTTACAATTTATGGCACGAATGAATGAACAAAGTAGTAAAAAAGTCGGTGCGCTCCCAAGTAAATTTTTGCAAGATAGACACATAAAAAAGCAAGCTAAAAATATGCCGGGCGGAAAAATAAGTGCGCAAAAAACGAAGAAGAAATAACTATTTTCTCGTGCCTGCCTTTAAAACTTCTTAGACCAAATGCTGTGATAGGATATATACGTAATGCATTTTTCCTCATTAAAAAAAGTAATTGTGGTTGGTGGCTCAGGGTTTATTGGCACAAAGCTCACTGAGGAACTCCTTTTGAAAGGCTATGCAGTTACCGTGGTAGACCCTGTAGAGCCGAAAGTGTTACATGAAAATCTGACATTTTTGAAACAAAACCTTGCTGTTCAAATGCCAGAGCCAGCTCTATTTGAAGGGGTTTATGGAGTGATTAACCTCGCAGGTGCAACGATTGGAAAACGCTGGAACAGGGATTATAAAAAAACACTGTATGATAGTAGGATTTTGACAACTCGCAGTGTAGTCCAGGCAATCGCGCAAACAATAACCAAGCCAACCGTACTCGTCCAAGCCTCTGCAGTCGGATATTATGGAAACGCAGGAGATATGCTCCTTAAAGAATCGAGTGTTCCGGGAAATGACTTTCTCTCAACTCTCTGTATAGATTGGGAGAAGGAAGCGCTGAATGCGGAGAGTTTTGGTACTAGAGTTTCGATCGTCCGCACTGCGCATGTGCTAGGGCCTGGAGGGCTACTATCGAGTCTTGAGCCAGTATTTAAAAATGGACTCGGCGGATATTTTGGAAATGGAAAACAGTATATGCCTTGGATACACTATACAGATGTAGTCGGCATATATCTGTTTCTTCTTGAACAGAATGTATCTGGGGCTGTAAATGTGAGTGCTGGAAAAACTGTTTCCCAAAAAACACTCTTTACTGAATTTGCACAAGCGATACATGCTCCACTTCCATTTCTTTGGCGCATTCCGCACGCACTCGCCTTTCTTGTGCTGGGTTCATTTGCAGACTCACTCTTCTCAAGTCAAAATACTGAGTCAGAGAAAATTATTTCCGCAGGGTATCTCTTTCAGTTTACCGATATTGCATCTGCACTCATTGACATCTATCAAAAATAGCTTTTTTGAATTGTAAATAGAGGGTATACTAGAGTATTGATATTCATGAAGCAACCAAAAAAACTTTATATAAAAATAAAAAAAATTGGCGAACGTCTCACCAAGACCCATTTTTTTGTTATTGCCGGTGTCAGTGTATTTTTTCTTATGCTTCTTGTTATCAATGTCGCAAGTTCAACACGCTTCTTTACCATACAATATGATTCTGCTGTTGGTGAGGTGAAGGGATTTACTGATGCTATAAAAGAAAAAAAAGTTGAGCGAAAACCTCTGGACACAGCTCTCTATGATAAGAAAAATCTTGCAATCTCAAATAATCCCATCCCAAAGAGTGTTGGAACGAGTACTGCAAGCTCCACAAGTCTTGTAAAAACGCCACTTTATCCAGTAAAGACTCCCTATCCTAATGCGGGTGCTATGTTGCCATTCCAGCGTATCGTCGCATATTACGGCAATTTTTATTCCACAAGAATGGGTGCGCTTGGTGAGTACCCAGGACCTGAAATGCTGAGGCGTCTCAATGAGGAGGTGGTAAAATGGGAAAAGGCAGATCCGGAGACGCCGGTTGTGCCTGCTATTCACTATATTGCAACGACTGCACAAGGAAGTGCCGGAAAAGATGGCCTATATATGCTCCGTATGCCAGATACTGAAATAGATAAAGCACTCGCGCTTGGTAAACAAGCAAATGGTATCGTATTTCTCGACATCCAAGTCGGACATAGTTCATTCCAGAAAGAAATTCCCCTTCTTGAAAAATATCTAAAGCTTCCAAACGTCCATCTCGCACTTGACCCAGAGTTTTCTATGAAGAATAGAAAACCGCCTGGCGAATACATGGGTGCAATGGATGCAAGTGACATAAATTATGCAATACAATATTTATCAAAGTTAGTAAAAGATAATGACTTGCCACCTAAGGTGCTTGTCATTCACCGATTCACCAATAAAATGGTGACGAATTACAAGCAAATAAAGCTTACTCCCGAAGTGCAATTTGTGATGCACATGGATGGATGGGGTCCAAAAGCAAATAAGATTGGTACATACAATCGAGTTGTTGTACCTGAGCCAGTACAGTTTACCGGATTTAAGATTTTCTACAAACATGATTTGAAACCGCCAAGCACCGGAATCTTTTCTGCGAGTGAACTGTTGAAACTTTCTCCACAGCCGATGTATATTCAATACCAATAAGAGGAGTTTTGCGTTGTTAGTTTAAGGTTCAGTTATACAGACATTGATAAGGGATGTGGCCTGAAAAAAGTTGACATTAAGTTGATAAGGGTGTATAATGTTTTGAGAGTACATTTTGCAAGAGATCTCAATTAAAACCTGTCTCAAACAAACACAGGTCGCAACGTCAGAGCGAATCTGGCACAAGGGGAGTCAACGGAAATGAACTCGCTGAAGAAACTGTCCATCACGGACAAGTACAAGGACGAGGAAGTGAAGTCGACCTACGTGTACCCCAAAGG
>CAZAZG010000037.1:0-6439 GCA_964489565.1 uncultured Candidatus Saccharibacteria bacterium | reverse complement strand
CTACTTACTTATGTACAAATGCCTACCATTTGGCAGAGTACATGCCAAATGGTAAGAAATTTAATATCAATGAAAAATGTCCCCCGAGGACATCTTTAAAGCTTTTAGGTGATAAGTGGACACTGATAATACTATATCAAATCAACGAAAATGTACTTAGGTGTGGCGAACTAAAAAGAGTAGTTACGGGCATTGGTGAAAAATGCTAATACAAGAATTGAATATCCTTGTCGAAAAAAAATTAGTATTTGATATTGACGGGATCGGTGCGCCTGACGGAGTCGCTCCGCAAGATTTTGCGAAAACTCAAGGTTCTTAAAAAAAATATTTCCGATTTATTCTGCTCAACGTACCCAAAATCCTAATTGTATGTTGTGTTTGATAATCCGTCATGAATCATCAAGCTCGGCAGAAGGCGTGGGAGAAAAAGCTATTTTAAAATTTGGCTTTGTAGCAGAAAATTTTGAATTGCTTATTCCAATTTCAAAACTATTACCATCTAATACAGGAGCGCATGCACCAATCACTGATGTAGATGCAACTAGCATGAGTCTCACGAATTTATTTTTCTTGGGCGCAAGAAGATTGTTAACATCTCGTTTCGTTTCAACTTTGATTACAAAAGCTTGAGGTATTAAAAGTTTATGTACAGTTACTGTTTTATGTAGAGAAGCTAAAACCCATTCGTATGATAATACGAATGGGTTTTAGCGAGGTTGTGGAGATGGGCGGAATCGAACCGCCGTGCAACAGGGAATTTGTAATACTTCTACAAGAGATAGTTTACTTTTTCTGCCGAAGCAGTCTAGGGAAGGTGAGTAGGAAATAAACGAAACCTCACATTCCCGATACCTCTGTAGTTCACAGTGCACCAAGGTAGAAATACACCATAGAGTCCGGTGGTATTACACCAACATCTTACGCACAGACATTGTAAGAGTTGACGTCACTTAGGCGTTAGCGTAAGTGAAAGTAAAATCCTTAGCTCCAAAATATGGAGATGCTACTGACTTTGCTCGTGCGACGATGCTATTTGCATTTGGTCTTTGAGGCGGATTAAAGAGTCACCACAGCTCTCTCTTGCGTAAGACAAACGAATCCTATTGTCTAGGCCGATCATCCCCGTTGGCCCCGCCACAGCAGTGGTGGAGCCAACGGGAATTCCTAAACGACATGGTACACGTACTGCTCACTATTTCATCATGCGACGAATGTCGCGCTCGCTCTCTCTCTTCTTAGTGGTCTCGCGCTTGTCAAACTTCTTTTTCCCCCTTGCAATACCTATTTCTACCTTTATCTTCTTGCCCTTATTATACACCGAAATAGGTACTATTGTCAAACCCTTTTCTTTCTCCACACTCGTAAGGATCGCTATCTGTTTTTTGGTCAAAAGGAGTCTGCGATTACGGCTTGGATCATAGTCTTTTGATGCATTAGCAATCTGGTATGGGGGGATGGTCGCTCCGACGAGGTAGGCTTCGCCACCACGAGGCATGACCCTCCCGCCAAGGAGGGAGCCGAGCCCAGCACGCAATGACTTGACCTCAGCACCTAGAAGCTCAATACCAGCTTCGAGCTTTTCGATGATTTCATAATCAAAGTATGCTTTTTTGTTTGATAGCAGTGCCATGTCAGTATCATAACAAACAAGCCAGTTTTTTTCTTATTTTTTAAACTATATTCCAAAAAACAAATTAAATTCCCATACGCTATAATATCCCTATAGTAATATTATACCGTATGGGAATTCTTGAAGAAAAACAGAACAAAAAACGAAAGAGGGAACATTTGCAACATGTCGTTTTAGCAACCGTGAAAACGGCAGGCCTCCTTTGTGTCGGCTTGCTTGCCCCAAATGTACTTGGGGCACTTACAAAACTTGGATTTATTAAAAAACAACGACAAGAAGAGTACGTCACTTCCTCTGCTTCCAAATTAGTTGGGAGAGGGTTGCTGAAGTTTGAACATGGACACTATGCGTTGACTCAATCAGGTGAAAAAATACTCCGTAAATGGGAATTGTCGAATTATTCAATCAAATCTCATAAAAAGTGGGACAAAAAATGGCGAATCATTATTTTTGATATTCCAGAAAAGAAAAAGGGTGTTCGAAGACAAATAAGTGTTCTATTTAATCAAGCGGGGTTGTATCGGTTGCAAGATAGCGTGTGGGTGTATCCCTACGATTGTGAAGATATTATCGGCCTTCTTAAAACTGATTATGGAGTGGGGAAGGAACTTCTGTATATTATTGCGGAAGAAATTGAGAATGACCGCTTCCTCCGGTCAGCATTTGGCTTCACTAACCTACCCTGAGTAAGGAATCACCATGATCTGTAGTTCCCGTTATAAAGTTACTATAGGACAATAATAACGGGAACTATATTTATTTCATAATCAACATAATCAAAGTGTGCTTTTTGTTCGATAGGATTGTCGTACAGCATATTCGAGCTCTATAAAGAGCTTGAATTGTCATATAGTACAGCGCTTTACGTCTAAAGTTGTCTAACTTCCTTATAAATCTACACACATAGCAAAAGGGGAGAATTTGTGTATAATTTCGCTCACTATATGAATACAGAACAGCCAAAAAAACAAAAAGAGCAGAAGGAAAGCAAAATGCCATGGAAATCAAGCGTACCAATGGGGGGCAACCCGCTCTGGCGTAATCTTCTATCCGTCATCCTCATTTTCTTTATCCTTTCTTCTCTTTACACCGCAATCAGTGAATCTCGCTCAAAAACCACAATCATCCCACTTTCTGAGCTCGCAACAGACGTTACGAGCGCAAAGGTACAGAAGATTACCGTAGATGGTGATGCGCTAAATCTCGAATACGCAGACGGGGTGATGAAAACATCAAAAAAAGAAGATGGTGAAGCGCTCTCACAAACGCTCGTAAACTATGGCGTCACTACGGATAATATTAAAAAAGTAGAAATCTCAGTCAAGAGCCAAAGTGGAGCTGCTTTTTGGTTCCTATCACTCGCCCCAATCTTTCTCCCAATTTTTTTCATTCTCTTTTTCATTTGGTACCTCTCCCGACAGGTCAAAGGTGCAGGAATGCAAGCATTCACCTTCGGGCAATCGAAAGCGCGTATTATTCCAGCAAACGATACCAAGCAACGCGTGACCTTTAAAGACGTAGCGGGCGTGAAAGAAGCAAAACAGGAGCTCAGCGAAATCGTTGACTTCCTAAAAAATCCAAAAAAGTTTCTTGAGATTGGTGCAGAGATTCCAAAAGGTGTGCTTCTCATGGGGGCGCCAGGAACCGGGAAAACTTTACTTGCGCGTGCAGTAGCAGGGGAGGCAGGTGTGGCATTCTTCTCAATCTCGGGGTCTGAATTTGTAGAAATGTTTGTCGGTGTTGGCGCATCACGAGTTCGCGATCTCTTTGCTATGGCTAAGCAATCAGCACCAGCAATTATTTTCGTCGATGAAGTGGATGCAGTGGGGCGCGTTCGTGGTGCCGGCGCAGGCGGGGGAAATGATGAGCGTGAGCAGACCCTCAATCAGATATTGGTAGAGATGGATGGATTTGAGCCAAATGAAAAGGTGATTGTGATGGCAGCGACAAACCGTCCTGACGTGCTTGACCCTGCACTTCTTCGTCCTGGTAGATTTGATAGACGCGTTACCATCGACCTTCCCGACAGGCCTGACCGTGAAGAGATTCTTGGCATTCATGCGCGCAAAAAGCCTCTTGGAGAAGACGTGAAGCTTGATGTTATTGCAGAGCGTACCCCAGGCTTTTCTGGTGCAGATTTGTACTCACTGATGAATGAGGGAGCAATTCTCGCGGCACGCGAAGACCGCAAGAAGATTACTCAGTTTGACCTCATTCGTTCAATTGAAAAGGTAATGCTTGGTCCTGAAAGAAAAAGTCATCTTCTTTCAAAAAAAGAAAAAGAAATTACGGCATACCACGAAGCAGGTCATGCACTCGTGGCATCAGTCCTTGAATATTCAGACCCTGTGCACAAAATTTCTATTATTTCTCGTGGACGCGCAGCAGGATATACGCTCAATCTTCCCCTTGAAGACCGCAAGCTTCAATCTCGTAAAGAATTTATTGCCAACATTGCAATGTCACTCGGCGGATATGTGGCAGAAAAGCTTATTTTAAATGATGTGACTACAGGACCATCAAACGATTTGCAGGTTTCAACTGCGCTCGCTCGCGACATGGTGACCAAATACGGCATGTCAGACGTCCTTGGTCCGATTGCACTCGAAGGATCTGGGGGGAAGCCACTTTTTGGACGAAGATTAGAAGATAAAGAATATTCAGAGCGAGTCGGCGCTGAAATCGATGCAGAAGTTTCAAAAATTATGAAGCAAGGACTTGCAACTGCAGAAGAGGTCATCAATAAGCACCGAAATGTCCTCGATGCAATCGCAAAGCAATTGATTGAGGTAGAAACTATTGAGCGAGATGAGTTTGAAAAGATTCTCATTGCAAATGGAATTGTTCCAAAAAAGAAAAAAGATATTGAACACCAGGCGTAAATAAAAACACCTAGCCTATGCTCAAAGAACAGTCTGGGTTTTTTTGTTGCAAATTTAAGGGCATATGGTAGTTTCTTCGCAGATATAGTACTCCAGAAGTGAAAACCGCCTGACTGAAGTAAAACGCCCACCCTTGTGCATAGCCCAAGGGTGGGCTGTTCGTATCTATATCTTGATGATACTTCTATATATTGATACAGTGACCGAGGGAAAGTTTTCCCCGGAGCAAGACTTCTTACCAGAGTGTATGGTTACGAATGAATGGATAGGTACCGAGCTTGCTCGAGTATCTCACCAGAATGGTGTAATTATGTGAATTGAAAATTTTAGAGTCCACCCTTAGCTCAGTTGGTTAGAGCACAGAGCTTATACCTCTGCGGTCCTTGGTTCAAATCCAAGAGGGTGGACTGTGAAATCAATCAAGAGCACAAAACCATGCACACGAGAGGTGTATGGTTTTGTGCTCTGAGGATAACAATATTTTTTTCAAAGCACTCTATGCTACAATAACTGCATATTCATATTCATATTCATTTTTATTTTTTTATGAACCAATCTTTTAAAGTGTTTACAGGATTTGCATTCATCGCCCTCTTCGCATTCCTCTCCTACCCCTCTCCCTCATCACACAAACTCTTCACGCTCATCTCCTCCGTCTCAAACCTCTCCCAAGTATCATCGGATACCTTCCCACCTTCTGTGCCTGATAGATTAACAGCTACCATCACCGCACCTGGAGTAGTCACCGTCAGATGGAACCCTTCTTTTGACCGAGGAGGTATTGGAGGATACAAGGTATACCGTGATGGAACACAGGTCACTGATACATTCAGAGAGGAATATCTAGAGAAGTCCCTCACAGCAAACCAACCGTACACCTACACCATCCAAGCATACGATCGAGCAGGGAACACATCAGACAAATCTGTCTCTATGGCCGTCACCCTGACGAATACCACCATGCCATCGTCTACCGTCACGAACACCACTCCTACCACCTTCACCCGTAACCTCCGTTTCACCTCACAGAACTCCGAAGTTTTCACCTTACAAAAGAAACTTCGTGATCTCGGCTATCTCTCTCAAACTGTCACGCCAAACGGATACTTCGGACGAAAGACCCTCTCTGCTGTTATTAGCTATCAGCGTGCACAAGGCATCTCACCTTCCGGCATGGTGGGACCATTGACCCGAGAAAAACTCAATCGCTCATCTGCCCTCACCACCACCACAACTCTCGCAGGTACCACCACTTCCTCTATCGAAGTTGCCATGGGATACACCACGGGTGGTGGAGCAAGTACTAATACCACCCCTATTGCATATGTTCCACCAACGCCTCCTGTCGTGGTCATCCCAAGCGTACCCACCATCTCTCTGAATTCAAACCTCTCTACCGTTACCACCGGAAACACTGCAACCCTCTCCTGGTCTTCCACCAACACCACGAGTTGTACTGCTGGAGGATCATGGTCTGGTACCAAAGGAACCTCAGGATCTGAAGCCACTCCAGCACTCACCTCGGCTACTAATACTTTCACACTTTCGTGTGTGGGATCGGGAGGAACTGCACAAGGCTCGGTCACTGTTACAGTCGGCTCAGCTCCAATCCAAGCGCAACCCCCAACCGTTACCATCTCTGCAAGCCCAACCACGGTCACAAGTGGTGCCGCATCAACCCTCACGTGGTCTTCGACGAACACCACGAGTTGTACTGCAGGGGGTGGTTGGAGTGGAAGCAAAGCTACGAGTGGAAATGCATCAACGGGCTCACTCACCGCGACAACCAATACCTTCACACTTTCATGTACAGGAAGTGGGGGAAGCATGGTTAGAAGTGTTGGGGTTTCGGTGAATGCACCTGTTGTTATCCCACCCCCAGTTGCGACCCCTCCAACACCAGGTTCTGTTGCAGTGCAACTCCACC
>CAZAZG010000036.1:0-6466 GCA_964489565.1 uncultured Candidatus Saccharibacteria bacterium | reverse complement strand
CTCCTTTCCCGTTGGCGGGAGATTTATTGGAGTAAATCTTTTATTGATTGCCCTTCGGATGATCAGGGCAAGAGAGGATTTTCGGTTTTCGCTGAACGCCCAAAACCAGATTTTTCTTTGTTCTTTTCCCATAGGAGGGAGGAGGTGCCCCATCAAACTCCCGTCCTCCACCTCGAGGTCGCGTGGACGGTCAGCATACCCGTCAGGAAAAAACGATGGCCGAGAGTACAGTTTCCTCCCAGCCAACGCCTTTTCCATGGCGTCAAGAACCTCTTCCACCTGCACTTCACTCACGGCACTTCCTCTTGGAAGCCTATGAGAATTTTTTTTTGGTGCTACTGCTGCTATTTTCATTTCAATGGCAGCAGCTAGCTCGGCGAACGAACGGTATGTCTTGGACATCTGAGGCTCCATGCGGTATAACCGCAAAAAACTGTGTGAGTGCCTACTGTTTTTCGGCACACTTTTTTCTTTCGTAATCCGCAAAGCTGGAAGAGTCCCAGTTGCGCCAAGTTTCCTGCGGTGAGCTTAAATGGTGTCTTTCGACACCTCAATTGGTAAAGAGCTCACTCTGGTACCTATTATACTACTTTTAAAGTATCTGTCAAGCTAAATCGATCGCATGTAAATAGGGCTTGTTTTGTGTTGCTAATTCCCTTGTCATCTTGTATCCTTGAGTGCAATTGGCAGGGAACTGCTTATTTTTATTCAAAGCTAAAAGCTATAACCTAACACCTAAACGCTACTTATTATGGAACGAGATTACCCACTTGAGAGAGTTCGAAATTTTGGAATCGTAGCACACGTGGATGCAGGGAAGACCACCACTTCAGAGCGAGTCCTCTATTACACTGGTGCTCAGCACAAAATCGGTGAGGTACACGAGGGTGAGACCACTACCGACTGGATGGAACAAGAAAAGGAGCGTGGTATCACCATTACCGCGGCAGCTATTACGTGTTTTTGGTCTCCCACCTATCTCGAAACAGAATCTCGCAAGAAAAAGGAAAACAAATATCGTTTCAATATTATTGACACACCAGGTCACATTGACTTTACTGTAGAGGTAAAGCGCTCACTTCGCGTACTCGACGGAGCGGTCGTGGTGTTTGACGGGGTGGCTGGAGTAGAGCCTCAGTCAGAAACAAACTGGCGTTATGCAGAAGATGCAAACGTTCCTCGTATTTGTTTCATCAATAAGCTCGACCGTACTGGTGCGTCATTTGAGCGTTCATACAAATCTATTCTCGATCGTCTGTCAAAAAAGGCAGTTCGTGTGCAAATTCCTATGGGTGAAGAGGGTGAGCATGAAGGAGTTATCGACCTTCTCGGAATGAAGGCGTATTTCTTTGAAGGAAATATGGGTGACCAAATCATTGAGAAAGAAATCCCTGAGAAGTTCATGACTGACGCACAGAAGTATCATGCTGTACTCGTGGAAAAAATCGTAGAACACGATGAAGCGCAGATGAACGACTATCTCGAAGGGAAAATTCCTGCGTATAATGATTTGAAAAAGACGCTCCGCAAGGCAGTTATTGCAAACGGCATTTTCCCGGTATACGCAGGCTCAGCACTTAAAAACAAAGGAGTACAGATAATACTCGACGGAGTGGTAGACTACCTTCCATCTCCGCTTGACATCAAACCAGTGACGGGTATCGATCCAAATACGGGGCTTGAGGTATCTCGCTCAGCATCTGATGCAGAGCCATTTTCAGCACTCGCGTTCAAACTCCAAGCAGATCCATTCGTCGGACAACTCACATTCTTTCGTGTATATTCAGGAAGTATTGAATCTGGAAGTTATATTTACAATTCAACAACCGGTGAAAAAGAGCGACTTGGACGTATCGTGCGTCTTCAAGCAAATGATCGCGAAGAAGTGAAGAAAGTATATGCAGGAGAAATCGCAGCTGCGGTGGGGCTCAAGAATGCAAAGACATCGCACACCTTCTGCGATGAGAACAATCCAATTATTCTCGACCAAATTAAATTTCCAGAACCGGTTATCTCACTTCGCATCGAACCAAAGACCAAAGCTGACCAAGAAAAGATGGGTATGGCACTCAAGCGTCTTTCAGATGAAGACCCAACATTCCGTATCGAATCTGATCCAGAAACGGGAGAAACGGTGATGAAGGGGATGGGAGAGCTCCACCTAGAAATTCTCGTAGACCGCATGAAGCGTGAATTTGGTGTGGAGGCAAACGTTGGTAAGCCACAAGTAGCATACAAAGAAACTATTACTGGCGAAGCCGAGGTAGAACACAAATACATTAAGCAATCAGGAGGAAAGGGACAATATGGTCATGTAAAGATCATTATCAAACCGCTCGCATTTCGTGATCCAGAAGAAAAGGTTCCTAAGAACGTAAAGATTTCTCCCGGGTTTGAATTCGTAGACTCTATTAAAGGAGGTGTTATTCCTCAAGAATTTATTCCCGCAGTAGAAAAGGGTATTAAAGAGGCAATGGAGCGCGGGGTGGTGGCAGGATTTAAGATGACTGACATTTCTGCAGAGCTCATATTCGGTTCATATCACGACGTGGACTCATCCGAAATTGCGTACAAAATCGCTGCGTCAATGGCATTCCGTGAGGCGGCAAACAAAGCAAAGCCCGTTATTCTCGAGCCGATTATGAAAGTGGAAGTAGTAGTGCCCGATAAATTTATGGGAGATATTACCGGCAACCTTTCAAGTAAACGCGGACAAGTAGAAGGGATGGAAGATCGCGGAGATCTGAAGGTAATCAAAGCGAAGGTGCCACTATCTGAAATGTTCGGATATGTCACCTCACTTCGCTCGATGACCGAAGGGCGCGGATCATCAACTATGGAATTCGATCACTATGCCGTGGTACCTCCGAACGTAGCAACGACCATCGCGGAGAAGAGAAAGTAAGGGGAAGTTTTAAGTAATTAGTTTTAAGTAAATGCGAAGCAACCAAAAAGCCCCTCACGGGGCTTTTTGGTTGCATATGCACATTCGACTCTTTCTTTTTTTTTGAGGGGGGGGTATCATAAAGATTCATTACCAATAGCCAATAATCGTCCATGTCCGAGAAATTTTCTGATATACCCCCACAGCTTAGTGAAGAAGAACTTCAAAAGCTTGCAAGTCGTGTCGAAAATGATGCAAAACTAACTGCAGAGGGTTCTCAGTATGTAAATTCAGGTGAAGAGCCTTTGCTTGATGTAATGCAGGCACGAGAGAAGTCAGTCTCCATTGAAGTGATCAGTGTGTTTAAAAAGAGGGCAGAAATAGACAGAACCCTCACTCAGCTTGATGCCGTCTTACCATTTATTGAGGAGCACAACCCAGCAGTTGCAGAGGGGTTGAAAAAAACGAAAGAGGATCTCGAGGTAAAGTCAGAGGAGGGCGAGCGTGCATTTGACCTTGAAAGGCTCAAATCAGAAATTGAAGACCTCAATAGAACGGTTCAAGAAGGTACGGCAATGTCTCGCTTTGGCTCTGAACATGGATTTAGTAAAGATGAAACCTATGCGTTTGTTGAAAAACGAGTCGCGGAAAACGAAGCAAAGATTCGTGGGCTTGAGAAAGCCGGAGAGCAAGACGGTAAGCGCGTTGAGATAGATATACTCAAGGCTGAAATAAACGGCCTTAATAAAACCGTGCAAGAAAGCACTGCTATGGCGCAATACGGAGCTGATCACGGATTTAGTAAAGACAAGACGTACGCACATATTGAAAATAAGATTGCAGAAAACGAATCAAAGATCCGTGAGCTTGAAGGAGGAGAGACTTTAGAGAGTGCGGTTGTAGAAGCGCAAACTGCTTCTGAACCAGAGGTTATTGTCGATGCTTCTAAGGCTGATGAGGCTGTGGACGCTTCTCAAACGAACGAACCATTTACTCCGGATGCTCTAGTGAAACAGGAAAAAGATACGGCACCACTTACCCCTGAGGCTCAGGCAGTATTTGTTGAATCTTACGAAGAAGCCCGTGGAAAGAAGACTGTGTGGGGCTGGATTAAAGAGCGTGCGAAAGGTTTTGCTACATTTGGGCTATGGGAGTTTAGGCAGGCAGAGCGCTTTCGCCGGGGAAGGAATAACACAGCTGAAGAAATCGCAGGAAAAGCGGAACAAATCAGTAAAGTCAGTAACCTATCAGTCGAGCAAGCTGTTGAAGAGGCATATACTATGCGCATGATGGCCGAGGGAGGTGATATTTCAAGTCCAGAATCTCCTGATTATGAAAAGTATTCTGAAATCATTACAAATAATAAAAAAGAGCAAAATAGTCGTCAGATAGATGCTATTGTAGCGAATTCATCCACTGCATTAAAAGAGCGACTCGAAAAATATCGAGATGAATTTGGAAAAGTAGTAGTTGCAGACGACAGAATGATGACTGGATTTGAGGGCACACTTCGTAACACATTGATTGAATTGCAGGGTGGTCAAACAGAGTCTGATACAAAAGCTTTTAACAGAATCATCCAAGAGCGCCTCGACCCTAAATACTGGAGAAGATATGTCTATGGGGCACTTGAAGGAGTGCTCGATGCTTGGGGATTTAAGGTCATCCTTTCTTCTATTGCAGCGTCTGAGTGGTGGCTTGGGAAAAAAGATGCTATTCCCGTACTGTCACCAGCCTCGCCTTCACCAGAAGTAAGTCCAAAGCCCGAATCTGCTGACCAGCTGGCAATGCATGACAATATTTGGAAAACATCTAAAGAGTGGCTTCAAAATCACGGGATAACAAATCCGACAAATAATGAAATCATGTCGGTAGACAAGCAGGTGAGTATGGACAATGGTATCGAAGTAAAAAAATGGGGGCTCGATGGAAATCCTATCGACACGAAAATGCAGCAAGGATTCCTTCTTAAGTTTAAAGGCGCATCAAAAATACTTGATGCAATTCGAGTAGCGCGAGGATTATAATCTCTAAACTAAATGTATATGTCACCAGAGTTAAAATATAAAATTACTGCCTGTGCTTCACTCCTCGCAGCGTCTCCGCTCGATGAGGAAATCAAAAACACAATCCTCGAGAATGTCGGTGGTATGACCGAGTCAGATATCGACAAGATTATATCCGCACTCGAACGGGAGACATTTGAACTCTCTTCACTGTCTGAAGTCCTGACTAAGTTCGATGCTGATCAGGTTCAAAATTGGGAATCACTTGAGGCAAAGCAAAAAGAAGCTGCGGATGCGTTAATAGATGAAACGTTTGAAAAGATAACAACAAATAGTATTTCCGCAGAGTAGTCGAGTAACAAAAATACCCCGCCCGGGGCTTTTTTGTTACTGGACATTTGATTTTTGATGCAATAAAATTGTTTATGGACTACCCTGTTCACACAACCGTCACCTTACGACACTAGGGGAGAGATAGTGGACATCAGACGCGAGCTCCGTGCGCTCATGGGTAAAAAGTTACCAAAAAAGATTGGAGCGATGGTCGCTTCATCAAATGGTACTCCTCTTAAAAACAAGCAGGAGTCGGGACATTTGCACCGACAAGGCAAGAAAAGGGCCCACAAGTCAGAGTTGGCCCAGAGGGAAGAGCGTGAAAGGAAGCATAATCGTTCGTAGAGGCTTACCCGCACAGGACCACTTTGGTCCTGTGCGGGCTTTTCATTGTAATTGTAAAACAAAAAACACCCGCGGTAACGGGTATATTTTGTTTGAGTTATTGAAATTACACTTGTTCGATTTTTCGTATTTCTTTTAGGGATAGGGAGATTGCAACAAATCCTATTACCATCAGAATTGCTTCTCTCGCAACAGCACTTGTGCCATTTGAGCGATTTTGTTTTTCTTGCGATTGCTCTGATTTTAGAGCATTTTCTTTTTGCTTTTGCAGATCTTGATTGCAGAGCTCTTGTGTTCTTTTGTTGTACCCCGCTTGGTCTGCTTGGTACTTATCGAGCTCAGCTTTATTGAGAGATTCGTAAGAGTTGGATGGATACAAAGGAGGAGTCATGCAATTAGTAGCAGAATAGCTTATGTAGCCTCCGTAATAATCATACCCTCCACCTATCATCGTAATCGTGGCTGTAGCAAAGTTTCCAACCGCAAGAAACGTCATATACAAGCTTCCCATGAAAATAATCCATAGAGCAACAATACGAACAAGCACTTTAGCTTCTTTTATCATAACCAAATTTAAATTAATTCTAATAACCCACGGAAAATCAGTCAAACCGGATTTCTGAGCTCATTATATACACAAGCTTGAGGATAAGAAATAAAAGAGCTCAGCTACATACGCTTGTCGACCTGCGAGGTCAACAAGCGTAACAACGGGTGACCCCCCACTTGGCGGTTTAACCGCCAAGTGGGGGGTTTTTCATTGGATGGAAAGGGCTCGCAGCAGGTTTTCAATATTTTTGACTTAATTATACTAACTGTGTTATAATAATATAGGTAATTTGAACCCTCCAGTTACCCCTCAAGTAGGACAAACGAGACTTTCATAATACTGCGAAGC
>CAZAZG010000035.1:0-6579 GCA_964489565.1 uncultured Candidatus Saccharibacteria bacterium | reverse complement strand
CCGACTTCACGATGCCTCCTAGGGCAAAGTAAGGAGAATATGAAAGGACTGTTAATTATATTATTATAACACATATTATTAATAAAAGTCAAGTTCCGTATTTTAAAATACAAAACGACCCGCTCCACAAAAATCTGTGGAAACGGGTCGGTAAACGTGGGACAAAGAACTTATACGATACCGTCGATAAAGCCGAGTTTTAAAGCCTCTTGGGCACTGATCGTCCGACCTTCATCGAGAAGTATCTCCAACTCTTCTCTTGTAATTTTTCCTTTAGACTTTTGGAGCGTCATACCGATGAGCCATTCACGTTGCTCTTGGATCATCAACAAACGCTCTTCAAATGCAGGAATGAAATCCTCAACTCGGCTGGAGTATTTAATCCGCTCATAGCGTTCAAGCTCTGGATTGTGCACAACAAGGGTTGAGTTTTCACTTGCGAGACGGAGATGACACCCTTGAAGTGCAGTGAACGCTGCAGAGTTCGCTGACACAAGAACAAGCCCCACTGTTCGCTCCTGCGAAATTCGCAAAATGTCAAACAAATGCTTGCCAGCCTGGTTACCACCCCCCGGTGAGCTGAACTGTATCAGGATATCTCCAGGTCGACTGTTCAAACGAGAAATTTGAACCTCAAATTTCTTCGCCATATCTTCGGTCAGCTTGTGATATCTGATACTGGTTCTTCGTCGCTTTGGTATCTTCCTCACGAGCTCCAAATAGGAACCCTGGCTCGATGTACTTCGCACGATATCCATGTATTTGCTCTGCAGAAGGTTATCTGAGATGTGCAAAAGAATGTTGACTCCGTTTGTGTTCTACTATACAATATATCATATTAACAGCAATAAGTCAAAAATTTTATGGAAGGACCAGAAAACAAAGACCGCTCAGTTGAGCCAGAAGTAACGGAAGATGCTGAACATGGGAAAATTGTCAGTTGGACAGACAAAGGCGAGCTGCGCACTGGAAGTGCGGAGGAGTACCGGGACTACATTGAACATCGTAACGACAAGTAGAAAAAACAAAAACTCCCCTTTCGGGGAGTTTTTGTTTTATTAATTCCGTGGCTTAAGTGTTGGAAATAATATCACTTCTTTAATGTTCTTGGTATTTGTAAGGACCATCACAAGACGGTCGATGCCGATACCGACTCCTCCGGCAGGTGGAATACCATACTCCATTGCTTCAATGAAATCTTCGTCGAGAGGTTGGGCTTCCCCATCCCCTTCTTTCTTTTGTATTTCTTGATTTTGGAAACGTTCACGTTGGTCGATTGGATCGTTTAGTTCGGAAAACGCTTTCACGAGCTCCGTTCCAGCTATGACGAGTTGAAATGCATCGACAAGTGATGCGTCACTTTCTTTCTTTTTTGCGAGCGGCAAATAGTTTATTGGGTAATCAATTATAAACGTAGGGGAAATGAGCTTTGGTCTACAGGTTTTTTTGTATATATTGTCGAGAATCTTGTCAATTCCGTCGCCAGGAGAAACTTTGACTCCGAGCCTTTCTGCTGAGAGCGCAGCCTCTTTTTGGCTTATTGATTCTGGATTTGCCATGAGTGCGTGCTTCTTCAAGAGATCGTAAAAGGAAACAACAGCAAATTTCGCTTTCATATCAATCGTATACTCATCCCACTTCAGTTCGGTGCCTCCCAAAACATTTTTGACTAGTGATCTAATCATCGCTTCTACAAATGCCATTTGCTTTGGCGCATCACTGTAACTCTCATAAAATTCGAGCATCGTAAACTCGGGATTGTGTGTGGTATCGATACCTTCATTTCGAAAGTCTCGAGCAATCTCATAGACCTTTGGAAATCCGCCTGCTAGGAGTCGCTTAAGATAGAGCTCATCTGAAATTCGAAGATAGAAGTCGTTCCCCAGGGCATTATGGTGGGTTACAAATGGCAAAGCAGAGGCGCCTCCGTAAAGAGGCTGGAGAACCGGCGTCTCTACTTCAAGATACCCTGCATTGTCGAGAATAGAGCGCATATGCGTAATGATTTTGGCTCGCACAATAAAGCGCTCACGTACTTCAGGAGACATTACGGTATCAAGGTAGCGTCTGCGAAAGCGCTCTTCAGTGTCAGTCAGGCCGTGCCACTTCTCAGGAAGTGGACGGAGGGACTTTGAGAGCATTCTCCAAGTAAAGACTTGGACGGTTTTTTCTTCACGCTTCGTGGTGAACAGTGTACCGGACACCTCAACAAAGTCTCCAATATCTACGGTGTCGTGGAATAAGTCAAAATCTTCGTCTTTAATTTTCTCCCCTTTTTTAAGGAGCGCCTGGAACGTGCCCGTGCCATCTGAGAAGTGAAAGAAAATAAGTCCTCCTTGAGGACGCAAGGACATAATGCGACCAACAAGTGAGTACTTCTTGGTTTTTGTTTTTGCGAGCTTAGCAAAACTTTTTATTACTTCTTCCAGTTCAAAGTCCAGGTTCGTGTGGATCGGATATGCATCCATACCTGCAGATGCGAGCATCTGTATTTTTTCGATTCGGGTATTTCGTATTTCTTCTAGAGAAGCCATGCGTGAGAGGTGCTAGGCTTTAGGTATTAGGTTTTAGCTTTGCAGAGAAGAAGCTAAAAGCTCGTAGCTAAACGCTAACAGCTAGTTATTTAATTTCTACAATCTTATATTTCATTGTACCAGAAGGTGTAGCGAAAGAGAACGACTCACCTTTCTTTTTTCCAATTGAAGCAGAGCCAAATGGTGAGCGAGCAGAAATCTTTCCTGAACTCATATCAACCTCTTCAGATCCCACAATGGTGAATTCTTTTGAGTCTTTGTCTCCTCCTTTTTTTACTACAATGACTGAACCGATGGTGACCGAATCAGTGTGATGAGCAGCGACAATCGTTGCTGTTTTGAGGATCATTTCGAGCTTTGCGATGCGGTCCTCGGTAGAGGCCTGCTGGTCGCGAGCTTCGTGATATTCTGCGTTTTCAGAGAGATCTCCAAGACCTTTTGCATATTCTAAACTCTCAGCCACTTCTTTGCGCTTTACGGTCTTGAGCTGATTGAGCTCGATGCTAAACGCATCGAACTTTTCTTTGGTGAGATACTCGTGTTCGTCCGGCATAGTGGTGATAGTATAGCGAAAACAACTCAAAAGGCAAGAACCTGGCTTTAAGTAGGTAGTGTTAAGTTTTAAGTGAAATGCGAAAATAAATGAGAAAAACAAAATATGAATTCCTCAACTTTTATTACCCGCCGCTAGTAATTACAAAAATGACTTTTTCTCTACATAGTTACTTAAAAATATTCCACTATTTAACCAATTCCGGAGTATTCTCATACATCCACTCAAGAAGCTGACGCATGATACTTGATGCCCCTACCATATTGTGGCGATCACCCCGTTCCATAAGTACCGCAAATGCAAAGCGAGGATTCTCATACGGGAAAAAACCTGTCACCCATGAATTGACGAATGCTTTGGTAATACCGAGTTCTGCTGTTCCCGTTTTTGCACCGACCGTGATGCCTGGCATGCTAAGGGATTTTGCAGTACCCGTAGTCGCTGCCATTCTCATACCCTCCCTGACAATTTGATAATACTCTTTGGGAAATGTGACGAGAGAAGTTTTTTGTGGCTTGGGATTATTAAAGATTACTGTAGGTGCCACAAGAGTGCCCCCATTTGCGAGGACAGACACCGCGCGAGCCTCTTGGACTGGTGTGACTTGGAATCCATACTGGCCGATTGAGCTGTTGTACGTATCTCCGAGACGCCAATCTTCTTTAAAAACCGTTTTTTTCCACTCAGGGCTTGGGATATTCCCTTTTGCTTCACCTGCAATATCAATTCCAGTGTGTTCCCCAAAACCAAACATTCGCATATATTTTTCGATGTTGAGAATCCCAATTCCTTTTTGGCCAGCATACCCACCACCGACTGTATAAAAATATTCGTCGGACGATACGGAGATAGCATCCCTCATATCTACCCATCCATGTATTTTCCAGTCTTTAAAAATGGTTTTCTTTGTTTTATCGTAGGGATTTGGAATACTGATAAATCCAATACTGTGGATTTTTTTTTCTGGACTAATGATACCTTCGTTTAATACCCCCATGGCTATATACGGTTTTACAATCGAACCAGGTATATAGAGCCCGGAAATCGCACGATCGAGAAACGGATTATTTTTTTGCGTAAGCATGCTCGAAATCGCTTTTGAGTCACTCGCATCAGTCATAATATTTTGGTCATACTCAGGAAAACTCGTAATGGCTAAGATTTCTCCATTGTGAACATCCATGAGAACTCCAGAGCCTCCAGTGAAGCCTCTATCTGCTACTGTCTGCTTTATGATTTCATAGAGCTTTGCTTGGACACGTACATCTACTGAAAGGGTGACATTGTCTCCGCCCTTCGGGGGAATGAGTGTGCTTTCCGATGCCACTTCACCGTGGGCATCAGTCTCAATAATCTTTAAACCATTTTTTCCCGTGAGTGCATCGTTAAAGTAGTGCTCTACTCCGTCTTTTCCGATTACGATATCTTCGTTCTCTTTGTAAATACCCATTTTGTCTTTTGATGGGTACTTCACATATCCAACTAGATGTGCAAACCCGGAGTGAGGTACATATTTTCTCAGTGAAAATTCTCCATCAGGATTCAAATCGTTCCATGCAAGCTCAACTTTGTTTCGGTCATAAATAATACCTCGCTCCGCAAAAACCGCAGAATGTCTCAAGTGATTACTTTCACTTCGCAATGCATACGCATCGCCCGCCCGCACTTGTAAGACATATAACCGTCCTCCAAATAAAAGTCCTACGCAAAGACACACGATGCCAAGTAGTGTGAACGTACTTCGAGATATGGGCTTTTCGAGTCTGCCTTCAAACTGATCAATATCAAATTGGGGCAAGTTTGAAGAATCAAGGAAAATCTCATCAGGGTCTATGTTTCCTCCCATAGAAATACCATCACCCATAAATAACTTTTTTTTGAGTCGCTTAAGTGTCATCGAGGGTATTATACCTCTGCTACCCACCGATACAAAACACGGCTATAGTCGGAACATGAAATGCTCTTTTATCCAGAGAGATGCTATAAAGAAAAGTGTTGTGCTGACAAAAAATATATGGGTCATGAAAAAATCTTGGGTAGGAATTCCGTACAGCCCATCTAAAAAAATACCATAAAGAAATATCTCGTATGGATGCTCCATAAAAAGCACATAAAGTGCGCCGAGGAATATTCCAATCCACCAAGGCACGAGAAGAAGTGAGGTAAAGAGCGCACAAATGATTGCAATTCTTTTGAGGAGACTACTGTGCATACAAAATTTGTACAAAGCGAAGGGCAAATATATTTTTGGGGAATGAAAGTCTGACCCGTTTAAATGAATCTGTGTCCCCCTCCTCGATACTTGCAACTTTTGCGAGTACCAAATCGGGGTTAGTACTTAACGAAAGCAAGTCTCCAACTACGATATCAAGGTCACGCGGTGCAGCTGTGACAAAATTCCCTCCTCCTTTGCCGGTAAGTGATAAAGGGACCCCACTTCTTATGAGTCGCGCGCCGGTGATTCTTCCCGGGTTTGAGAATAATTCTGCCTTTGCATTGGTACCGTTTATCTCAGAGACAGTACCAAGCCCAATAAACCCTTGCGCTACGGTGTCACCCACTTTTGCTCTCGTATTAAGAGGTACATCGAGAACGTAAAAATCAAACGGAGATTGGGATGGCGCATGGGTTATGACTGCGGCAGCTCCAGTATATTTTGCACGAAGATTCAGATTACTTCGGAGTTCGTCATTTTGAGATGAGATTGATGAAAAAAGCATGAGCTTCTCCTCGAGATTTTCATTTTGCTTTCGGAGTCGAATATTTTCATCAACAAGCGATGTTTTGCTACTCCAAATTTTACTCTGTGACACAGCCTGCGCAACGTAATTTTTAGACCGAGCAAGTGGAGAGACCGTCAGCCGCGTTACAGTACCAAGAAATGTTGGGGCAATGAGGTATATCAGAAAAACAAAAGCTGAAATGGCAAGGGTGATGCCAAGCGATTTTTTGGTATTTTGTTTTGGTTTAGGCTGTAGAAAGAAGCTCATCTTCGTTTTGGATTAACACTTCTTTAAATCCATCCATGTCTTCGAGGATGAGGCCTGCACCCCGGGCAACCGCAGTCAGCGGGTCTTGCGCCACGTGCACTGGAAGCTTGATCTCCTCTTCAATGAGCTGTGCGAGCCCCTTGATGAGCGCACCACCTCCTGTTAAGTGGATACCGCGATGCATAATATCTGAGAGTACTTCAGGCGGGGTCGTCTCGAGGACTTCACGAGTCGCCTCAATGAGACTTGCGATGGATTGCGAGATTGCTTCGCGGATATCTGAGTCAGTGATAATTACCTCACGCGGAAGCCCCGTCACGAGGTCACGGCCCTTGATAGCGGCTTCAAGCGGCGCTTCACCAGGACGGGTTCGGTCGGTGGCATCACGGTCATCGACGACTATGGTCACCACCCGGTGGAGATTTCAGCGGTGCTGCGGGCTGCCCGGCAGTCGACCCGGCGCGACGTGATCGCCGTGGTGCAGCCGCACCGCTACAGCCGG
>CAZAZG010000034.1:0-6761 GCA_964489565.1 uncultured Candidatus Saccharibacteria bacterium | reverse complement strand
GTGTAGGAAGAGCTTATAAGGGGGGTTATGGTCACCTCTCTGTCCACGAAATATCCATTTTGATCAATGGAAAGAGATATTTTTGGTTTTGACTCTGCGGTGTGCACGGTGTCAAAACCTTGGGGTATTGCTTCAGTTTGTGGAGCGATATAGTTTGTACTTATAATCCATTTTTGCACCCCATATTCCCATGCGGTAAATTGAGGATCGTTTTGTGGATTCTGAGGTTGAGGGCCCCGAGGGTCATTTTTGTTGAGCCAGTATAAAATTGAATGGACACCACCGGTAACTATTTCTTTCGTGGTTTCTTTTGGTGTGAATTCAGTTGCTCTTTTGCCAGAGATGGTGTCGATTCTCTCTGAATTTCCACCTTCCCACTTTCCACGAAGAACAGGTTTTAAATCAAACGAATCATCTGCTGGGGAGAGAGGGAATTTTTCAACGGGGACAGTTTTGAGGATTTCATCCATAAACGCCCTCCACATCGGCGCAACAATAAATCCTGCAACCTTCTTTTCCATTGGCGTATTAGCATTATTTCCTGCCCATGCCCCAAGTACAACAGAAGGGGTGTATCCAATAATCCAGGCATCTTTATAGTCGTTTGTTGTGCCGGTTTTTACTGCAACATCACGATCCCCAAATGAAAGTGCAGATGTTTGTCCGTACGCAGGTGCCCGTGCTGTGTTGTCAGAAAGAATGCTTGAGATTTTAAGAGCACTGTCTCTGCCTAACACCTCACTTGAGCTTGTGGCAAGCTGGCTGAGAATTTCCCCCTTGGTATTTCTCACTTCGAGAATGGAGACATAGGGATTACGTATTCCTTCATTAGCAAAGACTGAATACGAGCTGACCATATCAAGCGGTGTTACTTCACCGCCACCAAGCACGAGGGTCAGTCCGTACTGGCCACTATTTCCAAGGGTGCTGATACCCATTTTCTTTGCGAGGTTGAGTGCATCACTCATCCCCGCAAGATAGAGTACTTTGATCGAGGAGATGTTGATCGACTGAGCGAGAGAGTTTCGCAGGTCGATTGGTCCACGGTACTTCAGGTCATAGTTCTCTGGCGAATAACACCCATTCGTGCTCGTAAGGTTATCTGCTGCGCAATTGGTAGAAAACTGAGTCTTAACGTCAAAAACAACCGTTTCCGGGGTATATCCTTTATTAAAACTCTCCGCGTACACAAAAGGTTTAAATGTTGAACCCGGCTGGCGCTTCGCAGTTGTAATGTTGAAGTTTCCATCAATCTCTTTGTCGAAGTAGTCGCGAGATCCTACCATGGCCAGGATACCTCCATTTTTTGGATCGATTGCGACAAACGCTGCATTCTCCGCATTAAAATTTTTCTTATTTTGGAGTGCATATTTTTTTGCAATTTCCTCACCTTTTTTCTGGAGCGTGTAATCAAGTGTGGTTTTTACTCGAAGACCACCCATTTGTACCACATCATCACCGTATTCCTTTTGGAGTTCATCAATAACATAAAATACAAAATGGGGAGCCTTAATACCTTCCATTTTTTTTGGCTTAAACATTACCACTTCTTTTCGTGCAGAATCAGATTCGTCTTTGGTAATAAAATTATTTCGAAGCATCTCCTGCAAAACAACGTTTTTTCTTTCTTCGAGTCTGTCACGGTGTTTTCCATATGGTGAAAAATAAGTTGGTGCCTGAGGGAGAGAGGCGAGGTAAGCTGACTCTGCAATCGACAAATCACTCGCATGCTTTCCAAAAAATACCTGACTCGCTTCCTCTGCACCATAAATAGCACCTCCATACGGAATCTCATTGAGGTATGCATTCAAAATCTCATCTTTTGTCATGACCTTCTCGAGTTTGATTGCAAGGACAATCTCTTTAATCTTTCTTGAGATGAGTTTTTCAGAACTAAAGAGTGCATTTTTAATCACCTGCTGAGTTATGGTAGACCCACCTTGTGCATAGCCGAGACTTGTGGTGTTTGCAAAAATGGCACGCAAAATAGATTTGGGCTCAATTCCATTGTGCCCATAAAAGTTGCGATCTTCTATCGCAATCGTTGCATTTTTGATATTTCGAGAGATTGATTCAAAAGGGACGCTTGTTCTCTGTACGTTTTGGTTTACATCATAGAGAAGTATTTCTCCAGTTTTATCATAAATTTTGGTTGATTCTTCGACTCTTCGAGTGGCAAAGGATTCAAGTGTGGGGATTTGAAACGTAGCAAACCATACAAAGAGAATTCCTGCAGAAAAAATGCCAATTGCGATAACGAGCAGTGCGTAGTTATGTATCGTTTTCCTGCTCATGTTCTTGGCTCGGAGCGAATTCTCTCGGAGGAATTTTTTCATATAGCTATGCATTATACCACGCAGAGAGCTTTTTGTTCGCATAATAAAAAACCCCTTGCGGGGCTTTTTATTATGCTGAAGTTTCGTCGTCGTCACCTGCCACATCCGCATCGTCGTCGTCACCCATCGCATCATCTTCCGCGAGGAGATCAGCGTCAACAACATCTTCGTCATCCCCCTTCTTTACATCATCGTCATTCATTGAGTCCATAGTTTTGTATGAAAATTTACTCTTATAATTTCCCCTTAACACAGGGGTATCTTTTTTAAGATTGTCTATTTGTACCAGATTCTTTTTCCTTTGCAAGTCTTTTTTGCCGGTTTTGGGGAATTCATGAGGTTCGGTAGCAAGCGCTCGCGGTCAACCCTATGGCAATAGCGTCAAATTCATCATCAAAGCGCTTGCCCTCAGGGATTGTGATCAGCATGTTGACCATGGTGATGATCTGCTTTTTGTCTGCTTTTCCATACCCAGCGATAGCCATTTTAATCTCGGGTGGAGTATATTCGCAGATTTTCATTCCCACCTCTGATCCACAAAGGAGTATAACTCCGCGCGCTTCCGATACCGCCATTGCGGTCTTTTGATTTGCATTGAAGTAGAGCTTCTCAATGCCCATCACGGTCGGCGAGAATCCGGTGATTACTTTTCGGAGCTCTGTGGCGATGAGGACCAGTCTTTCGTGGTGTGCAAGCGCTTTGTCGGTGCGAAAGCATTGAGAGTGGAGGAGTTTTTCTTTCCCCCTACTATCTTTTTCAATGACTGAAATTCCTACCCGCTCGTACCCAGGATCAATGCCGAGAAAGCGAATAGGATGTCTTAGTTTTTGATTGAGAGTAGCCATTGTAATTGCTGAAAATCGGATAACGAAACACGAAAATCGTAATTCGATTTTCGAATTTCGTCACTCCTCATTCGTAAACACTTCCTGCACCTCATCGTTTTCTTCGAGGTCATCGACGAGGTTGCCGAGCTTCTCACCCTCCACTTCAGAAAGTTCTACAGTTGCTTGGGGAACCCACTCCATCCCTTGCTTTGAGAAGGCCCAGGCTGCACTGCCGATTCCCGCAAGTTCGAGATTGTGCTTTGAAAGGATGAATTTTATTTCTTGCGCAGCTTTATTTCGGTTTGTGGTAAGAGCTGAAATCATGAGAGCGCACCCGCCAGGGCCGTACGCCTCATAGAGGATTGATTCAAGATTGTCACCACCCTCACTCGCCTTTTTGACTGCTCTTTCGATATTTTCGTTCGGAACGTTTGCCACCCGCGCCTTTTCAATAGCCGTCCTCAAGTTCGGCGCGGTGACGTTTCCGTTAGCGAGCTTTGCTTCCACACTAATCATGCGTACGAGCTTTCCAAAGATTTTACTTTTCTGCCCATCAGTTTTTTCTTTCTGACGCTTTATTTTTGACCATTTATTGTGACCAGACATGGTTGATTTTTACCGAGCGGAGCGACGATAAAAATCACCACCCTGCCGTATTTCTGACTTAATAATTAGTAAGATAGTACCACACCATCGCATGTATATATCTCTCGCAAGACACGGGTCCGAACAGGACGCTTTTTGCGTTTCATTTTGTGCAACCGATTAGATGCAACATCTAATGTTACAGAGACTGAATCCTCACCATCTTCTTGTCCATCACAATTCTCACTACCTATTTCTTTGATCCTTAAACTTTTCAACCTGCGAGGTTGAAAAGTTTTCTTTATATCAATGCACCCTGCAAATCTGAAGGAATAGTTTTGTTCATATGCTGATAGCCGAGAGAAGTGACGGTTCGGCCTCGCGGTGTGCGTTCGATAAGGCCAAGCTGGAGAAGGTATGGCTCGTTAAACTCTTCGAGGGTGTTTTCTTCTTCTGAAAGTGATGCGGCAAGCGTACCGAGGCCTACTGGACCACCGGTAAATTTATCAATAATCGTAAGGAGTATATCTCGATCTGATGCGGTAAGCCCTAGATGGTCAATGCCAAGAAGGAGTAGTGCTTCGCTTACCGTGTCTCCCGCAAGGGGGCGCTTGTTTACTTGTGCAAAGTCTCGAGCACGCTTCAAGAGGTAGTTGGCAGTTCGCGGGGTAAAACGACTACGGCGAGCGATTTCATTTGCGCCACCCGCATCAATTGATACCCCTAAAATCTTCGCTGACCTTCGGAGAATTTCCTCAATTTCTACTTCGGTATAAAATTCAAGTCGAAATATTCCTCCCGAAAAGCGTGAGCGAAGAGGGGATGATATCATGCCAATCTTTGTGGTAGCCGCAATCAAAGTAAAGCGGGGGAGCTCGAGCTGAATGGTGCGTGCAGAGGGTCCTTTGCCGATAATAATATCGAGCACACCGGATTCCATAGCAGGATAGAGCACTTCTTCAATTGTTTTGTTGAGGCGATGAATCTCATCGATAAATAAAATATCACCAGGGGCGAGGTTTGTGAGAATCGATGCAAGGTCACCCACTTTTTCAATAGCGGGGCCCGATGTGGACTTCATCTGTGAACCGGTCTCCTTTGCAATAAGGTGCGCGAGGGTTGTTTTGCCGAGCCCTGGTGGTCCGTAAAATAATATATGCTCAGGCGGATGATTTCGCTCTTGTGCTGCAGTGAGTAAAATGCGTAAATTATTTTTTATGCCAGTCTGCCCAACATAATCATCCCAGAGTGATGGTCGCAGTGTCTGATCAAGAAAGTTAAAGTCCCCCGTTTCTTCAGGAGTCTCATCTCTCTGTTCTTCGTTGTGTGAAAAGATGTCGGTCATATCAGAATTTCGTGACCTCAGTATACCAATCTAAGGGCTCTTTTTCTAACCATAGGTCAAGTATGAAAAATAGAGAGAAATGGCCAATCCTCGATAGGGATTAGGCATATGGGGATGGTAGTTGACAAAAAATATATAGTATGATAGACTACCAGTGTTCGTGAAAAAGGGTGATTACACCCGATTTCTCTCTTTGTTCTCCAAATCCAAAATATAAATCTCTAAGCAACGGGCCCCCCGGCTTAATCAAACGCATCAACGAGGACATTCTGGTTTCTGGTTCGTCCAGTGACTGGGGTTATCCTTTGGGACGTGTTGGACTTTTCATACGATTATGAAAAGTGTTGCTTGGAGATTTATGTTTTGGATTTTTTGCTACCCAAATTCGTAAATTTTTCGAGGACTGCACAGCTATATGAAATTCGAGGCGAAATAAGAGAAATGCAATAATGCTTACTTTTGCTAGAAGATGAGCATTTCTCCTTTTTTCAACAAAGAAGTTCGTCAGCTGTGAAGGTCCTCTGCTCATTATTCACGAAAGGAGGTAAGTGAGCAATAGTCCGTAGCCTACAGACTACGCTTCCACTTCCAAGTCAATAACTCGAGATAGCTCAGCAAGTGAGGTCACACCACTCAGTGCTTTGAGGACCCCATCTTGCTTCATAGTGAGAATGTTTTGGGGTTTTGCGGCGAGCTCAATCTCTCGCTCGCTCGGATTTTGATTTACCACCTCTTCGATTTCTTTTGTCGCAAGAATTGCTTCGTATATTCCTGTCCGCCCGATAAAACCACTCTCGTTACACTTTGAACACCCGACAGATTCCCAGATTTTTTCTTTTTGCACTCCATCGAGATATGTTTGGTCGGTAATAGAAGCGAGCGTTTCATCAATCGTTTTTTCGTCGCTCTCATTTGGAGTGATTTCTTTTTTACAGTGCGTACAGAGCACACGGATGAGGCGTTGCGCAATAGATATGCTGAGCGCTGAGGTGAGCACTTTCGAATTCACTCCAAGATCAATCAAGCGAGGGAATGCCCCCGCTGCGTTGTTGGTGTGGAGTGTTGAAAGCACGAGGTGTCCGGTGAGAGCAGCATTTACTGCCACTTCCGCCGTCTCACCGTCACGGATCTCTCCTACCATAATGACATCAGGATCTTGGCGAAGGGCAGAGCGAAGGCCTCCTGCAAAGGTGTAGTCTTTGTCGGGGTTTGTCTGAGTCTGAACGATACCTGCGAGGTGATACTCGACCGGGTTTTCGATAGTAATGATCTTTATCTCTGGAGAATAAATCTTTTTGAGAAAGGCATACAGCGTCGTCGTCTTTCCAGACCCAGTAGGTCCTGTTACCAGAATCATGCCATTTGGCTTTTTGATTTCATGTTCAAAAATCGCAAGCAGGCGCGGATGAATGCCACGACTCTCTAGGTCAACCGAGGTTGCTTTCGGGTTGAGGATACGGAGCACAACAGACTCACTATAGGTACCCGGGAGGAGGGAGGTTCGCACCTCCACATCTCCGTCAGGTATTTTGATAGAAAATCTGCCGTCTTGGGCACCGCCCACGTTTAATTTTAAATTTGAAATGAGTTTAATGCGAGAGAGGAGGAGCTTGAATGTGTCACGGTCAAAACGGAGGATTTCGGTAAGCACACCATCAAGGCGATAGC
>CAZAZG010000033.1:0-6926 GCA_964489565.1 uncultured Candidatus Saccharibacteria bacterium | reverse complement strand
AAAATTTCACCCCCGCCAAATCAAGAAAGCAAGGAACATTTTTCTTTGGTGTTGCCGAGTGAAGCGAGGCAGTGGCGGAACGATTCATTCCACATCAGGATTTTGTTGGAAAAAGGTTCGGATTTTGTTCAGGAGACACAGCCAAAAAATAGTCCACTTTTTCTGTGAAAAAAAGTACTGGGAGCCCTTCTCCTTGAAATCATAGTCCGATTGAGCAGATTTTGGAGTGTATTCTACGTGTAAAATCTCCAATTAGGGTACTGGTGTGAAACGACTGTTAAGTGTGCTCTTGGTCAAAGTCCTCGAACAAAAAATATATTCATGTATATCCAAAATTACTACAATGAAAACACAACAATGAGACACGTAATCGCACACCTCATACGAGGGGAGCCAAAAAAGAAACATGAAGCTATAACACGGGACTTGGTAAAAAAGTTTGACGCTTTTCCAATTCATGAAAGAATTGTCCCGCACCTGACGCTCAAACGGTGGTTTGAGCCAAATGCAGAATGTCTCCAAAATCTCTATGCCACCCTTGATGCATTTGTAGCCACTCAAAAGCAAAGTACTTTTAAGTTTGGCGGGCTCGGTCATTTTGGTGAAGATGTCATCTATGTGGATGTAGTGCCATCGCCAGAAATGTCTAGAGCGACCCATAGTCTGATGAGTGTTTTGCATACTGTAAAAGGGATGACGTTTGATGAATTTGATGCGATAGAAGATGATTTTCATGCAACGCTCGTTATGCGAGCACTAAAACCATTTCATTACGCTCAAATATGGGACTATCTAAATGCTCAAGATCTAATAAGTTTTGATATAAAGTTTGACAACATTGCTATTATGAAAAGAGAGACTGATAAATGGGTCGTTGATAGAATTTGGGAATTGCCTAGATAACAATCATATTTGCGCTCGCAGCCCGAGTCCTCATCATGAGATTCAAGCTCTCGTGTTACTCCCATCGAGTCTACAGCAACAGAAGATGGTATAAGTCATTCAAGATTTGGAGTAAATATGAACATAGGCGGTTAAGTCTTTTCTTTACTATTGATGCAGAAATTTACTAACAACATTGAGTCCATCACAATAGCCGAGTGACTTCTCATTACATTACCTGTATCCACACGCACGCTCTTACCTAGATTTGTACACTCTTTCACTATTAGCAATCTCAGAGACATTGACCTATGAATACCTCACAATTGATGGTATGGTCAAACTAGATCATAGATCTAGTACTTTGACTAACTTACCTGTAAGCGCGCCATTGGCGTAGGAGTTGGGCATGGCTGAGCATTCACAGTCTGCGGGGATTGTCTTCGTAGACGATGGAGCAGATTTCCTGGACAGTTGTAATGCGCTCTTTGGAAATGAAGGTCACGTGAAGACCTTCGAGACAGCTGAAGAAACAATGGAGTATACGAGAAGTCTCGAGGAGCCAACAATATTTTTCATTGACATGAAACTTAAACATGATGGAGATGGGATTAAGTTAATCCGAAACATTATTGCTGTAGCTAGAGCTCCAGTAATTTGCTATTGCCTTTCCGGCAATGCTGATCCAATGCAAAAATACATCGGACTCTCGTCAGGTGCCAATGGATACATCACCAAACCTTGTCACAGGGACGAGATTGATGGATACATCGCTGTGGCGGAAAGATATTTTTTAAGTTTATTTAATGCGTCAAGGGATCACCTTACGGGTCTTCTCAACCGCCGAGCGTTTGAAAAAATGGCTACCCGAGAGCTTGGCCCAGCGATGCGGTGGGGACGCTCCACGGTGTGTTTGTTCATTGATCTCGATAAGTTTAAAGAGATCAATGATACTCACTCTCATTCAGTGGGCGATAGTGTTCTCCAGGTTGTAGCAACATGCCTCAATGCCCACCCTTGGAGATCCTCTGACGTCGTCTGTCGCTACGGGGGAGATGAATTCGTTATCCTTCTTCCAGAAATATCAAAGGAAGAGGCAGAGCGTCTTGCGAGCGATCTGAAAGAAGCAGTCTCAAACACTGATATTAAAAATAGTGCTGGGGAGGTATTCCACATCACTATGTCTGTTGGTATTGCGGAGCTCGATTTTAAGAATTCCAGCCGAGACGTAGGTCTCGTTCTGAATGATCTGATCGAGCGGAGTGATCAGGATTTAAAGAGGGTTAAGAAAAATCGTTAGATATAGGGCGAGTCACGAAGTGGCTCGCCCTATTATTTTACATCTTTAAGAAAAGAAATAGAGACAGCTCTCATTTCCATTTTTGCAAAGATGTTCTATTACAGTGAAGATTGTGTGGTACTATACAGGTATGAATATTCAAATTGAAATGATTTTTGTTGTTGGAATTGCTCTGTTTGTGGCTTCTGCTGCGTACTTTTTATTTTCGTATAAAAAAAGCTTTAATTCTGCCTTTTTGGTAAGCTTTATTACGATAATATCGTATATTTTTATGTTGGAGGGATCGCTGGCTACCGTTGGTGCGGGAGGTGGGGCTGTGTACGCTACTCGTTGGATTTTCTATGCCCTCAGTTGTACATTGCTGATGTATGAAATCTCACGGTTCCTGCAAAGATCGTTGTCTGAAACAATATTTTCTTTGTACCTGACCGTTATCGTAATGCTCACGGGTGCGGCTTCTTCATATTACGATGGATGGTATAAGATCAGCTTCTTTGTAGTTAGTACTGTGGCGTACGTTTGTTTGGTCTATCCACTCCTGACCTCTGCGTCACCACACCGAGCCTCGATAGCAAAATACATTGTACTTGGGTGGACAGGTTTCCCCGTCATCTTTTTGATAGCGCCAGATGGCTACGGACTTATTTCTGCTTCCACATCCGCAGGCGTCTACTTGCTTCTTGATATATTTACCAAAGTATTTTTTTACTTGGATCTTCACCCGAAAATGTATCGAGCTGTGACATCTGAATAACTTGAAATGTGGTTTTAATATCCAAATAGAATAGGTCTCAAACATACAGAAAGAATATAGTTGGGGATTTGAGAAGATCTAAGAAAAAGAATCTGAGTTAGAAGGCTTAACGTACAACTGGGGAATAGGTGTATACTATCTGTATGATCCATACTAACATCCGGAATATGAAAACTATCTCACTAGGACTCTCTTTACTCTGTTTTGCAATCACTGTTTTTCCGATTACAGCGTCCGCCCACCAGCCGAGGATTGCTACAGAAAGCCCTGTCATCGTCACCGATCCCGAGGTTTCTAAGGCTTATTATGGAAAGCTTGATGGTAAGCCGGCCATCTACCGAATAACATCCGACAAACCTTTCGCACTCTACGTAAATGTCCTCGTGCCAGATATTGAAGGGCAGAAGAAGGATGTTTCTGCAGTCGTACTGAATGGTGACAAGGAGGTGGCGGTGCTCGAAGGCAGTAATTTCGAGTGGAAGCAATATTTTGAACCATTTGGTCACGACACCTACTTTATGGGCCCAGAATACAAAGCGCAGGCAGAAGCAGGCACCTATGAAATCCGTGTCTGGAGCTCGAACAATGACAGCAAGTACTCACTTGCTATAGGGGAGATAGAAGCATTTGATTTTAAGGAAAGTGTAAATGCGCTCACACTCATCCCTCAATTGAAGAGTGATTTCTTTAATAAATCGCCAATAGACTTCATCCTTTCGCCATTTGGCTGGGGACTTATTCTCGTCATGTTCGTACTAGCGTTTGCATTCGGATTTGCCTATCGATTTATTTTGAAAAAGCTCGCACGCAATACTCCTCGCGGTGTTTCTAAAAATATTGGAAACAGTGGACGTGCCCTCCGCTTTATCATCAGTGTCTTATTATTCATCTGGGCTATTACCACGTCGTGGAGCCCGATACTCCTATTCTTTTCTGGTTTCGCACTCTTTGAAGCAATATTTTCGTGGTGCGGATTTTATGCAACGATAGGGAAGAGTACTTGTCCTATTAATTAAATTTCTATCCACACATATGAAAGGGTTTCACACAAACATTGAGAGAGACACAATAGAAAATGGGAATTTCAGGAAGGTTCTCTACACCGGCAAACATTCCCAGCTTGTTTTGATGAGTTTAAAACCTTTGGAGGAAATCGGTGTAGAAGTTCATGTAGATAATGATCAGTTCTTTCGTTTCGAAAAAGGGCAAGGGAAGTGCATCGTAGATGGCAATGAATACGAGCTCACTGACGGCGTTGCAATCATCGTTCCAGCTGGAGCTGAGCACAATATCATCAATACATCAGAAACCGATGATCTCAAGATGTACACACTCTACTCGCCAGCTCACCACAAAGATGACACTCTCCAAGCCTCAAAAGCAGATGCTGAAGCCAGTGACGAAGAATTCGACGGTGTAACCTCGGAGTAAGCTTGTCTTATATGTTGTTTTGTGTTTATATACTTCAGGAAGTTCAAACACCGTAATCTGGAGGTTAACATGTCAGACATAATGAAAGTTTCACAGTTCGAAATATTTACAAGTAAAGGTTTTGTATCAGCTGGAAAAATTTTGGAAATGTATCGATACAATCCAAATTTGTGTACCGTTGCAGTTGATGGCGAAGGAAGTCTCACAATATCACAACAGCTTGTTGGTAGTCTTTTCTACCGAAGAGGTTTCTGGAAATTGAGTTCTCTGCAAACTTGATTGACCAAAGTAGAACAGTCTGAGAATGTAACACGTGGTTACTAATCTGAGTGCTTCCCAATTCCACAGCAGTACTGACAAGGATCCTATTCCCAGCGAAGAAGTTTTGGAGTCGCATGGATTTGATCTAAACCTCTGCGTGATTGAGATTACAGAATATGGCGCACTCTCGATCTATAAAGAAGGAAAGACCAAGTTATGTTTTGGTCTCTCTCATTGGAAGAAATTTCATGGAAGTAATAATAATCCACCTCACTTTTGGAAGCCACAGCGCTCTTCAAAGCGAGGTGGTTTCTTTTTGTATGTGCTAAATGCAAGTAATAGTTACCTAAAAATTTGCTATACTATGTGTATGAAAAAATTCCTTGCCGTTTTCTTTGTTACTCTCGGAGTTATCTTTTTCGTACTTATCCTCGTAGGTGCGTACTTGTTTGTGTTTGATCCGTTCAATATAAAGCCACTCTTTTTCCCCGCAAGATCAGCAGTCACTTCAGCTCCAAGTACAAAAAATCCTATAATTAATACTGCACAGCAGAAAGCACTTGAATCAATCGGAATAGACCCCGCAAAAATACCATCAAAAATTACCCCAGAACAGGAATTTTGCGGAGTAAGAGTACTCGGCGAAGCTCGGGCGGGTGAGATCAAGTCGGGTTCAGCTCCCACTGCCTCAGAAATGTTCAGTCTCAAGGGCTGTATATAGGACATCGAAAGTTTGATAAATATAAAGTACTATGCGATCTACAACTTTTCTTATACTCGGACTATTTGTTCTCTCTCTATCTCTTCCAAGTCAGACTTTCGCTAAGACAAAATTCTCTTCACAAGCTGCAGCAAAAGTGTTTAGTGAGGACCCCGCTCAACCAAAAAAAGCGGTGGTAAAAAAAGTCACGAGAAAAGGAGTGAGAAAAAGTACAAATGGAAATTCTCCGGTTAAATGCACGACGAATTGTCCGCTTATTCAGCCATAATTCTGTCAGAAAATCATAGTGGAAGAATGATATACTGTATCCATGCAAAATTCAAAAACACGAATCACTTTCATTATTTTAGCGCTCCTTGTGCTTACAGGATCAGCAAGTTTATATGTCTACGATTATCTAAAAAATCAGCACTTAGTGCCTGCTGACAGCATCGTCACTCCGGTTATACAAGTGAAGAAAGAGGTCCTCAGCGTGAAAGAAATCTCCTATACTATTGATAAGGAGACGTTTGTACTCAAAAACGGTGTGGCAGAAAAAGAAACTGCACCCGGCTCTGCGGAGCAAAACACCCTCGCCATATTTGGTGAGCCGGTCTATGGAGATTTAAATGGCGACAACTTGCCTGACGCAGCTATCATGCTCGTCAACAATCCTGGCGTAATCGGTACCTTTTACTATGCCGTGTTTGCCATAAATAAAAACGGCGTCTATCATTCGACGAATACACTTCTTCTCGGAGAAAGTATTGCGTCTAAAACGGTAAATATCAAAGACGGTAATGCAGTCTTCACATACGCGGTCCGAAAAGTAAATGAGCCGATGAATGCCAAGCCTTCAATTCCAAAAACACTCGTTTTGTACTTTGATCAAAAGACCGGCCAGATTGGCGAACTGGTGAAAAACGGTGAAGGAGAGGCAGATCCCGCAAAGATGACGCTTGATATGAAAAAATGGGTATGGGTAAGTGCAAAGGGCAAGAACGGAAAAGCTATCACTCCCGCAAACCCTACCAAGTTCACCCTCATTTTTGCAAAAGACAATCTACTCTCAATTGGCACAGATTGTAATGGGGGAGGCGCTCGTTATGAAGTAAAAGGTACCTCGATTACCATCGACCAAATGATATCAACGATGATGGCCTGTGAAGGGTCGCAGGAGCAGGAATTTAATGCACTTCTTAGCTCTGCTACATCATTTGCGTTCACGAGTAAGGGCGAGCTCGTACTCTCTTCGAAAACAGTCCAAAATATGATGATCTTTAAGTAACGTTGACCGAAAGCAGATTACCTCTAGAATAGATGTATGAAAATTAAAACCGCATGGGATCTCACCCTTCTCTATAAGGGTGACAATGACCCGCACATAGAGGAGGACATGCTCGCAATCGAAAAGGCGTGTACCGCTTTTGAAAAGAAATATAAAGGAAAGTTATTTAGCAAGAGTCCGGTAACGCTGGTAAAGGTGTACGCGGAGTATGAGCTGGTAAAGAAAATCAGCACACCAAAGCCATGGTGGTATTTTACCTTGAAAACTCACCTTAATTCAGCCGACACTGGGTCATCTGCTCGTGCATCAC
>CAZAZG010000032.1:0-6986 GCA_964489565.1 uncultured Candidatus Saccharibacteria bacterium | reverse complement strand
CAATGTGGATGTCAGATGCTTTGGTCGCAAGCGCGCCGGCTAAGATTACTTCCAGTATTTTTGAAATGCGAAAACTTTTTTTTGCTCCAAGTATAGTTTCAATCTCTTGCTTGATATCGGGAACGCTGTTTACGTTTTTTAAGAGGTCAGAGATTTCTTCGTTTGAAATGTCGAGCGCACCACCCTTTGTTTCAAATGAATACGAGAGGTCTTTGTAGCGGTCAAACACTTTTTTTAAGCTTGCGTGTGAGACCATAAATACATTTGGCCTGTATCCTGCGCGCTCGAGCTCTTCTATTTTGGTTTTTGTTAGATCATTATTTGGAGAGATGATGGCGATGTCTACGCGCTTGTCGACAATGTTAAAGACTGCCATATCAGCTTCACGGGCGTCTGCTTCGTGGATGACGCGAAGTGCATCGATATTAATAGGGACGGTGGAGAGGTCGAGATATCCGAGGCCATATTTTTCTGCGAGCATTTTAGCAAGCGCCTCTTCTTCGTGCACCCTAAGGTCGCTAATTTTTTTATTTTGCTTATCTTCGTTAAATTCTAGAGTCATGATGCTTTGAATTGTAACACAATGGGGAAGAGAGGGTTCCAAGTTTTAAGTTGTCAGTGTTGAGTTTCAGTAAATACACACTTCAGGTAACCCGGACCGATTTTCTCGCTGTTCCATTGACCCACTTCCTGTTTCGTAAGTAGCTTGACAATTATATATCATCTGTGGTATAATAGAAACAGATAGGAGATTTGGCAATTCCTGCTGAATCTCATTACCCACGGGCCATGGAGGCCTTATGAACAGCAAGTTCTTTTCCACTATGTTGGTCTGCGCAACCCTTCTCCTGCAGGCTTGCGCAACGGTTAGTAGTACGATTAATAACCCATCTCCGACAACCGAGGGGTGCCGGATGGGCATCTTCGACACTCGCCAGTGTCTGACGGTCATCAGTAATGTCCCGGGCGACGTTGCGTCGTACGGAGTTGTTTCGATAGGGGGGAATGATGTAGGTCGAGTTACCCGGGAGCGGCCGCTGAACGTCTCGGTTCGCAACCAGCCCACTCGATGTTTCAGACAGTGGAATGGGCGGAACAATGTACAGGTGTGTGTACTTGAATCTTTCACCCTGGTCGCCTACGTAAGGTGGTACAAGGGCAATGAGTTTGTGGGCACCACATCGCCCCAGCAGATCCAGATTCCTGGAGGGGAAAATCCTTTCCCTCCAGACCCGTGGGTCATAACGTGTGTTCCGACCTCGGGCGAGCGGTATTGCTACTAGCAACCCTTCGCCGTAACCCAAAGGCGCTCTCATCCTGAGAGCGCCTTTTTTCCTGTGTGGTTTAATACAAAATCTCTCGCACCGATCTCACATCTTGAGTACAATAGCTATATGGCGGAATCGCATGTTCATTCAAAAAGTCTTGAGGAAACTAACCAGTTTGCTAGTGAGTTTCTCCAAAATCTTAAAACAAATCTTGCGGGGAGCCTTCAAGGTTCTCAGGGTGCAACGGTAGTCTGTTTGTCCGGAGACCTTGGAAGTGGGAAGACAGCCCTTTCAAAAGAAATCGGAGGCCTTCTTGGTGTTCCGCGCGATCGGGTCACCAGTCCGACATTTGTCATTATGAATTTTTATGCACTCAGCAAGAGTCAGTACGATTTACCCTTTACTCATTTTATTCACATTGATGCATATCGTCTAGAAAAAGCAGATGAGTTGCTCTCGCTTGGCTGGAAAGAGATTGTCGCCGACCCACGCAATCTCATTGTTATTGAATGGCCAGAGAAAGTGGCAGAAATTATTTCTGAAACAGCAATCACCATTGAGTGTACATTTGTAAATGAAACGGAGAGGGAATATAAGGAAATACGAAATAGAAAATAGGAAACATGAGAGACTTACGTATTCTGTATTTCAAAAGCTAACACCTGTAACCCGCAAGCTCGCACGTAAAACAATGCCTAAGCAAACCAAACAAAAAGAAAAATTTTCAAAGCTCATCTTACTTGACTCTCATGCGATTTTGCACAGGGCGTACCATGCGCTTCCTGAATTCGCCTCATCAAAAGGGGAGCCGACGGGAGCACTCTACGGCCTCACTTCGATGCTCATTAAAATCATCTCTGACCTCAAGCCCGACTATATCGTGGCGTGCTACGACTTACCCCAGCCTACCTATCGTCACGAAGCTTACGAAGACTATAAGGCAGGGAGGAAAAAAACTGATGATGAGCTCGTATCACAAATCAAGCGTTCCTATGATGTATTCACTGCGTTCGGAATTCCCGTGTACAGCAAAGCGGGTTTTGAAGCAGACGATATGCTCGGCACTATTGTGGAGCAATTGAAAGAAAGAAAGGATGTGCATGTGGTCATAGCCTCCGGCGATATGGACACGCTTCAGCTCGTTCGAAAAGATGAAGTAACGGTGTATACATTAAAGAAAGGGATTAACGATACGATTTTATATACCGAAAAAGCAGTAGTTGAGCGATTTGGATTCGGGCCGTTACTCCTGCCTGATTACAAAGGGCTTCGTGGCGATCCGTCAGACAATATTATTGGTATCAAAGGCATCGGAGAAAAAACCGCAACTACGCTTATCAATGCATTTGGTACAATCGAGGAGATGTACGTCGTACTCAAGAAAAATCCTGAAAAGGTAAAAAAAGCTGGAGTGACCGATCGCATCATCAGACTACTTACTGAAGGGGAAGAAGAAGCTCTGTTTTCAAAAATGCTCGCTACCATCCGCCGAGATGCGCCGATTGATTTTGTGTTACCGGAAAAAACATGGAAAGAAAGTTTTGATCAGTCAAAGGCGAACGATTTGTTTCTTGATCTCGACTTCCGCACGATGGGAAGCAGGCTCAGTAGTGTGGTCTATGGAAGTGATGAAGGGAATAGTGGCGACCAAAGTGCTCTTGAGCAAAAAGAACCCGCAGAAGTGGTGCCAGAAGCAGAGCTCGAAGAGGTAACGCTTGCGCTCTGGGTCCTTGATTCGAACGTCACAAATCCGACCCTCGAAGATGTGTTAAGTTACGCGCGAGCAAAAACATTTGCGGAAGCAAAACAAAAGATTCTTACCGAGATTGCTGAAAAAAACCTGAGCTTTGTGTATGAGGAGATAGAAAAACCTCTGATTCCGATTATCCGCACGATGGATGAAGTGGGGGTGAAAATTGACCGTGCACTTCTCCTAAGGCTTTCAGAGACTTACCACACGGAGCTCAGCCGTCTTGAAAAAAGTATTTGGGATTCCGCGGGGCAGGAGTTTAATATTAATTCTCCAAAACAGCTCGGAGAAATTCTTTTTGAAAAGCTCGCGCTTGGCGCTAAAAACCAAAAGAAGACCTCAACCGGCATGAAGTCAACCCGTGAGTCTGAGCTTGAAAAGCTGAAAGACAGCCACCCAATTATCGAAAGCATTCTTGCATACCGAGAACTCCAAAAACTCCTCTCGACCTACATCGACAATATTCCCACAATGCTCGATGGTGCAGATCGCCTCCACACCAGCCTGCGCCAGGCAGGTACAACGACCGGACGTATGTCATCGACCAATCCGAACGTCCAAAACATTCCGGTCAAAACTGAGCTCGGTAGAAATATCCGCAATGCTTTCATTGCAGAAAAAGGATACGCTTTTGTGTCATTCGATTATTCTCAAATCGAGCTTCGTGTCGCGGCAATTCTCTCTGGCGATGAATCACTCCTTCAGATTTTTCGAAATGGAGAGGATGTTCACGAGTCGGTGGCATCATACGTATTTGGCGTTCCCCCGATCGCGGTCGACAAAGAGATGCGCAGAAAAGCAAAGGTTATTAACTTCGGCATTCTCTATGGTATGGGAGTAAATGCACTCCGTCAAAACCTCGGAGGCACGCGCGAAGAAGCCCAGCAATTCTACAACGAATACTTTAAACGGTTCACTGGCCTTGCAGGGTACCTCGATGCGGTAAAAGCAGATGCGGAACGTGCTGGCTACACGCAGACACTCTTTGGGCGTAGGAGATATTTTGAAGGCCTGAAGTCAAAACTTCCTTTTATTCGCGCCGCAGCGGAGCGTATGGCAATAAATGCCCCCATTCAAGGAACCGCAGCCGACATCATGAAGCTCGCAATGAGTTCAATTGCAGACATGATTGCAGAGAAGAATCTGGGCGGAGATGTGCGCATACTCCTCCAGGTGCACGACGAACTCATATTTGAAATAAAAGAAGAAAAGCTTGCTATTGTGGCGCCATTTATTCGGAGTGCTATGGAGCAGGCGCTTCCAAAAGATTTGGCAAAAGGCATCGTCTGTATTGCAAACGGCAATAGCGGAAAGAATTGGGGAGAAATGAGGTCACTGTAAACCATATGCTTTACGTACTCTATGGAGATAATTTTTCTGAAGCTCGCAATAAATTGCGGGGCATTGTTGATTCCCAAAAGGAGAAGAATCCCGATGCGTCACACTTTCGTCTAACGACACAGGAGTTTGATGAAGGAAAGCTCGAGGAATTTCTCGGCAGTTCGGGGCTTTTTCAAAACAAATATATCATTGTGCTCGACGGGCTTCTTTCTGATGAAGAGAATACAAAAATCATTCTTGACCGATTGTCAGAGATTGCAGAGTCAGAAAATATTTTTGTTGTCATTGAGCCGAGTCTCAAAAAAGAACTCCTCTCAAAGATCGAAAAAAAATCTGCAAAGGTGCAAAAGTTTGAGCTTGCGAAAAAGGGGGGGGTAGAGAAAAAAGCGTTTAACGTATTTGCACTCACTGACGCGCTCGGTGCACGGGATAAGAAAAAGCTTTGGGTCTTGTATGAAAGCGCACTGCTCTCGGGCCTTGACCCGGAGGAGATTCATCGAGTGTTCTTTTGGCAGGTGAAGTCGATGCTCGGGGCGAGCGTGTCAGGCAATGCACTCGATGCGGGGCTCAATCCATTTGTTTATAAAAAGACGAGTAGTTATGCACGAAACTTTAAAGACGGCGAGCTCGTGGCGCTTTCGCGGTCGCTCATTGATATCTATCACAATGCACGAAGGGGTATTGCCGATTTCGATATTGCGATGGAGAGGTGGGTTTTGGGGTTATAGAAGTTGAATCAAATTTTACATAGACAAATAAGCTCTTGTTCGCTATAGTTTGTTTCGAATTTTCATTTGAAAATTCCAAAGTTTTCAGGGTTAGTTGCGGGTAAATTATACATGCGCCTATAGCTCAGCTGGTAGAGCATTTCCCTTTTAAGGAAGTGGTCCCTGGTTCGAATCCAGGTGGGCGCACAAAGAAACAAAAACCTGCTAAATGCGGGTTTTTTGCTCTGTGCTAGTCGAAGCAGGGTGGGGTGTTGCAACAGTTGAACAGAATTATATTTCTTACTACACTCAACTAGAGTGGTAAATCGAGGGAGTACGCACCAGCACCGGTAAAGAGGAGGGAGAGCGCAATCGCAAAGAGAAGAATGTAAAAGGTAATATTTCGTTTTACGAGCGCAGACTCTTTGTATTCAGCGTATATTTCTACAAAGCCGATGACTGCAAAGATGAGTGCTGCCATCTGTGTGTAGAGCCCGAGGATAAGGGCAACACCCCCTATGATTTCAATGAGCGCAAAAAGAGTTATAAATGCTCCTGGTTCAGTAGCGCCAAATCCCTTGAAAAAAAGATTCCAACGCTCGCGCTCCGTTTTCCATTTGAGAAGCCCGAGGTTGAGTGTGATGACTCCAAGCACAATACGAAGAATCATGGGCGCCAAAAAGCTGAAGGACAGAAGTTCAGGGAAGACATTCAAAATTGCAAAGCCATTTACCATAGACAATATAGTAACACTCTTTAAGCTTAGCTTAAAGAGTGTTACGAAAATCCAGTTTTAAGTTTTAAGTAAAAAATAGAAGCAAATCGTAAAATCGAGATACCTAAAGATGGGCAAAGCTAAAATGCGTAGCTTGATGGTTGTAAGTTTAGTATTTGAGCCCACCTAACGCTTAATACTGACGACTTAAAACTTGAAGCCCAGCACTTCCTCCGCTATAGTGCACCTATGAAATCTTGCTCGGAAGCCTATTTGATCCTCCACGACATCCGCAGTTGCCAGAATGTCGGCTCTCTCTTTCGTACTGCAGACTCTGCGGGAATTAGTAAGATATTCCTCACTGGCTACACTCCAACCCCGCTTGATAAGTTTGAGCGCCCGGTAAAAGAAATCGCAAAGACGGCGCTCGGCGCTGAAAAATCTATTCCCTGGGTCAGCATGAGCATTGAAGAGTGCTTTTCACAATTACGGACAGAAGGTGTGCAGATTATTGCAATCGAGCAAGGAGAAGGTTCGATTCCTTATCGTGAGGTGAAAGCGGAGGGTTTTGTTGCATTTGTACTTGGAAATGAGGTGACCGGAATACCAAAAGACGTTTTAGCCCTGTGCGACCAAGTCGCTGAGATACCAATGGGAGGGGAGAAGGAGTCATTGAATGTATCAGTGGCCGGAGGAATTGCGATATTTCAAATGCTCGGTATCTAAACAAAGAGTCCGACAAGAGTCGAGACTCTTGCCGGACAGTTATTGAGTTACGTCACCTTGCACCCATCCATGTTTCGGATTGAGCAAGTAAGTAAGTGCAAGCTCGTCTGAACCATCGTCTTCTGTGTTCGCAAGGGATAGTTCAATATCAACCGCATTATCCTTAATCGAATAGTATACAGCTGTCACAACGGCTCTAAGCTCTCCTTCGTCGAAGTTCTGCACGTCGTCCGCATTGTAATTACTGCCGATTGGCAGAATTACGCTCAGTGCATCATTCAGATAAAATCCTTGGCCGCGGTACTGATTTTCGAGCTTAAAGTTGACTGACTGAATAAATGGAAAATCATCGGCCCAAATCACTAACGATATGATTGTTTGAGTCGGCGGCACTGGGGTTCCTTTGAGTGAGGGAGGGTCAAGTACCCCCAGCTACCTTTGAAGTAGGACAGATAGAATGGAGGTATTAGCAACTAACT
>CAZAZG010000031.1:0-7409 GCA_964489565.1 uncultured Candidatus Saccharibacteria bacterium | reverse complement strand
TTGCGTGGATTGTTTTCTTTTCCTCTGGGTAATGAAATGTTTTACTTCCCCAGGTGCGCGTGCAGGCGTCTAGTCCTGCACATCCCGTAAAAACGGGATGGGTTTCCCCATTCGGAAATCTCCGGATCAAAGGTTGCTAGGCACCTCCCCGAAGCTTATCGCAGCCAAGCTACGTCCTTCATCGCTTTTTAGAGCCAAGGCATCCACCATACGCCCTTACATTCCCTATTAGGAAATGTAAAAACCGCACTTTCTATTTCACCTGCTTACACGGATGAAATAAAAATTTATTGTTCATGTAATATTCGCTATATCTCATGAACAATGATTTTGCTTTGTTCTGTTCTATGAAATGAATCATAAAAACAAATTGTGTACACAGAAATCTACAATCAATCTCCGTGTACTGTTTGACCCTGCCTCCTTCCCCCGAAGACCCCTCTGTTGGTACAGAAGAAACGGTGGAGTGGCAGGAATGAAATTGTCAACGAACTTCTGTATGAACCATTTTTGACAGCCGCGGATTTTTAAGAAAAAACCACTTTCTTTAAAGCGGTTTTTCTCTTGCCCGAAAGTTCGGGTTACTGAATCCGCTTTAAATTAGGCTGTAAAATATGGAACATATAGATAGGCATACAGTATAAACAAAAGGGATTGAATGTCAAACAATTTCTAAAGGAGAAATATGGGTACAAAAAAAGCTTACCATATGACTAAAAACGTGCAAAAAGCGACCCCCACAATGCTTCGCATTTTGGAGGTCTTTTTCTCTCAATTCTCACTTGTGGACTGGCTTGGGAGATCCAAACTGTCAGCCTTACGGAGGCTGTCCCCCGCCTCAGCTTTCACTCGAACAGAATCTTCCCGAATTTGCGTTCTCGTAGAACGGTCCTCGAACTTGCAGCCTTGAGTGAAGATGGAGAAAAGGACTGCGAGAAGCGCTCCCCACATCCAGCGTGCTTTCGTCATATTACCCCTTTGCAGAAATGGAGTTATAGATGACTACGCAAGCGAGGAGTGTTGCAATTGCAACTTCAAAAAATATCCACTTCTTCGAGTAAAACATTTCACGCCTCCGTCAGCGTTAATGCACGAATGCCATCACAGCGCAGATGGCAAAGAACACCCAAAGACCAACTGCCGTCAAACTCGGTGCGCGACTTTTTCTCACTGGCCACCTTCAAAAGATAAGGGGGAACTTCTGAAGTATTTATACCATACAAACAAAAAATAGTCCACTAGACTATTTTTTGTCATCCGTATTTCGAATTTCGTTATCCGTTATCCGTTATCCGTTATCCGAATTTCGTATTTCGATTTTCATTTTGACTATCTGTCTCCCATTTCACTGCGCATCTTTCTGATCACATCTGCAGCAGCTTCTTGACCACCAAGACCAAACGCGAGTCCGACACCGAGTGAGAGTGCTATGATAAATCCAGTGAAGAGTGTCTGGAAGAATGGCGCTGCAATACCGAGCTGTGAAAGCGCAATAAGGAAAGCGAAAATCCAGATTGACCAACGAGCAATCGCTCCGAGCATTCCGGCTGAGCGAACACCTGCTGCACGAGTTGATGCAATAACAGTCTTTTGTGTCACATCGCCAAGGACACCCGCTACGAGTAGTACGAGCACCGCAACAATAACTTTTGGAAGATACTGCAATACCACGCCTTGGAGGAATTGATTTACTTCAGCTAGTCCGAGCACATCAAATGATGCAACGAGGAATACAAGGACGATAAACCACTTCACGAGCCCCCCCACAAAAGCACCGGTGTTTAGGTTAAGACCTCCCTTTCTCATCATCTCATCTGCACCAGTCTTTCGCAGAGCCTCGTCAACGCGAGCTGATCGGAAAAGCTGAGAGATAGCGCGCCCTACGATTGTACCGACAACCCATCCAAGTATGAAGATGATGGTTGCGATAATAATATTTGGAACGTAATTGATGAAACCTAACCACAAACCAGCGAATGAACTCTGAAGCGCACTACTCCATGTATTGATAAGCATAAATCGTGTTTCTGCATATGCAGAGAATGGATAGGGTTTCCCCCATCCGCTAAAATAATAATTGCTCCTAAAACCCAAAAGTACTCTGCCATAGAGTATACCACCCGGCCGGAATGGTTTGAGGAGGGGCAAGGTTGTGTGTGGATAAAGGCCCACTCGCACGGTTTTAGGAAAATTTGTGTAATTGCTTGGTAGCAATTTACGATGCTCGGCACGTCGGCCTGTGCAATATTTTCAGAAAGCCTTGTTCGCTCGCTGTTGGAAACAAAAATATCAAGGGGACCCCTTGATATTTTTTAGATTGAGGACTCCTCCTCAATATTTATGGTGATTAAATAATCCCCAGTTTATTGAGAACCTTGTCGTGAGGGAAATCGAGGATGTCGCGTACGAGCTTATCGTAGAGGCCGAAGCGATATTGGAAGTCTGCGGTTTCAAAGACGGCGTACCTGATTTCGCTCCCAATTTCTGATTCGATAGTTTTAATTGCAGAATCAATCACTCCTTTTTTGAGATGGTCACCAACCACTAAAAGGTCGATTCTACTTTCTGGATTTTGAATAAATATTCCTGAAATAATAATGAGCTTCATCACTCCCCCGCGATTGAGCTTTCGGACAATGTACTTTGGGCTCAAATGATTCAAACTTACAAGAAAAGTCTGGAGTTGCATGAGAAATTCAAAATTTTCGTTCAACATCCATCCATTACTTTTTACCCGCAGAGAAACACTCTTCCCTCCACTCTTGCGATGAACAGTCTTGAAAAATACTTTTCGTTTTATGAGATCCATTTTCTCAAGAAGAGATACCTCAGCACGGACCTTGGTCGCTGTATCTTTGGTACGAAGCGCAATAATTTGAATATCAAAAGGAGTTTCTTTGTTGAAGACAAACTGCTTTATCACTTTTACCTTGGTGGCGTTTCCGAATAGTTTCGTTAGGGTTTCCATATTGTTCTGTATTGCTGTGTAAAGCTATTCTAGCACTTCCTGTGCTGGAGATAAAACCCTTGACTTAGACTACATTCTGGGGTATTTTAGATGCAGAAACTGAACACCAAACCACAGACCTGGAGGGCTTGTGTCCGACAAGAAAACGTATTTTTTGGTCCCTCTAGCCTATGACCGCATCCAGAACAATACTGGAGCAGGGACGATGACGCGGTGTAAGGCGCTTCGTGAATGGTGCGTAGAAAAAAGCATACCTGAACGACAGTGTATTGTCGTACTCACAGCTGGTTACACAAAAAAATATCCGAAGTTTCCCCTATCTTGGCCTTACCAAAGCTTGGCGAAGCAGATGCATATTTACATGGAGCCGCATTTTATAAACACGAGGTTCATCGTAGAACCCTGTGCGTGGGGCACACATGCTGAAATTAAGGCTGCAGCAAATATTATTGAGGGACTTATCAACAGTGAGATTAGCGGAAGTCACGTTGAGATTGTCACATCGTCGAACCGTATTCATTTATACGGGAGGGTCTGGCTTTGGTGGTGGAAATACGCAACTACCGCCAAGTTGAAAGTCACGTTGGTAGAAGCGAGTCACCGCTTTACTATTTGGGAACTCGCTCAGGAAGTAGCGAAAATTATTCGGGACGCATTTCGGGTAATCATTGAAAAGTGACGAGAAGATGAGCAGCTGCCGTAGATGCAAAGCATCGACGGCAGCTTTTCTTTGCAAAACAAAACCACCCTAGGGTGGTTTTGTTTTTGTGAAAGAAATTGAGAGTTACTTAAAAGCTACCTTGTCACAAATATTTTCTTTGCCGTTGCTCACAAAATTTTCTGATTCCTAGATATTCTGTACACCTTTTCTGTTTTTATTTCGCAAAGCTCATGAAAACTGTCAAAGGTTTTAAGAAGCTCTAAGTATTCGCTACTCACACGGCTTGTGGTTTTGTGTAATCAAAAAACATCACTGCGCCCGAAAGGTAACCTAAAATAAGCTTCGCCTATTTAAGTGTTACCTGTCACAAGTCTGCTTTGCTCCAGTCGAGCAAAACAGCTCGCGACCCCGCCTCACTTCTGAACTCTGCTGAGTTCAGACCAATGATTACATTGGTGTGTTCCGGCTCAAAGTAACTTTAAAATAATGAAATTATTTTAAAGTTACTTTGCCTCCAGCTTCTTCAATAGACTTCTTGAGAGTTTCCGCTTCCTCCTTCTTCATATCTGTTTTAAGAATAGTTGGAGCTGCATCTACGAGATCCTTTGCTTCCTTAAGTCCTAGTGCCATTACTTCCTTAACAATCTTGATGATTGCAATCTTGGTAGCACCACTATCAGTAAGCTCGAAGTTTACAGTATCCTTTGCTTCTTCAGTAGGACCCACAGCTGGGCCAGCTGCTGCAACTGCAGTAGCTGAAACACCAAACTTTGCTTCGAAAAGCTTTACGAGTTCGTTAAGATCGAGCACAGACATCTTTTCAATTTCTTCTACGATAGATTTAAACTTCGCAGGAACTTCTACGTTTGTTTCTTCTGACATACTTGTAATTTTGTTAACTGATTAAATTTTAAATTTTTCGTTATCCGTTTCTCGTCACTTCCCTTACCCTTTCTTCTCAGCTATTTTACTAAGCCCAATAACAAAGCGTTGAATTGGAGAATTGATGATATTGACAAACTTTCCGTGAAGCACTGGAAGTGTTGGAATAGTTGCTATCTCCATCATATCTACCTGGTTCATCATTCTGCCTTCAAACATTCCTCCGAGAATTTTTAGTGCCTCAGGGTTTTTCTTTTGGAAGCTGTACACTTCACGTGCTGGAGCGACGAGGTCGTCCCCCCATGCGAGTGCGAGCTCGCCATGAAGTTCTGGCACTTCACCTTCGATTCCTGAATCCGCAAGCGCTCTCTTGATGAGTGTCTTCTTTGCTACAACGTAAGAAACCCCGTTACTTCGAAGTCCGCGTCGCATTTCATTTACCCCCGCAACGTTCAGGCCGTGGAAGTTTACAAAGACGAGTGACTTAGAGTTTACAATCCCCCTTTTGAGATTTGCTACAATTTCGATTTTCTTATCTTTTGATATAGCCATATGTAAGTTTGTAAGTTGAGAAGTTGTGCTTCACACAAGCCTGTAAGTTGAAATTACAAACAGTAATCAGGCACAACCTGTAAACTTTTTGATAATAAAACGACCTTTCAAAGGCGTTGCAAAGTAGTTGGAAAGAGTACAGGTTTTCTCGCTTTTTTCTGCGAATCTCCCTGTATACACTTCTCACCTCGGTAGGAGCTTATTGAAAGTTGTGAGTTTCTTTTTGCTAGTTACTGATGGATTCTTAGCTACTAGACTCTAGATACTGACTTCTTTTTTGCCTACTGTCTTTGGCCTATGGGGTATAGATTACACGATATTATAGAGGTGTCAACAAACAAAAACCGCGTCTGCCTTAGTGGCAGACGCGGTGCCCAATACACATTTTGAATTACTTAAAGACGGATCTTTGAGTCTCCACACCACGAAAATTGGAGCAGAGCATATTCATTATTCTATCTGCTACCTGCCGTGCGCACTCTCGACTTACACTGTGATACTGACCAAGTTTCTCAAACGACTCCGCTTCGCCTGACTCACCGAGGCCATGTCGCTCTAGAAATATCTTCTTGTTTCGTTCTGATTCACCTTCTAACGACAGAACAAAATCGACTACGAGGCGGACCTGCAAACTTCGGTCAATCTCTCCATCCCAGTCCTCGCTGTCTTGACTGATGAAGCTGTGTAGATTATGGCCTCTCTCCCCCTTTGTTGAAGATCTCGGAGTATCCAAGCTCACGGTGCTGCCTGTCATTACAAAGCGCACCTCTGCAACAGTCACTTCAAACCGCTCAGCGATCTGCGCATCACTTGGGTATTTTCCATGATCTACATAGTGAGATTCTCTCATATTACCTATTCTGAAACCAAGGAGAATCACTTCTCGGGGCCGCGACACTGTAGGAACTTTACGAATTGCGTCGAGTATTTGTTTTTTAATCCCCCACACTGCATAGGAGATAAATTTCACACCCCGAGATGGATCGAATTTTTTAATTGCTTCAAAAAGTCCGAGGTTGCCTTCGGCAACCAACTCATCTAGGTCAAGCCCCCGACTTTGATACTTTTTCGCAATTGAGACAACGAACTTCAAATTGGAGTTGATAATGCTCCTAAAGGCATTTTCATCTCCAGCTTGAGCGAGTAGGATAAGCGCTGGTTCTTCATCTCGGGCTATGGGAGGTATGCTCCCGATATCACTTAGATACACAGAGAAAGCTTCCGGAATACTTTCCCCTTTTTTCATTGGTGCCTTTTTTGCAGATCTTTTCGACATACCCCCTCCCTTATGGTTTTTGGCAACGTACAGCTCTCATTCAATCTTGCGCAAAAACTTTCAAACTGTCAAACCATCTTTCCTTTCCGATTTTTCCACCAATAAAACATGAGAGTTATTAGGTTCAATACGATTGTCGAGTAAAGAAGTATTTTTCCAAGGAATTTGGCCATACTAACTCTGTCGAGGCACAAAATTTCGCTGCACTGAGACTCTGTCGTTACTATGATCAACAAAGATAATGGTGCATAGAAACTGACTAACTTACACCAAACTCTAAATACTTTTTTTGAAAAAAAGAACATTAATACCAAGACGTATATAAAGAAATCGAGACCACGATAAAGTGGCATTCCTATTGTATAGAAGTTTTGATATCCACATGAAGAGTCAGCCGGGTCACACATTCCAATCAAACTTGGATGAAGTATGACGTAACCTGTAAGCTTTAAGCTTAGAAGACTAACCAGTGCAACGCTTAAAATTTTTCGATGATTCATACTTATTTTATAACTTTTTAAATTGAACCCCTGATACATATACGAGCAGACTCGTTACAGTGGCGGGAGTGAGTCCTACGGTAGATTGCGCCCCCCTAGCATCATATCCGAGCCCCCCGAGATATGTAGCGATTCTCTGTTCTGGGTTTTTTATCATCCCAATTGTTGTCAAACAAAAGCAGTAACACTATTCAGTAGTAAAAATTTTATAAATATCAAGAATTAATTTTATTTACATTATACTATTTGCAATATCATGTCCCGCTTGTCTAAAAACATATATAACAAAAGATATTTCGAGGAAAAGTATTAGTAAATTGATTGAAAATTTTGCAAAATTTTGTTTCTTCATTTCATTTCTTTGAAATGAAAAAAGGATCAAATAAATAAAGTTAAGTGGAATTAATAATAATAAAGTCCCATATAAAACGTATGAAGGATCAAAATATATTGAGAATAAAACCGGTAAAACTAGGATTTTATCGAACACAAATATTAAATTTAATATTTTCGGCTGATTCATACTTATTTTATAACTTTTTAAATTGAACCCCTGATACATATACGAGC
>CAZAZG010000030.1:0-7415 GCA_964489565.1 uncultured Candidatus Saccharibacteria bacterium | reverse complement strand
ATCAATTCATTTACTGCAACAGCGTCGTGTAGTGGTCAAACCCCACAAATTATTCTTTCATGGTCAGGATCGAACGTGACTGGATATACTGTCCAGAGAAATAATTCTGGAGGGGCTACAATTTATTCTGGTGCTGGTACCTCATATACTGATAGCGGTAGAACAACAGGTCAGACGTATAGCTACTATTTGGTAGCGACAGGTCCTGGAGGAAATGTGAATCAGACAGCCTCTGCAACCGCATCAAATTGTACCCTCCCAGCTCCACCGGTCATGATTTCTGTTACTGCGACTCCGGCGTGTAATGTTACCACCCCTCAAATGGGTCTGACGTGGAGTGCGTCAAATAGTCCTACGAGTTATACCGTAAAGCGAAACAATAGCAGTGGAGCTACCGTCTACAGTGGCAGTGCTACTTCATTCACTGATCCATCGCTGACTGCGAGCACTCTCTATACCTATTATGTAACTGCAACAAACGCAGATGGTACGAGTGCTGGCATGACGGGGTCTAATATTACTTTGTCATGCGCAGGGGGGTCTGCACCTACCGTTACAGTTACACCAATGCCGGGCACCATTTCAACTGGCAACCCTTCAATGATTAATTGGGATTTAAGTGGAGGTTCTGCATCTGTGTGTAATCTTTCAGCAATTCCCGCTAACCCCCAATGGTCGGGATCAGTTAGTGGATTAGATGTAACTCCAGGTGGCCACGCTCGACAAGTAAACAATATTACCGTAACGACTACTTTTAGTATGTCTTGTAATGGCCCAGGTGGAACCGGCTCAGGTTCAGGAGTGGTCACAGTATCTGCGGGTGGATCTCCCGTAGTATCAATCAGCGCTAACCCAACATCTGTAACGAGCGGTAATAGTTCAAATCTCACATGGTCAGTAACGGGAAATCCAACCCCTACCTGCACAGCTTCTGGCGGATGGGGTGGGACGCAAAATACGATTGGTACAAATGTCAGCACCGGAGCTCTCTTTGGCAACACCACGTTCACATTGAGTTGTGCAAATGCTGGTGGCACAGTCGCAAATTCTGCTAGTGTTTCGGTAACGGGTGGGGGGGGCGCAGATTTACGCGGTGGAATAATTACCACAAATACTTTTACTGTAACTGGATCAGATGCGGTTATTGGCGGACAAATTATTAATGCTGGCGCATCGGCAATTGCATCACAATTCCCTTATGTAATGCAAATAACAAATGCACCAAATGGCGGGGGTTCATTGTTAAGTATGCCTTCGGCACCTGTACAGTCTGGTTTTTTACCGGGTACAGTTGTTGGATATTTAAGATATACATTTCCAGCTACAGGAATGTATTCGGCTCGCATGTGCGTTGACGGCACTGCGGTCATTGGTCTAGGCCCTAATCCAATTTTGGTGGGCGGTAACATATCTGAAGCCGACAAAAGCAATAACTGTGGACCGTGGGGCAACATCACTGTTACTTCTGGAACCATTGATGTACTTGCTGGGCCAACTTATACAACGACACCTGCTGGAGTAAGCAATATGCAGTGGTGGTGGTATTTTGGAGCATACATAAAAAATCAAGGTACCAGCGCAACGCCAGGAAGTGGCTTTCCTTCCATCGGGCAGCTCGCAACCCAAACAAACGGAGGTGGTACGATAACTGACTTCAGTGCGAGCGCAACGATCCCAATCGCTGCTGGAGCCCAGGTGGGTTCTTCATTTGGATCTGGCTATGTGTTTGCTGTACCAGGTACGTACTCAACTCGGGTATGTGCAGATGCGACAGGGGTAAGTGGTAATACTGCAATAGGGGGAATTCTTGTAGAAACTGACGAGAGTAATAACTGCGGTCCATGGACTGATCTCGTTGTGACAAATGATGCAACCACAAACACTACCGCGTACATTAATGTATTCTCTAATATGCCATCATCGTGGGACATTGTTCCATGGCCAGGAAGTGGACAGACTGTAAACCCTAGCAGTGGTTCTGGTACTCAGTCGAACCATACTGCAAGTGGTGGTGGCTGGGCCTACACTCTTAATAATATTCAGGCTATCTCAGGGTATACCTACACAGTAATCCCTTCATCGGTACAAAATATATTTAATGGAAGGACAACTTCATATTGGATCAATTACACTTCAACAGGAGGATTTAACTACACCCTTTCAAGCGGTGGGAATGTCACTATAACAAAAAGTGCCATACCGGTTGGAGTGCCAGCAACAATCTCCAAAACCATCACCTCAGGGTCGAGTCAAGCAGTAGACATTACTGCCACCGGTATGCCAGCGGGCGTATCTATTGCGTATGCAAACCGCACCTGTTCACCGACCTGTAATTCCACAATCAATTTCACTGTGGATCCTAGCACAACTGCAGGTACCTACCCAATCACCGTAACTTCAAGTACTGCAGGGCTTGCTGACAAGACGACCTCATTTAACCTTGTAATTAGTAACCCTGTCGTGCTTGGCGTGACGTGTACTCCAAGTCCATCTCCCGCACTCGTCGGTCAGCCCGTAACATGGACTGGGACTGTGGTCGGAGGCACTGCGCCGTATACGTATGCTTGGAGTGGCACTGATATGACTGCCGGTATCACCAATCCCTATGTCTTTACCTATCAGAGTACTGGTGTGAAGACTGCTACGCTCAGAGTCACTGACAGTTTCAGCGCTACCGGTACCTGTGCACCAGCAAATCTCAGTGTGACGATTGACCCGAGGTACAAAGAGTTCTAAAGGGGACGAAAAACAGATTACGGAAGTCGAAACTCGAAATAAGAAAGAGGGTGCGGGAAAAATAATAGATGCACAAAACCGATTGAGCGAAGCTCAATCGGTTTTGTGCATACAGAAGATCTTTGTTTCTTGTTACCAGTTATCTGTTACTAGTTATTTTTGTTTGTTACAATGATTGCATCACGAAATACGAAACACGAGAATCGAATTCCGTAATTCAATTCTCGATTCTCGTGTTTCGATTTTACTATGCACATTGACGAAACACAGCTCAAAGAATTTATCATTGACTCAGGTCTTGTATCGCGAGCGGATCTAACCATTGCAGAAAAAGAATCCGCTGATGGCGGGCTCAGTATCGGCAAGGTCCTCGTAAACAAGGCGAGTCTGACGGAAGATGATTTGCGCCGTATGCAGGCTTACATTCTCGGCATTCCATTTGTCGACCTCAAAGGTCAGCGTCTCGATTTTGCCGTACTCTCACTCGTTCCTGAACCGATTGCGCGCAATCACAACATTATTGCATTCCGAAAGTCTGAAAGCGATCTTGAGGTGGCGATGCTCGATACTGAAGACTTGGCAGCAATTGATTTTATTCGCAAGAAGACAGGGCTCAAAATTCTTCCACGCCTTACCGATGCTGACTCAATCAAAAATGCGCTTCTTAACTATCAAAAGAGTTTAAAAGCTGAGTTTGGCGATATCATTCAAAAAGAAGCAGACAACCTAAAGGCAGAAACCGAAAAAACTGGTAGTGATGAAGTATCAGAAGAAGATTTAAAGAAGCTCGCCGAAGATGTGCCCGTTGTGCGCATTGTTGATACGCTTCTCAAGCATGCAATCATCCAAGATGCGTCCGACATTCATATTGAGCCTGCCGAAGCACAGGTGGTAGTGCGCTATCGCATAGATGGAATCCTCCATGATGCTATGGTGCTCCCGAAAAATGTAGCAGCAGGTATCACCGCGCGTATCAAAGTGCTCTCAAACCTCAAACTCGATGAGAAGCGTATTCCTCAAGACGGACGATTTAAGATTGATCTCAACAACGAGAAAGTGTCTTTTCGTGTGTCCACGCTCCCAGTCTATTACGGAGAAAAAACCGTCATGCGACTCCTGCGAGAGAGCGTGTCAGGCTTTTCGCTCGAGAGCCTTGGCTTTCACGGCGATGGCTTAGAGCTCTTGCATAAAGCAACAAAGCTCGCAACGGGAATGATCCTCACCACGGGTCCAACTGGCTCAGGCAAGACGACCACCCTCTATACGATGCTCGATATTTTAAATACTCCCGATATTAACATCTCAACTATCGAGGATCCGATTGAGTATCAGATGAAACGGGTCAATCAGACTCAGGTAAAGCCAGAAATTGGATTTACCTTCTCCACAGGACTTCGTACGCTCGTTCGTCAGGACCCAGACGTCATTATGGTGGGAGAAATCCGTGATGGTGAGACTGCGTCACTTGCAGTCAACGCTGCGCTTACTGGGCACCTCGTGCTCTCAACTCTCCACACAAACTCCGCGGCGGGTACTATTGCACGTCTCGTTGATATGAAGATTGAGCCGTTTCTTCTTACTTCGACACTCTCTGTCATCATCGCACAGCGTCTCATCCGTCGCCTCGCAGAGTCGAAAGAACGATACTATTTGTCAGTAAATGAAATTGAGCAGCTCAAAAAAACCATCAATCTCGAGCGAGTGATGAAGTCTCTCAAAGAAGAGAAGGTGGTAGATAGCAATGCGACATGGGAATCTGTGCCGATGTATAGACCAAAGCCAGGAGGAGACAGTGATGATGGATACAAAGGACGTATCGGTATTCACGAAGTGATGCGAGTAACCCCAGCTATTCGCGATGCAATCATGAAGGGTTCGACTACTCAAGATGTAGAAGACCAGGCGAAAAAGGAGGGCATGCTCACGATGGTAGAAGATGGAATATTCAAGTCAGTGCAAGGCATCACTACTATTGAGGAGGTGTTGCGCGTAATCTCAGCAGACGAATAATTATGGCAGAGTATAAGTACAAAGCGATTAACAAAGAGGGCGTGACCTACGAAGGAGTGCTCGAAGCTCCCGATCGCTTTGCTGCATATCGAAAAATCAAAGAAGAAGGGGGGACTGTCGTTGTGGCCACAGAAACGAAACCCCGAAGCGCGGTCTCCCTCGAAAGATTTTTAAGCTTTCTAAGTAAGGTCGATGCGCATGAAAAAATAATCTTTGCCCGCAACTTAGCTTCGATGATTGAGGCGGGGCTTTCGGTGACGAGATCACTCGCGGTCATGGAGAAGCAGTCAAAAAATCCTAAATTGAAGGCGGTGCTTCAATCTCTCAGCAATGATGTCAGCAAGGGAACGAGCTTGTCAGATTCCATGAGAGCAAAGCCGGATACTTTTTCAAATCTTTTTGTATCGATGGTAAAAGCGGGGGAGGAGAGCGGAAATCTCGCAGGTTCGCTGCGTGTTGTGGCAATTCAGATGGAGAAAACTTATATGTTGACGAAGAAAATTAAAGGGGCAATGATGTACCCGGCCGTAATTCTCTGCATCATGCTGGTCATTGGAATATTGATGATGGTATTTATGGTTCCGACACTCACTGCCACATTCACGGGCCTTGGAGTAAAGCTTCCGGCAAGTACTCGGGCGATCATTACCGTGTCAGATTTTCTCCGAAATCACTATCTCATGGCGCTCAGTATCGTTGTAGGTGTGGTGGTTTCTATCGTTACGTTTTTTAGAAGCGCAGTGGGAAAGCGGATTTTTGACTATAGCTCAATCCGATTCCCAGTTGTGGGAGGTATTGTAAAAGAAATTAACTCCGCTCGAACTGCGCGTACCCTTTCTGCGCTCCTGACTTCTGGTGTGGATATTGTGGTAGCGATTGGGGTGACGCAGGACGTGCTGCAAAATTCCTATTATAAAGAAGTATTACTTCAGGCACAGGCCAATATTCAAAAAGGAGAGCCAATGTCGAATGTTTTTATTGAGCATGAAAAGCTCTATCCGATTTTTGTGGGAGAAATGATGAGCGTAGGAGAAGAAACAGGGCGCATGGGAGACATGCTTATGGGTGTTGCAACATTTTATGAAGATGAAGTAGATCAAAAAACAAAAGATATGTCGACTTTGATTGAGCCATTTCTCATGGTCTTTATGGGAGTTGCGGTAGGATTTTTTGCTATGGCGATGCTCACACCTACGTATTCGCTCGTTGATGCAATATAATTGTTGTTGCTAGTTGCCGGCAGACAGGGTTGTTAGAGAAAAAAGTTTTAAGTTATAAATAAATTAAACAGAGCTTTTAATTTTTAGAAAACACATACAGCAAGTCAAAGTAGCCTTTTAAATAGCTCTATTTTTGTGGAGCAAATTACGAATTACCCTTATCCGCTAATGAAAACACAAATCTACGCCATGGCGTAGATTGGTGGCTAGTATTAGTTGTCATGTGAATCAGCCTAAATGGCCAGGTGATTTCAAGCTATTGGGATATTACGAAATTCTTGACATAATCACCATATGGGTGTAAAAAAACATACAGTTCTTTCCTCCTCCAGTTACCCCTCAAGTAGGACAAACGAGACTTTCACATTACTTGCATTGCCACAGGCTAAAGAAGTCGAGAAACCTCGTTATTTCTAGGCTGTGGCGAATGACCATAGCCCCTATAACCTCGGGTAGAGGGAAACCAAGCGCTTAGAGCGCAAGGATCATTATCGTGGCTAAGTAAAATGATGTGACCGCCGGCCAAACTGAAGCGTGTATCAATCGCATGGGCGGATGGGACAATTTCCTTCGCTTCATTGGTGGATCGGGCGAGGTTGTCTTCAAATCCATTCTCACCTTCCTCCGAGATGTGACTATCCCAGCTTCAACCGAGCGATTCATCGCCCGCGAGAAGTTCGTGGTCGACACCTCAAACACAGCTGAGGTCAGGATCGGCTTTGTGGGTGATGACTTCCAGAAACACTTTCTTGGTAAAATCGAGGAAGCTCAATGCAAAGTGACGCTCTCAATCCACAGCCTTGAAAAAGCTTCTGTGGATGGACCCATCCGAACCGAACTCGGAAGGGATAGGGAAGTCACAACACTGCGTTGTCTCTTCCACCTTCTTTCCCTTCAGGGGAATGGACAAGAAGGAGCCTTGCGAATCAATGGGTACGGCAGCATCTTATATATTGAAGATGAAGATGGTAATCCTTGGTCAGTCTACGTGTTCTGGAGCTCAGGCAGCGGTGGCTGGGTCGTCAGCGCCCACTCCGTTGAGGATCCGAATGAGTGGAGCGCGGGCGGTAAGGTTGTCTCACTTAAGTAGTAAATTGGGTTCTTGGTCTCTCGTACTTTTACACTTGAGCCCTTGGACTCTTTAACCCTCGGTTTGCTTCGTCTTTAAGGACGAAGCAAACCGAGGGTTTTTTGTTTGTGTATTATTCTTCTTTTTTCTTTCTTCTGTATTCCTCTCTTTTTACTAATTACTTTTCTCCCTTCTTCTTCTCTTCTATATCTTTTCAATTCTTTTTCTTTTCTTACTCGCCTTGCGAAACTCAGGCGAAGCGGGTTCTTTTATTCCCCTTATTCATTTCAATTCCTCTTATTCATTCTTATTCTTTTCACAATCCATATCCCCTTATTACTTATCACTTTCTACTTATTACTTTATATCCTAAGGTATAC
>CAZAZG010000029.1:0-7641 GCA_964489565.1 uncultured Candidatus Saccharibacteria bacterium | reverse complement strand
ATCCACGCCGCCAGCGTTCATCCTGAGCTAGGATCAAACTCTCATTAAAAATGATGTGTTTGAACATTTCATTTGGAACGGAACAAAACAAAGCATATTAGACTTCGGCTTGGTCCGACAAAGAATTAAATTTCTAGCTCACTTCTTTCTACTACACCGTATTGCTTGTACGTTCATCAATTAAGATGTGTGCAGCGAAAAGGAATCACATTATTAGAATTCTTGAGACTTGCTGTGCCTGAGGCATCTTTAGTTCCTCAGGCGTTCTCAAATTTTTTATGTAACAAGTTGTCAAAGTACTCTTTCAAAACGGCTCCTAGAAACCTCTAGAAGCAGACCTGCATTATATAGATGTTGAGCATAGAGTCAAGGCTTTTACAGGCTTTCTTTCCCCTACTGGGGAAATACCTCAAAATGACCTATTTTATGGCTTTTTTAGACGTTCCCATTTTCTATTGACATAGGCCATTATGAGGCGCAGTATGAAGAGCAGAATGCACTAAATGGTCTCTTTCTCCTTAGGAATACGATATGGTTAAGGGTAGGCCTCTTCGAGGGGGGCCCGGCCTTGATTCAAGTCCGAAACCTTGTGTCGCAAAAGCCAGCACTGACACTGGCTCAGCGAGTTTGACCACTGTTGCTAAGAGGAAGGAAACCACCGGGAGCGGAGGTTCTCTAAAGCAACGAAAGTGTGAACTTTGGTCAGTTAGTCGGGAGACTGAGTGAGCGCTTTGTGGTGTTCAAGGGAATAGAGACCAGGTTTTTATCGGGTCACGAAGCAATGCTTCGTGACCCGATTTCCTTTTAGTATTTCCCGCAAGCGAGGAAAGACTCCGTTCCTGTTTTCACAACGTTCGTGAGAATTGCCGAGTCATATCCATCCGCATCCCCAGTCAGTTTTGTATATGACTTTATTTCTATAGTTGCAGGTGCATTCACGGTACATTCGCTATTTCCATTACTAAATCCTTTGGAAATTTCGAGAAGTGCATATGCTTCATCGGCATTTGTCAGGCAAAATCGTTTTCCGATTCCTACAACTTCCGAAGAAGGTTCAAAACAAATTTTTCCTGCAAACTGAGATTTTGCATCCTCGCTATAATAATACTTACCTGAAATCCTCTTTGGTCTCTCTGGCACTACGGTTTGGATGTACACTTGATCATCACCAAACTCACCCTGGATGACATTGCCTTGAGCATCGCGCAGAGTATTATCGATAAGCTTTTGTGGCGTTTCAATTTTTGCCGGTGCAAGGTACTCCACCTCTTTTTCGCGCACAAAAAAATATATCAATCCACAGATCAATAGAACAATGAGTATAAAAGTAGCAGTTTTTCTTTCCATAGGATAAGTATAAGGACTGCGACGTAAAAGCACAACGCTGGAACAGGTTTTAAGACAAAACACTTGTCGACCTGCGAGTTCGACAAGTGTTTTAGAAAAAATCTTATGAGTCAGCTTCCTACTTTTTCTTTTGCAGTTTTTCGAGGGTTACAAGGAGCGGTGATGCGACACAGATCGATGAGTACGTACCAACGATTACTCCGATAAGGAGTGTGAAGGCGAAGTTACGAGTTACTTCTGCACCTACGAAGTACAGTGCGAGGAGTGTGAGAAAAATCGTGACTGAGGTATTTATTGAGCGAGTCATGGTCTGAGATAGACTCTTCCCTACCGTCACCTCAAATGCTTCTTTGGTGTTTAAAAGAGCTAGGTTTTCTCGTACTCGGTCGAACACCACGATGGTGTCGTGCACAGAGTATCCAAGAATTGCGAGAATGGCTGTAATGAATAGGAGGTCAATCTCCGCTCCAAAATAATGGCCAAAGATAATGTAGATTCCAGTTGGAATGATCACATCGTGTGCAAGGGCTATCAGTGTAGCGACCCCATACTTCCATGACGCCACAGGCTCAGAAACTTTGCGAAATACGAAGGTTACAAAAAGCATAATACAGAGCGCTACGAGCGCTATCGCAACATATGACTTTTTCTTCAGGCTTTCTCCTACAATAGGGCCGACGGAGGTGAACCGTTCAATCTTCATCTCGATTGAATTGTTCTTTGAGAGTGCAGATACTACTGCATTTTTCTCATCCGCTGAAAGCTCGCGACTACGGAGCACGAGATGCTTGTCGCCAGATGGACGCAGCGAATATTCACCAAGGTCAAGTGGCTTGAGCATTGCTTTTGCTTCATCAAAGCTCAGAGCGCGTGCGGAATCTGCATAGGAAACTTCAAGAAGTGACCCCCCAAGAAAGTCTGAGCTAAATTTAAAACCAAATATCACCATAGCCCCCACTGAAAGTGCGATGAGTAATCCTGAAAAAATAAAGAAAAAATTTCGATGATTGATGATTGGCATAAAAGAAATTGAATTTAAGCGTTCGTAATACCAGAGCCGAATAAGAAGCGTGCGACCTTACCAAGCTTTTCAAAGCGAAGTGCGTAAAGGAAGGTTCGTGACGCGGTGATTGCGGTGAACATTGATACGGCCACTCCGAGACCGAGTGTGAGAGCAAATCCCTTCACCGCTGAAGTGCCGAGCCAGAAGAGCACGATTGCGGTAATAATTGAAGAGATATTTGAATCGCGGATTGAAAGCCATGCTCGCTTAAACCCTTCATGCATTGCGTCTTCCAAATTTTTTCCTTTTTGTAGCTCTTCTTTCATGCGCTCAAAGATAAGCACATTGGCATCAACTGCCATACCAATTGATAGGATAAATCCTGCAAGCCCTGCAGCAGTGAGTGTTACTGGTACAACAAGGAAGAGTGAAAGAGAGATAAGGACATAGAGAATGAGTGCAATGATTGCGATAATACCAGGAAGTCGGTACCAGGCAATGAGGAATGTGGCGAGTAAGATAAATCCGAGGATACCCGCACGAACTCCAGAGTGGAGTGCTCCTGCGCCGAGTGATGCACCGATGGTTTGCTGACTGACGAGCTCAATTGGTACCGGGAGGGCGCCATAGTTTAATTGCTTCACTGCCTCCTTTGCGGTATTTGCATCAAAGCCTCCAGTAATACGGGCTGTGCCATTATCAATAGATTCCTTAATAGTAGGAGCTTGGATCATTTGACCATCGAGAAATATGGCCATTGTCCTGCCGACATTCTCGCCAGTTACTTTTGCAAAAAGTTTTTTGCCTTCGTCATTGAAATTGAGCACCACCATTGGCTTTTGGGTTGATGGATCAAATTCAAGCTGAGCGTTTTTGAGAAGCCCGCCAGTAATACCTGTCGGCGTAAACATTTCATCAGGTGAGAGATTTTTTAATTCTTCTTCTGAAAGTTTTTCGAGCCCTTCTCTCTGAAGGCGGAATTCGAGGATTGGAGTTTTTCCAATCATCGCTATCGCTTCATTGGTGTCCTTTATACCAGGGAGCTCTACGATGAGACGGTGATCAAGGTTTCCTGATACGAGGCCAGCCTTCTCTACTTGAATGATTGGCTCAGAAACGCCAAATACGTTTACTCTCTTTTCAATCACTTCACGAAGGGCATCCATGGAGCTACTTGTGTCATTACTTGCAGTACGAGAAAGGTCGGCACGATAGATGAGCTCAGTGCCACCGACAAGGTCTAAGCCGAGACGAAATGGGTATTTTGCGCCTTGTTTTTGGGAAGATTGGAGGAAAACAGCCAATGCTATACCTCCAATAATCAGAAAGACGGCTCCTATGCGGTATTTAATCATGAAAACAGTATAGGGATTTTTAGGGAGAAATCAAACGAAGCAGTATTTAGCTTTAGGTCGTTAGTTTTTAATAAAACACATCATATGTGTCAACCTGGCAGGTTGGGATTCTATAGACTTAGATCTATATCTCACACAAAACTCAAAACTACCTACTTAAAATTTCCCCTAGATTCCCTCCCGTGAAAGCAATGTCTTAATCGTCCGGAGTGCCACCTTGAGATCAAGTCCGAGCGAGCGATGCTTTATATAGTACAAATCGTAGGAAAGTTTGATACGAGTCTCATCGAGCTTTGCAGAAAACTTTGGTGGTGCATATTGGTACAGCTGAGCCCATCCTGAAAGACCTGGTTTGATGAGATGCCTGACGTTGTAGTATGGGATTTCTCGTTCATACACTTGCACGAGTGTGGGGATTTCAGGCCTTGGACCAATCAGCGACAAGTCTCCGAGGAGCACGCTCCAGAGTTGCGGCAATTCATCGATGCGAGCCTTTCGGAGAAACGCTCCAACTTTCGTTGGAGTAGGATTTTTTGCAATACCAGTTGGATCATTGTGTACCTTGAGGCTACGGAATTTTGTCAGAGTAATCAGCTCATTATTTTTCCCAATACGCTCTTGGATAAAGAAAATAGGGCCGCCATCTTCAAACTTAATGACAATATATACAATCGGATAGAGAGCCAGCGATATGATTCCAAGTACAAGTGAGATGCCGATGTCCATCATTCGTTTTAACACATCGTATCCCCGCTCCGCCGCACCTGAGATGTGCTCCAAAAACCAATTGTACCCAACGAGCGAAAGTGGAATGCGATCAAAAATACTTTCATAGAGCGTGTACATATCAATAAACCTGACATCAGAAAAGATGAGGTTGTAGAGACTTGGGAGGGCTGGCTCCACTTTTTCGTTGCCAAAATCTGCTACGACCACCGATATGGTGTTGGCATAAATTTTCTTGGTAATATCCGCTTGGAGCTCAGCGCTACTTTGGTTTGCGATGTCATACGAAGATACAAATTGAATATCGTACCGTGAATTGTTATTGACCTCTTCTTCGAGCTCACGCATTTCTGCTCCCGATCCAATTAGTATTGCCTTTTCTTTTGTTTGCACTTCAAGCGACGGAAACAAGAAAAGTCTCCACACTATTACAAAAGCAAAAGTAGTGATGAGAGCTAAGAATAAATTTGTTTTTGGAGCAATACCAAAAAACGGAATGAAGTAAAAGAAGAGCACTGCAAGAATGCTATTGGTGATTTGCGAACGCAGGATTGTCGCGGCGATATTGCGCTTGATAAGTAGAGTATGCTTCTCATAAAGTCCCGCAATAAAAAATACTCCAAGCCACGTAACAAACAGGATGGAGAACGGAAGGAGGTGAAGGCTAAGGAATTCCTTGGTTGGAAGCTTGCCGTAGCGAATAACCAGCATAAGCCATAAGCCCATATAAAAAGCCACAATATCACCTAAAACGAGAATGAAAGGCTCTTTTTTGCTTACCATTGTCATAGTCCGCTTATACTATACGTTTGCAGGCTTTTTTCAACTGATAGTTCCCCAACATTGATTGCCCGAACGCGAATGAGTCGGTACAATAGATTCCATGGATACTCACGAAATAGAGGTAGTTGATAATGGTCTTATTCACTTTTTTCGAAAAATCAGTTTGCCCCTCGCTCACATTGCAATCTTTGTAGTCTTTTTTTGGTTTGGAATTCTAAAAGTTTTTGGTGACAGTCCGGCAAATCCTCTTGTTGCGAAATTGCTTGAACAAACATTGCCTTTTATTACGTTCGACCAATTCATTATGCTGTTCGGTATCTACGAAATGATTATTGGCCTCGCCTTTCTTATTCCAGGACTTGAGCGCCTAGCTATCGCACTTCTCTTGCCTCACATGGTAACTACGGTTATGCCTCTTATTTTACTCTCCTCTATTACCTGGCAAGCACCATTTGTACCGACACTTGAAGGTCAGTACATCATTAAAAACATTGTTATCATCGCACTTGCACTCAGCCTTGCCGCACACCTTCACCCAATGAGAATTCGCCATAAGAAGTTACACACTCATGCCTAGCTGGATTCTCTACGCCATACTATCCGCGGTTTTTGCTTCTCTCGTTTCCATCTTTGGAAAAGTTGGGCTCAAGAATGTTGATAGCACCTTAGCTACCACCGTTCGCTCGGTCATCATGGCAGGGTTCCTCGTACTCACTTCCCTCGCTCTGGGAAAGTACAAGGCACTCTCAACCATTGACGGGAAGACTCTGCTTTTTATTGGTCTATCAGGTATTGCAGGCGCAACCTCATGGCTTTTCTACTTTTTTAGTTTAAAGCATGGACCGACTGGGGGTGTTGCCGCACTCGATAGGCTCAGCATTGTATTTGTAGTGATACTGGCAGCACTTTTCCTCGGAGAAGGAATCACCTGGAAAACCGGTGTCGGCTCTGCCCTTATCTTCTCGGGGGCTATCCTCTTTGCGCTAAAATAATATGCCAAAGAAAAAGATTCTCTCTTTCATAAAAAAAGATAATGTTGGAGGCGTGAGCTGCTGGGGTAGAGCCCGGCTGCTCAAGGCCGGACCGCCGCGGCAGGAGGTGGGTTCGCAGAATTCATCAGCAGGTAAATATCTGTGGATCCGATAACCGATTGAAAAAATTAACTATGTCAAACAGGTCAAAAAAAATTCTGTATTTTATCACAAAAGGTAACTTTGGAGGCGCCCAGCGCTATGTATTTGACCTTGCGACAAATCTTCCAGCCAATCTTTTTGACGTGGTGGTGGTACTTGGTGAAGGTGACCTTTTGCAGACAAAACTTGAAGAAAAGGGGGTTCGAGTGATTCGCATAAAAAACTTGCAGAGAAATATAAACCCCCTCAAAGACGTTCTGGTTTTTTTTGAATTTATTCGCATCGTGAATGAAGAAAGACCCGATGTTGTACACCTCAACAGCTCAAAGGCGGGAGCACTCGGCGCACTCGCAGTAAAAATCGTCAACATCCGCTCGTCAATTAATTACGCCCCTTACGGAGTGAGCAGTATATTTACTGGCCACGGTTGGGCGTTTAATGAAAATCGCTCTGCCGTTGCAAAGCTTCTTATTGCAGGCATTCATAGTGTCACTGTCCTCCTCTCTGATATTACGATTGCAGTTTCAAAAACAACTGCAAAACAAGTAGCACGATTCCCTTTTGTAAATGAAAAAATTCGAATTATCTACAATGGTATCTCTGAAGTATCACTTCTTTCGAAAGAAATAGCGAGAAAAGAGCTGGGAAATTTTCCTCACACACTTTGGATTGGTAGCATATCCGAACTTCATACAAATAAAGGTCTCGACTACCTTATCCGCGCTTTTGAGGGTGAAGCAGATGCCATTCCTGACGCAGGGCTGATAATTATTGGAGGTGGAGAGGAGCAAAAAAATCTCGAAAAGTTGATCAAGTCCCTCAAACTCGAAGACCGAATACACATTGTAGGGTTTAAATCGGATGCCAGAAAATACCTAAAAGCCTTTGACATATTCACTCTCACTTCACGTACTGAAGCATTTCCCTATGTACCACTTGAAGCTGGCCTCGCAAGTCTCCCCGTAATTGCAAGCAGAGTTGGTGGTATACCAGAAGTGATTGAACACGAGCGAAATGGGATACTCGTAGATGTGGGAAATATACAACACATACGTACAGCAATTCGTGAACTCGTAGACCACGAAGAAAGGAGGGCCAAGTACGGTAACGCACTCTACGCTGACGTGAAAGAAAGATTCTCACTCGAAACAGAAGTTGAGGCGACGATGGCTCTCTACTAAAGAACGAGTTTTAAGTTGTTATTTATTACTTATTATTTGTTATTTATTGTTTGTTAGTTTTTATTTTTAAGATAATACCGGTATTTAGATACTATCAATACAAAATCGTTAGT
>CAZAZG010000028.1:0-8096 GCA_964489565.1 uncultured Candidatus Saccharibacteria bacterium | reverse complement strand
AGTTAGTTGCTAATACCTCCATTCTATCTGTCCTACTTCAAAGGTAGCTGGGGGTGCATCAAATACTCTCACTACTGGAGACAGAGATGAAATACTGGTTCGGGTTTGGGTGCGGCGTTGTGGCAACAATAATTGGGCTGGCACTTTTTTCAGTGGAAATACTATATCAACAAGCTGTGGATGTAAATTCCATTTCTGAATATGAAAGACATGTTCCACCGCCCGTACTCAAGGGTCCGCAGGAACTACCTATTATTGTAGATTCGCTCCCGAGTGGGTGGCGAATCGCTTAATGAACGCTTTTCTGTTTTACTGCCGACCCATAGACTGGGTCGGCAGTTTTGTTTTTACTCCTTTGTGATATAGTGCAGGTGACCCCATGGCAGTGCGCGGGGTCTTTTTACCTATATGGACAAAGATACTCACAAAAAATTAGAACGTCAGGACGAGAAGATTATTGTGCGTGGTGCACGAACTCACAACCTCAAAGACATTACGGTAGAAATGCCCCGAAATAAAATGGTGGTTTTTACCGGTCTCTCAGGCTCGGGAAAGTCATCACTCGCATTCGATACCATTTTTGCTGAAGGTCAACGCAGATACGTCGAGTCTCTTTCGTCATATGCTCGTCAATTCCTCCGCCAGATGCAAAAGCCTGATGTGGATGAGATTGTAGGACTCTCTCCAGCCATTTCTATTGACCAAAAGTCTCGTTCGAATAATCCACGCTCGACAGTGGCTACTATCACCGAAATTTATGACTACCTCCGCATTTTATATGCTCGAGTAGGTCACCCACACTGTCTTATCTGCGGAGAAGAAATCAAAAAACTTTCAAACGAAGAAATCAAAGGGTTTGTATTAGATAAAATCGGAGAACGCGCAAAAACACTCGCTGTAGAAAAACGCGCTGTAGACTTTCCTGTCTATGCAGAAATATTTGCACCACTCGTCCGCGGACGAAAAGGAGAATACTATCAGCTCCTCTACGATTTGCTCGGAAAAGGATATATCGAAGTGCTTATCGATGGTGAGCGCAAGAAACTTCGTGACCAAATCATTCTCTCTAAAACCAAGCGTCACAGTATTGACGTGCTTGTTGACAGCATTAGCATTGTCGAATTCAAAGAGAACAAAAAGAATGCTGAAGAACGTCTATCAGAGTCACTCGAAAAAGCGCTCGAAGAGTCTGAGGGATTGGTAAAAATTATTTTCAGAGATCTTCAGGCGGAAGGCAAAATAAAAGCAGGAAAAAAGAAGGAAGTAAAAAATAAAAAGACAGATGTAAAAGAGGATGAAGAAGGTAAAGATAATCCACTTGAGTCAGCAGATCCAGAGAATGAATTCGTCATGTCCTCAAAGCTTTCCTGTCCGAATGATGGGTACTCATACCCAGAAGTGGAGCCCCGTCTTTTTTCATTTAACTCCCCCTATGGCGCATGTCCAGAATGTAATGGCCTTGGAACAAGACATTTCTTTGGGGAGGAGGCGTGTCCCGTGTGTAAAGGTGCGAGGCTACGACCAGAGGCGCTCCATGTGTTTATAAACGGAAAGAATATCGTGCAGGTGGTGGAGATGTCGATCAAAGACGGTGATCATTTCTTCAAGACTATCAAGATGACTGCACGAGAGAAAAGTATTTCAAAAGTTATTTTGAAAGAAATCGAATCACGCCTCCAATTTATGATTAATGTTGGTATTGAATACCTGTCACTTAACCGGCGTGCGCACACACTCTCTGGTGGCGAAGCACAGCGCATTCGTCTTGCGTCCCAGCTCGGTTCTGGGCTCGTGGGAGCACTTTACGTGCTCGATGAGCCGACTATTGGTCTCCACTCACGGGATAATGCACGACTCATTAAAACACTCCTTAATCTCCGCGATCTTGGGAATACCATTCTCGTAGTTGAACACGATGAAGATACAATTTTTGCGTCGGACTACATTGTCGACATTGGGCCAGGGGCGGGAATCCATGGAGGAAGTGTGGTGGTGGCGGGGTATCTCGATAAGCTTCTTCTTGCAAAAAAAAATGAGAGCGGATCACGCACACTTGCATACCTTCGGGATGAAGAAAAAGTACCAGTACCCGAAACTCGTCGCACATCGGAGAAAGGTACTATCTCAATTCGCTGTGGGCAGATATTTAACATCACGAATATGAATATTGATATTCCGCTTGGAAAACTCATTTCTGTGACAGGAGTATCAGGGTCGGGGAAGTCATCATTTGTATACGAAATTTTGCACAAAAACTTGCAGGCACGGTTTGACCGTAGGTACCGCACTGCTGAAACCTACAACTGTAAATCATTTACCGGCACGGAATACGTCAGTCGTTCTATCTTGATTGACCAGTCTGCCATCGGCAGAACTCCACGCTCGAACCCTGCTACCTACACTGGAGCGTTTACGTTTATCCGTGAGCTCTTTGCCGAAACATCAGAAGCGCGCGCTCGGGGTTGGAAGGCAAACCGTTTTTCTTTTAACGTAAAGGGAGGGCGTTGCGAAACCTGTCAGGGTAATGGTGTTATAGAAGTAGAAATGCACTTTTTGCCGACAGTCTATGTGCCGTGTGATATCTGCAATGGAAAGCGTTTTATGAAAGAGACACTCGAGATTAAATATAAGAAAAGGAGCATCTACGATGTGCTTACTATGACCGTGGAGGAAGCGCTCACATTCTTTGAGGATATTCCTGCAATTTACGACCGTATCAAAACGATGGATGATGTAGGACTAGGATATCTCCAGCTTGGACAGTCAGCAACCACACTCTCAGGCGGCGAGGCGCAGCGCGTAAAAATCTCTTCAGAGCTCTATCGTCCGCATGTTCAGAAAACTATTTACCTACTCGATGAACCAACTATCGGACTTCACTATGATGATGTGCGAAAACTGATCGAGATATTGCAAAAGCTGGTCGATAAAGGAAATACGGTACTCGTGATTGAGCATAATATGGATCTCATTAAAAGCTCTGACTACGTTATTGATATTGGGCCGGAGGGGGGAAGTGGGGGAGGAAAACTCGTGGCGAAAGGAACTCCTGAGGAAGTAGCAAATAGTAAGGGATCGTACACTGGTGAGTATCTGCGTAATGCACTGAGGTAACTTACACGATAGTTTTTTTGTGCTAAAAATAATATTGTCCGAAGCCGAGGTCTCACTTTCCTGACTTTTGGTTTTCTGACCATAAGTCCAGCTCACCACCTTTTCAAGCCCGCACTATGTGTGGGCTTTGTAATCTACAAATTACTTGTTTTATTCTTGAATTATGGTACAATTAGCCAAGATGTTCACTTCTACCAAAAGGAGGAGTCATGACTTTATTTAGTATCATTAATTTGTACTCTTTGCATCGTGGAGAGGGTAATGCAGTACTCGGTTACAGGCCAATCGTCGGCCCGCTCAAAGAGATGAGTGTGATTCCTTCATCGCACTCGAAAGTGGTTGGGAAGACCACTAAACGGAAATTTGGTGCCGAATGTCGCCTCGCGCACTACGGCAACCGTTGAGTGAGAAAAAACCGCTTCGACAAAGTAATGTCGGAGCGGTTCAGTTTTACAAAAAATAATTATGGGCCGACACACGAAGTGTACCGGCCCATACGCACAATTGCTAGGAATTCGGAGAAACCCTCCCGCACTCCTCACAACATGAACCTACAATCCTGTCCGGCTTGCTGATGCATGGACACACGTTGTCCAGTTTTGTCAGAGCAGACTGGCCCTGTAAAACTTTTGCATACTTCACCATGTCGTCCTCGCGCCCCAATTCTTTAACCATGGATCCCCCCCCTTGTTTTTGCTCAATGAAAGTCCCGTGATAGGATATCATATACAATATGAATCGTCAACAGTTTGAAAAAACGTCTTTACCAGATAATCCGGGAATCTACTTTTTTAAAAAAGGGAAGGACATTTTATATGTGGGGAAAGCCACATCACTCCGAGATCGGGTCCGAAGCTACTTCAGTAGTGATCTTGTTGTGACCCGTGGGCCATTTCTCGTAAAGATGGTGGATGAAGCAGAAAAAATAACCTATACTGAGACAAATTCTGTACTCGAGGCACTCATTCTCGAGGCATATACCATCAAGGAGTATCAGCCAATCTATAACACCAAGGAGAAAGATGATAAAAGCTACAATTTTGTGGTCATTACCGATGAAGCATATCCACGCTTGCTGGTGGAGCGGGGTAGGAATCTTCTGAACGATCCAAAGCTTTCAAAACTAAATATAAAAATCCGCTCTGTATACGGACCCTTTCCATTCGGTAATCAACTCAGAGATGCGGTGAAAATTATTAGGAGAATATTCCCATTTCGCGATAAGTGTATTCCGGTGTCTGGAAAACCATGTTTCAATCGCCAATTAGGACTTTGTCCAGGGGTATGTTCGGGTGAAATTTCTAAAAAAGAGTATGCACGGCTAATTTGCAACATTGAACTCTTTTTCTCAGGAAAAATGGCTCAGATTCATAAAAATCTAGAAAAAGAGATGAAGGCGTATGCTAAGGCGAAAGAGTTTGAAAAAGCGGAATTAACAAAGCGCAGGCTCTTTTCACTCGATCATATCCGGGACGTGAGCCTAATCCGAAACGATGTATTCGACAGTGGCGACATTCCTCAATCTCAGTATCGTATCGAAGCCTACGACATCGCACATATTTCAGGCAAGGACACTGTTGGAGTAATGGTTGTGCTTGAAGATGGTGAGCTTGCAAGAAATGAATATCGAAAATTTAAAATTAAAGGGGTAGATGGAGAAGTTAAGGTTGATGATACAAAAAACTTACGGGAACTTTTGACTCGAAGACTTGGTCATGCAGAGTGGAAATTACCTAACCTTATTGTGCTTGATGGTGGAGTCGCACAGCGGAATGTTGCTGAAGCGGTACTTAAGGCTCACGGATTTTCTATTGAAATCGCATCTGTAGTCAAAGATGAAAGACATACCGCAAAAGAGATAGTAGGGAAGACCAGTACTATACAAAAGCATGCGAAAGAAATTCTGCTACTTAATTCAGAATCTCATAGGTTTGCACAGGCATACCATGCCAATTTGAGGCGAAGGCCGTATAAGATAGATAAGGGGAAGCGGTAATAATAGAAAATACGCATAATGTAATGTTACAAACACTCACCCGTAGACATTGGATGTCCACGGGTGAGTGTTTGTCTGTATATTTCTCTTACTTTTCTCACATACTTTATCTTTTACTTGCAAAAGTTTTAATTGATGCTATACTCTAGGTGGGTAGATTTGATTCGTTCGATCACCCCTCGTCGATGATTCGATGAGATGCTCTTTCCGAAGAGAAGTTGATTTACAGATTTGTTTTGGTGACAGTCATTCTTGTAATGACCGCCAATTAATCAAAGACTGCTTGTGTTTCCACTCAAGCTATCTCTGAACATTCCTGTTTCTCCTTCTTTTCTTCCCCAGAACTTCCCCTCCAGGAAGTTCTATTTTTTTGTCAAAATAGCTACTATCTAATTCAATTGAATTAGATAGTAGCTATGAAGCTCGATTGGAATAATTTCTTCTTTCTTCTTTCTTCTTCCATTTCATATTTCCTCTTTCCTTCCCATCCTATATACTTACTGCAATGACACTTTTGCGTTCTCCATATAAATCAATTCGAGTCGGGGTCCTGCGTGGTGGACCATCGCATGAATATGATGTATCACTCAAAACGGGTGCATATGTACTCGAGCACATGCCTCATCCGTTTGAGGCACAGGATATCCTCATTTCTCGAGATGGAGCATGGCATGCTGGCGGATTTACAAAAACTCCTGAAAAGGCACTTTCTCAAATCGACGTCGTATTCAATGCACTCCATGGAGGATATGGTGAAGACGGGAAAGTGCAAGCAATCCTTCGAACGCTCGGAAAATATCATACTGGATCTGAAACTCTCCCAAGTAGTATGAGTATGAATAAAGGAATTACAAAAAATATTTTTGGAAAAGCTGGTATCAAGACTCCTTTCTCACTCATATTAAAACCAAAAGATAATACTCGGAGGCGTGTCATCGAGGTGTTTCAGTCGTTCCCACAACCATCTATCGTAAAGCCACTTTCTGGTGGGTCATCACTCTCCACCTCTATCGCGCGAGATTTTGCCACGTTTGAAAAAGCAGTCGAATCTGCTTTTAGACACAGTGGAGCGGTACTCATTGAAGAATATATTTCAGGTCTCGAAGCTACCTGCGGAGTGCTCGACAGCAGTGATAGGACATCTGCCGAAGCATTGATTCCTATTGCTATTTTTACCTCACCCGATATTCCACTCTTTAATTATGAATCAAAGTATGGTGCTGGTGAAATGATTGATATAACAACACGATACTTCTCCGCATTTGAGCTTGCGGAAATTCAGCGCCTAGCAATCCTCGCTCACCTGGAGCTCGGACTCAGGCACTATTCACGCTCAGATTTTATTGTTACAAAAAACCGAGGCATTTACGCACTCGAGACAAACTCGCTCCCTGCGCTCACGCCCCATGCGTTGTACACAAAATCTCTCGAAGCTTCGAAGGTTTCTTTCCCGGAATTCCTTCATCGCGTTATATCTGGCGCGCTTGTAAGTTAGCAGTTTTTTCCATATTTTCACTCGTGTTTGTGTGATAGTATGAAGGGGATGAAGTTCCCCGTAATTATCAAACAAAGCCCCCTTGTCCTTCTCAAACGTATCGTCGAGGTTGAGGTGACTATGAGTGCGATTATTCTCCTTGTTTCTTACTTTGCGAACTATCAAGAATTATTCCAGAAATCTTTTATTGGCGACATACTTCGATACGATTTATTCCTTGTACTTGTTACCGCAATTGTACAGCTCATCGTAACCTTTGGTACTTTTATTCTTTGGCACAACGAGGAGTATCGAGTAAAAGAAAAAGAGATAACGCACCGCGATGGCTTCATATTCGTCAAAGAGCATTCTGTCCTCCTCAAGACAGTGCAGTCAGTCGAATACAAGCGTAACCCACTCGAGCTTCTGCTAAACCTTGGTACCATCGTCATTCGTTCTCAAGGGCTCCCAAAACCATTTTATATCCGCAGTATTGATTCAGCAGAAATCTATTGCAACATTATTAAGGATGTTGTGGACCGAGCCCTCCTGCGTCCAGCAGAGTCACAAAAGAAACTCTCAATACTTGACCTTATTCTCGAAGGGGAACATTCACAGCTCGAGCTCAAGCAAACATTTCGTTGGGATGGAAAAAATAAAGTGACGAGTAAGGTACTCGAAAAAGCAGTCATGAAGACCGTGGCAGCTTTTTTAAACACCAATGGGGGGTCTCTCATTGTTGGAGTGACAGACAATGGGAAAATTCATGGTCTCGAAGAAGACTACAACTCTCTCACAAGGAAAGATAGGGATGGATTTGAAAATCATTTCAATCAAGTGCTCAAAAACATGATGGGAGCTGAGTATCGTCAGTACGTGTCCGTTTCATTTGAGACTATTGAGGAAAAAGATGTGTGTCTTATTGAGGTCATACCGAGCCCAAAGCCAGTCTATATGCTTGCAAATGGCGATGGGGAAGAGTTCTTCATCCGTACTGGCAACTCAACCAGCACTCTCTCTCTGAGCAAAACGCACGATTACATCGAAACACACTGGGGACAGAGCGGAAGTCAAATTATCACTATATAATCGGCTCGGAAGTAAGAAAGGATGCTTTCCTGTTTGGCTCACGGAACAAAGGCAATAAAAAAATCGCGGGACATTTTCATGTCCCGCGTATTCAAATGTTTGCTTTCGCAAAAAGAGGGTTGTGGTCTGTGTAAAGGAACGGGCACACATTATCCGTCCCTTCCAAACACACATCATTGAGGTGCTGCTTTGGAATGAACACGTGGATTTCTCCGTTGATGATGTAAGGGCGGTTTCTTATATACAATATTCCCATGCGCGCAGATGTCAATTGGGGACATCAAGCCTTCTTGATTTATTATATCCTCTCTACTATACTAATCCCCACGTGGCTAGTTTTACTAAAAACTGGCCACTAAAAACTGTTCCGGGCCCTTAGCTCATCTGGTAGAGCACATCATTTGCAATGATGGGGTGGCAGGT
>CAZAZG010000027.1:0-8891 GCA_964489565.1 uncultured Candidatus Saccharibacteria bacterium | reverse complement strand
GTAATGAGGCCTGCAACAAGTAGTGTTCCGACGAGAAATACGTGACGCCACTTTCCTCCCCCTGCGAGAAACATTGCAAAACCCGCAACCGCAATTACGAGAAATGTGTCATTGTCCGGTTGACTAATGAGTATTCCGGCAACCAGACCAAGGATGCATAGAAATGGCATGAGACCTTGAGAAAATGACCCGATGTCTTTTTTTGTTTGAGAAAGCCATGTTGCATAAAACATGATGAATGCGATTTTCAACAATTCAGATGGTTGAAATGTATATCCGGCTATCATGATCCATCGGTGAGCACCGCCGTGAGAAAATCCGATATGGGGAACAAAAACCAAAAGGTTTAGGAGGAGTGCTCCTACAAAAAAAGCAAGCGAATACTTTTTCCAAAACTGGCTCGGCATTCGCGATGTGGTGATGAGTGCTATGGTACCGAGGAATAACCCAAAGAATACCTGTGAGAATGCGACGTTCGCATACTTGCTGTTACTCCCAGCAAGAAGTCCAAGAGAAGCAGAGTTAAATATAAAAAACCCTGCGACAATCAGGACAATTAGAATAATGAGAAATGAAGTGTCAATTTTTTTCTTCATAAAAGATGCGTGAGCAGAGAATGCTTACCCGACAAGCGCTACCATGAATCCGAGGAGCGCACAGACAACTCCGATGATCCAGTACCGCATAGTCACTTTATATGCTGGCCAGCCGATCGCTTCGAAGTGATGATGGATTGGCGCAATGAGAAATACTTTCTTTCCATTTCGGAACCTTTTTGACGAGAGCTGGATAATATCTGAAAGAGTTGTTACAACAAGCGGAAGCGCGATGATTGGTAGTACGAGGAGTCCGTACCCACCGCCAAGAGTATCAGTCATGAATGCAACGACAGCGAGTGTGATGGTGAGCCCCATAGTTCCAGTCTCTGACATGTAAAATCGTGCGGGGGGAATGTTAAACCAGAGAAATGAAAGAATAGCTCCCACAATAACAAAGCAGAATGCGGCGAGATCGATTTGTTGTTGGTAAAAGGCGATGCCTGCGTACGCAGTAAACATCGTGGCAAAAATTCCACCCGCAAGTCCATCTATTCCATCGATAACCCCGCCAGAATATATTCCCATAACAATCAGTGCAAAAAAAGGAATAAACAGGAGCCCAAGATGCAAACTAAAACCGAGTGGAAGTCCAATCGACATGATGCCGAGTTTGAAATAAAACCATGAGCCAGCAATAAGCCCTATTATCGTTACAATTACCAGTCGCTTTTTGAGCGACATACCGCCTGCCACATATCCACCAGAACCTTCAACCTCTAAATAATCATCGACAAGACCAAAGAGGGACCCAGAAATGAGAGTAAAAAGAGGAAGCCATGTTTGGTTACGACTCAAGAAATCGAGCTTTAAACTGATGTCAGTTGGAAGAAATTTTGAAATAAACCACAGTGAAACAGTTGATAAAAATACAGAAATCCAAATAATAGTTCCGCCCATGCGAGGAGTGTTTACGTCACGGTCCTTGTGAAGTGCGTTAAAGATTGGTGTTGTTCTACCATCCGTGGCGACTTTGCCAGATTTTTTCTTCCACATTTTATGCTCATAGAGATAATTTGTGATTGGAGGAGTAAGTGCGATTCCAATGACAAAAGCGAGTACTGCTGGGAAAAAGACTTTTACGATATCAGCAATAATCATATTCGGACATTATACCCTTACGCAGACGTAATTTACCAGCTATCTCTGGGGAGTCTCTGTGCTAGAGCTGAGAGTCCTGAGTGTTTCTTCTGCAAGCGCCTTGACATCGGTAAACCGGCCCAGTGCAGTTGAGCCGAGGACGACAACCACTACTGGTTTGCCGAGGCCTGCATCAAAGATAATTGCGAGGTTACCTCCCGCAATATCGGTGAACCCAGTCTTCGATCCTATCAAATTCGGTAAGTCATTGATTCCGATATTAGTGTTTGAGGCGGTGTGCGCAATATTGTCGAGTGATGTGACTGATATCGCGTTAAGTTTTGTTGCATAAAATATTTCGGGATGATTGCGAAGTGTGTATTCGAAGAGTTTTGCAACATCATTTGCCGATGCATATCCTCCATTAATTCCATTTGGTAAATCAAGACCTGTCTCATTATAAAATACCGCTCGGGTGAGTCCAATCTTTTTTGCTTCAGCATTCATTTTTTCCGTAAAGTTTGTGTTTTCGAGCACATCCTTTGAGTTTACCTTTTGTACAGCTCCTGCAGCCGCTGCAATGGCTACTGTGCCATCATTTGATGATGAGACAAGACTAAAGTTTAAAATATCAGAAAGTGTAAAACGCTCGTTACTGTGGAGTCCACTGTCCCCTTCTTCTTTTAAGAATTCTTTATTTATAGTAATAACACTATTTTTAGGAAGAAGCTCAATCGCAGTTACTGCGGTCATGATTTTCGTGACTGACGCAAGTGGAAGTGGAACATCGGAATTTTTCTCGAACAACACCTTCTTACTTACAATGTCATAAACTATTGCTGAATTTGCTTCAAGTGATAATTGCGCAAACGAGGAAAGAACAGTTGCTACAGAACTGGTGTTTTCATAATGCCGAACTCCTCTTGATACATATGCAGAAAATAGCATAAAGAGAGAAAGAACTAGGATAAGTACCAATGCTAGATTTACCAGTTTTTGGCTTTCAATTTCAGTCTGATTTCTCTGCATATTATTCATTGGTCTGTAAATCCTCAACTTCTTTCTTATTGAAGGTTTCAATTTCTGCAACTACAGTCTGATACTCAGGAAGATCTTCTGCGCGAGAAATACCCATAAAAGCAAACAGCTCAGCAGTTGGCTTGTAGGAGTAGCTCCGGTCCACACTGTCGTTTTCTACTCGTTCAATAAGTCCGCGAATGAGGAGATTGCGGATAATAAATGAAGAGTTTACTCCTCGGATATAATCGACCTCCCTTCGGCTGACTTTTTTTTTGTAAAGAATAATGGCGAGTGTTTCAAGACCAGCTTTACCGAGATCGCGAGCGATTTCTTCTTTGACTATTTTTTCAATAAGCGCACTTTGATTTCCTGCAGTACCAAGGAGGACTTTGTCTCCCTCAAATACAAGCGAAAGCCCTCTGCCACCTAGCTTTGTTTCGAGCACCGAAAGTTCTACTTTCACAGAGGCAACATCTGTCTCTAATATTTCAGCGATCTTACTGAGTGAAGTAGCCTCACCTTTGAAATAGAGTATTGCTTCTATACTGGCATCAAGAGGTATTTTTTCCATTGGGCTCGACTATATCACAATTTAACTTAGTTGTAATTTGGTACACCGAGGATCTTTGTCTCGATAGAAATATCGCCCTCTGGATTTTCTTGTGAGGCTTCGATAACTCCTAGTTTAATAAGCTCAAGCATGGCAAGGAAGCTTACAATAATATTGATCCGCTCCCCTTTATCGACAACGTGTTTTGCTCCCGCACTTTCTGTATCGCTTTGGGTCTTTGCGAATTCCGCAAAGTTCATACGAAGACTCGATTGCATCCGGAGGGTCAAGCGTTCAATCATTTCTTCAAGACTAATCATTTTTCTCACCACTGCTTTTGCGAGGACTTCTTTTTTTGGGAGAGATTGAATGACTCTTCTGATTGCGAACAAGATTTCGTTCCCGTTCATATCTTTGTCTGGAGTAAACACCACAGGGATATGTTTTGAAGGACTTTTTGCAAAGATAACATTCTTTCCAAATCGGTCTGCAATGTGGATTGAGAGCTCTTTGTATCGCTTATAGAGCTTGAGACGCTCCTCGAGGTCCTCAATGCTCCCGCTCTCCTCTTCTGTTAGTTCGAGCGTAGGGAGGAGTGATTTTGACTTGATAAGGAGGAGTGTTGAGGCAATGAGGATAAAGTTCGCAGTCGAAGCAACCGGAAACTGACTGAGATTTTGCACGTACGCTATGTAGTCATCGGCAACTTGAGCAAGTGAAATATCATTAATATAAAACTTTCGTTTCTCAATAAGTGATAGGAGCACATCTAGTGGCCCTTCAAACTGTCCTGTTTTTACTTGGAATGAAGTTGCGTCCATTTCTAGAATCCATCGCTGTTTAGTCGTTCATCAATTCTATTCATGTCACGAGGAAACATCGAGGCTTCGCGAACATTTTTTAGCTCAAGGATTTGCATGGTAATACGCTCTGCGCCAAGAGCAAACCCACCTTCAGGAGGAACTCCGTACTTGAACGCCTGAAGAAACATAGAGATCTTACTTGGATCCATATTCCATGCTTTCACTTGCTCCATGAGTTGTTTGTAATTGTTTACCCTTCTTCCGCCGGAGAGCCACTCAACACCTCTACAGATAAGATCCATTCCCTCATTGATTTCGGGGTTTTCGGGGTTAGGATATACATAAAACGGCTTCTTTCGAGATGGATAGCCATAAATGAAGACAAAATCTGAACCTGTTTCTTTCTTAATAATTTCGCAGATCTCTCTTTCATCCTGTGGGTTGGTATCTTTTTCTCCGCGCACATCACGGTTGTAGGTTTCAAAAATCTTTTGCTGTACCTCAGTAAGAGTGAGTGTAGGAGTCTTATCAATCATTGTCGGGAGTGTAGCCCCAAGTAATGTGAGATGTTCAGCATTTTTTATTCCAACTTGCTGTAGCATGTACCGCACAGTTTCTTCAGCCATATCGCGAACATCAGTCCATGAATCAATGAATGCCATTTCAGCATCGAGTGATACGACTTCGGTGAGGTGTCGCGTTGTTGATGATGGCTCAGCCCGAAAAACTTTGTTCACAGAAAAGCAACGCTCAAAAGCAGACATCACTATTTGTTTATAGAGCTGTGGAGATTGTGATAGATACGCTTTCTTATCAAAGTAATCAACTTGAAAAACCTCGGCTCCCCCCTCCGCTGTTGCTGGAGTAATAGACGGCGCCTGAAATTCAAAAAAGTTGTTTTGCTTCATGTACTCTCTAAAAGAGTCAATGATCGTCTCTTGAACTTTAAAAATGGCCTGCACACTTGGCTGTCTGAGGACGAGGGCGCGGTTGTCTAATTCTGTTGTCAGGTCAACATTGTAGCCATTGAGTGAAATATCAAACGGAAGTGGCTCAGCTTCGCCAAGAACTTCAATATCAGTCACTTCAATTTCAATTGTACCGTTTTGCACGCCTTCCGATATATTTCTCTCTGGCCTTTTGTTTATTATACCGTGGATTTTGAGAGTCCACTCCTGTCTTACCACTTGGACTTTTTTTAATGTTTCTGCATGATTTGGTAAAAATACACATTGAACTTTGCCAGTCATGTCTCTCATTTCTATAAAAACCATTTTTCCTTGGTCACGCCTCACATCAACCCAGCCAGAAATAGATATTACCTCATCTACATGGTCTTTTAAATCCTTGATGAATGTTCTTGTCATGATAGTGTTACGCCAATTTTAATTCGTACATCTTCCATTTTTTCTTCCGCTCTGTTTCTCGCTTTTTTACCACCTTCATTCAGTACATCGTGGACGAAATTCAAATCTTTTGCTATTGCGTCACGTTTTTCTCGGAGTGGTGATACAAAATGGATAATATTTTTAATGAGGATTTCTTTTGATTCTCTGTAGCCGATACCTCCCGCTTCGTACCGCTCTTGCATGTCTTCGAATTCTGGTCCAACAGTAAAGAGTTTGTGAAGCGCAAATACTTTGTCAGTTTCAGGGTCCTTCGCTTCTTCTTCAGCTTTAGAATCTGTGGGAATACCCATCACCGCGAGCTTGATTTCACTATCAGTCGCAAAGAGCGGAATCGTGTTCTTGTAGCTCTTGCTCATTTTTTTCCCATCAGTACCAGGAATGGTCTTGAGCGTTTCAATAACTAGTGGCTCTGGGAGCTTGAATGTCTCACCAAAAATACGATTGAACTTTTCTCCAGTATCTTTCGCAATTTCGCAGTGTTGTTTCTGATCGAGACCAACAGGCACTACGTCAGCATCTTGAATGAGGATATCGGCCGCCATAAGGAGTGGGTAGTCAAACACCCCAACGTTAATTTCCTTACTTTTCGCTTCGGCATCTTTAAATGCATGCGCGCGCATGAGGTATGGCATGGTAGTGAGGCAGTTGAAAATCCAAGCGAGTTCAGCTACCTGCGGTACGTCAGATTGTTTGTAGAGATTTACTTTTTTTGGATCAAGACCAATCGCAAGGTAGTCGAGGGCAACATCAAGGATGTTTTGCTTCATTTCCTTAGCGTTTTGCACACTTGTAAGTGCGTGGAGGTCAGCAATAAAGACGTAGCTCTCATAGTCTGCCTGGAGGTCGACAAACTGCTTCATAGCACCCAAGTAGTTGCCAACATGGGGTTTTCCCGTTGGTTTTACCCCAGAAAGAAGGATTTTTGCATCATTTATCATATGCTGTCTATCATAACAAAAAAAGGGTATTTTGAAAGTTCCCAGTAGTTAGTTTTACGTTTTTTAGTTGCTACCAAGCTTTAGGGTATACTGGCATGGAAGTCGGTCTATGATCAGATTGGAGTAGTGACCAAACTACACCCCTTATTCGCACGAATAAGGGGTGTAGTTTGGTCCAGTATTTTCAGAGGCTCACATTTTTGTATGCAAAAAACTCCTCAGTACCTCCCCCTTTTTTATCTTTCCTATTGCCTTTCCTTCTTTAAGTACGCAATCCAGAAATTTCGTTTGTATACACGGTCATTCATACGTGTGTAATTGGTCTTTTTTATCAGCTTTTGAATCGCAAAGAATGGCTTATAAAGATCTTCAAAGTCTTGCTTGCTAAATACTCGCTCAATGATATCGAGTCCAGGAATAATGTATGTGTCACGCTCTCGTGCAGGGCTCATTTTGAGGAGCTGTCTTGCATTCGCATCACCATCTTTGCACAGTGTCTTTACTATGAAATGTCCTCCAATTTTGAGCACTCGAGCGGACTCGCGGATGTATATCGTTCTTCCTGATTCATCAAGTGAGTTTGATGATGTGATATCGAGAATGAGGTCAAAATGACTGGCGGGAAATGGATAGAGACTCCCAATGTCCCCTTCAATAAAATTTACACTAAGGTTATGTTCATTTGCATACTCTTGTGCAATGCGGATTGCAGTGTCAGAAATCTCAATACCAGACACGACACTCCCCTCTTTTGCGAGAAAATTACTGTTTCTTCCTGCCCCAGATCCAAGATCGAGGACTGTCAGCCCATACTTCTCAACTCTTTCTGATATCTTGAGAAATTTCAGTGCTTTGAGCACGTCAGCTTGTGGCTTGCTGTCTTTTGTTAAAAATGTAGACCTCTGATATTCACGTTCCCATGCTGAGTACTGTGCCATATCTTTATGATGGCAGTTCTACAGTAAATGTCGAGCCGAGTCCCTTACCAGGTGATGCTACTGTAATATAGCCCTTGTGCGCTTCGATGATTTGTTTTGCGAGGTAAAGACCAAGTCCTGATCCAATTACATTAATTTTGTTTGCTCCAGTCGCGCGATTAAACTTACCAAATAGTTTTGGAATATCTTCGGCAGAAATGCCGACCCCAGTATCAACTATAGTGAAAAGAATCTTCCCATTAGTCTTTCCAAGCGTCATAGATAGGCTTCCTGTCGGTGTGTACTTAATACAGTTATCAATAATATTGATGAATACTTGGCGGAGCTTGTTTTCATCACCTTGAGTATGGTATTCCATGCCCTCAGGAATACTGAGAGAGTATGTAAGATTTTTAATCTCAATATTTGGCTTTGTTTGGTCCACAACACTCGTTACGAGTTTCTTAAGATCAATAGGACCCATATCGTACTTCATCCCTCCTTGCTCAATCTTTGAGATATCAAGGAATTCCTGCACCATGACGAGGAGATTTTGTGTCGAGTCTGAAATAGTTTTGAACACGCCAAGTATCTCTGGCTTAACTTTTCCATAATCTCCCTCGATCACGAGCGATGCATAGCCTTTCACTGCGGTCAGTGGATTACGGAGCTGGTGAGAAGCAAATGAGAGAAACTCAGATTTAAGCGCATCGACTTCCTTGAGCTTGCTATTTGCAGATTCAAGTTCTTTAGCTAGACGTTCGATTTTTTCTCTAGAATCTATTTCTTGTTGAACACTTTTAATTAGCTGAATTCCAATTCCTAGAAATAATATTGCCGAACAGCCGACAACAATGTGTATATAATCTATGTTTTCAATAAACAAGAGCGATGCGAGCAACGTCCATAGAATAATAATAAATAATTGAGTAGAAAATATCTTCATATTGAAAAGCTTATATGTGGTCATCATATAGCCTAAAACAATAAGAAATGCTGCCATGCCTACCGGACCCCAAAGGTTAAATTCGTAAACTCTTGTAATTTCCCCATAAAAGTTTGATAGAAAGAAGATGGTTGAAAATATAACAGTACCTGAGGTGAATAAAACCACTTGCTTTTTAAAAGAGTGTGTCAACGCTCTTTTATATGTCAAAAAACCAATAAAAGTCATCAATATGATAATTACTAATTCAAGTACATAGATTAAATTCCATAGATTTCCGACAACACCTTCGCAATTGTTAATATCGTATGAAGCAATATTTAAAGATGTAGGCATTAATGCCGCTACGTATATAAAGATTAAAGAAAAAATATTTAGTAAGTATACTGGAGCACTTCTTTTATTTAAAAATACATATAATAAATTTGCTCCTGACAAGTATATGCCAATTTCAAATATTGCAGTTAATTGCCAAGAGAACATGAGCAGGCTGTGATATGAAGCAATCCACTGGACAATTATATTGATGACCCAGAGAACAAAAAAACCCATAAATGCTAAAAAAGCATATCGCTGAGATCGATCTCTTTCATGTTTGTAGACTAAACACCCAACAAGGAGCGAAATAATGA
>CAZAZG010000026.1:0-9432 GCA_964489565.1 uncultured Candidatus Saccharibacteria bacterium | reverse complement strand
GATCAAAAAGATATTTTGTTCTTCTAGAATTATAATATTGAGACATAGTTAAAGTGAGTTTATTTCCGCAATGAGTTCTCTGCGTTCCTTTTCTCCTATGCCGAGCGAGTTGAGCACAGATAGGTCCTGCTTTATGGTCTTGCAGAGTACGATACCACGATTGAGGAGATCAGCTTTCTGGCCGTGTGAGAGAGATGTGAGGCAGGTGATTGGATGGAGGTCTCCGTCTTCAATCATATCTTGCAGATTGCCTTTTTCCGGGTAGTTCCAGCCTATCATGATTAAGTTGTTGCACTGACCATAGTGAATTGCAGTTTCAGTGAACTTGGTATTGGTAATGAGCCAACCTTCATCAACTTTTCTTTCTTTGTCATAAAAAAACATGTTTTCTTTAAGGTCATCCATACGAGCTTTAACGTAGAGCGCTACTTTGAGGTCGGACTTTGTCCCCTGCTCGTTGTGGAATTTCGCTTCAGCCATGATAAGTTTGTTTTCGTTCCACGCCACTACATCCACCTCATGCTCTACACACCGACCGAGCACCATCTGTCCAGTGAGGGCTTTGTACCCTTTCTCTCTTAGAATTGAAGCTACAAAATCTTCAAACGCAAAGCCTGCAGGTCCGAGCTCACTAATAGCGCGGCGAAGTACATATCGTGTTGCGACCTTCTTGTGTTTTTTGTCGAGGAGAAAGAACGCATGCTTGTAAATTTGCGATGTCGACATGCCATCCTCAAGCTCTGCTTCAAGATGGCTGGTGATCTCTGCCACGAGATCATTATCAGCTCCTGCTCGAAGTAGTGATCCTTCAAGCTTTGCCCGATCAAAGAGCTCTCTTTTACCGTTCGCTTTGAGAATATTTACTGTTTTATTTCCAGTCATAGCAATAGTATATCTCAGACGAGGCCGAAAGGTCGAATCTACGAAGTTTTAAGTTGATACTGTTTTACTTTTTAAGAGAATTATCTGCGTGTTGAAATACGAAAAAACTTACATCGTAAAACTTCCCCTTACTGTTCTATTATTCCTCCTCCGATAAGCACATCACCATTGTAGACTACAGCAGATTGCCCAACAGAAATCCCAACAAAAAGTTTTGCTAAGTGGATATGCCATATTTCCCCTTCTTTAAAGAGTGTGCAGAGTAAAGGAACTTGATGATAGCGAAAACGAACGAGATAATTTTTGCCGGGGTTTGGTTCTGTGATCCAGTTTGTATTCGAAAGGGCGCAAGAAAGCTTTCCAATTTCTAACATATCATTTGGTTCGAGTGCAGATACAATGATAGTATTTCTCTTTACATCTTTTGAGACTATATAGTGAGCCTTCGCTTCTGCGCCAGTATTTACAATGGTAAAACCATGGCGCTGACCAATGGTGAGAAACACCGCGCCGGTATGCGTCCCTATTTTCTTTCCGTAAATATTGAGTACATTTCCCTCTTTAGCAGGAATAAAACGGCCGAGAAATTCTTTCATGTCTACTTTGCCGATAAAGCAGAGCCCTTGGCTATCTCTTTTTGTCGCATTCGGCAGATCAAACTTTTCTGCTAGCTTTCGTACGGCCTTCTTCTCCATACCACCAATGGGGAAAAGAATATGCGGTAATTGCTCCTTAGTAATATTCCAACGAAAGTAGCTTTGCTCTTTTGCTTTATCGTTTGATTCTACGAGATGGTAAATGTTTTCAATTTTATTATTTTGCACATAGTGGCCAGTTGCGACAAAATCCGCACCACTTTTTATCGCAAAATCATAAAATGCACCAAATTTAATCTTCTTATTACACATCACATCAGGGTTTGGTGTTCTCCCGGCTTTATATTCTGCAATCATGTAATCAACCACCTCTTTTTTGTATTCTTTTTCGAGATCTAAGGTAATGAAAGGGATATCGAGATGCGCGCAGACACGCATTGCATCGAGCCGGTCTTCTCTCCACGTGCACGGCAAAAAATCCGGACTCCACACTTTAATAAACACTCCCGTCACATCAAAGCTTCTTGAGAGCAGTGCTGCAGAAACCGAAGAGTCTACCCCTCCAGAAATCCCCACAAAAACCTTAGGTTTTTCGGAAGTTTGGTCCACCCCTCGATTGTCAGTCATCTTTTTAGGCATGTTAGCCAATTCTACATATTATTTACGGAGGTACAATTCTCGATTTTTTTGGTGGCCATCGAAGTCTTTTGCATAGTACATCTTTCCCGAAAGGTCTGATAGGAAGTACAAATAATCAGTATTTGCTGGGTTAATCGATGCTTTGATTGATTCGATACCTGGGTTCGCAATTGGAGTCGGGGGAAGTCCTTTATTTCGGTAGGTGTTATATGGCGATTCATCAAAAAGGTCTTCTTTGGTTAAGGTGTACGTGTGCTTACCGTTTACATAAGAAAATGCAGCGTCTACTTGAAGAGGCATGTCTATGGCGATTCTATTCCAGAGCACGCTTGAGATTTTTGGTCGGTCCTCATCATGTTTTGCTTCCTCTTCTATAATTGATGCCATAGTAATAATATCCTTAAGAGTCTTTTCTGTTTTTTCAATATCTGAAAGTAGGGGTATAATTTTTGCATCGAAATTTCTTCTCATCTTTTCGATAACTTCAGTGTTTGTAGCGTTTGGCAGAAAAAAATACGTATCAGGGAACAAGTATCCTTCTGCTGCGAGCTCAACGAACTGCTTGGTATCAAACATAATGAGCTTTGAGTGCAAGATTTCAGCTATCTGAAATACCGTGAGGCCTTCAGGGATAGTAATGCGCACTTCAACTAAATTGTAATCCCCACGACTGACTCGATGGATAACATCAAATACGTTTTCTGCACGAGCGAAATAGTAGTCCCCGGCGATTACTGAACGACTCCGCCCCGACAGAACAGTAATCACCTTAAACCAAGATGGGGAGGCAATGATATGATTTTCCCCGAGAATACTTGCTGTTGTAGAAAGACCACTTCCTTTTTCAATTCGGACGGTTGTGAATTTTTGGAAATTTGAAGGGCTACTGAGTGCTGTGACAAAAAATACCGAAAACAAAAGACTGCAAAGGAAAAAAACTATCAGAACTTGCTCTTTCAGGGAGAGGAATTTAATATATAGCTCTGCACTCCTAATATACTGACGGAAAAAATCCATAACTTAGAGAGGAAGGTTTGCCGGAGCTTCTCCCTTTTTTGAATTAATGCGAGTAAATGTCGGGGTGCCCGCGACACCGCCAGGAAAGTGAAACATGGTCGCAAGTTCTTCGGTAGTAAGAATAAACGGCTTTCCTCTAAAATATCGAAACGGAGGGTGGAAATACGCACGACGCTTGTACGCAGCTAAAATATTTTTTTTTAGACCAAGAACCTTGTTCCCCCTGAAATCTTGCCATGGATAGTCGAAGCTTGTTGTTAAGCTTGGCTTAAAACCGTTTAGGTTTCCTGATCCAAACTGTTTAAATGATCCAGTGAGGCCAGCGATATTTACTGGGTTGAAGCTCTCCGGCTTCGCCATGTAGATACCTCGGATCATTGTTTCAAATGCAGGTTTTGATATATTGCGTTGTATAGAATTGATAGTCTCTTTTTGCTCGTCAGTGAGATATGGAGATGCTTTTTCCTCGATTTCTTTTTTCGGTGAATTTTTTAATATTTCTTCAATTTCTTTTAGTCCTGCTTTTTTCCAATCTGGTTTTTCTTTGATGCGGAGGTCTTTCAAATTCTCTTTTTTGTGTGCCTGCACAAGAATCTGAATCCATGCTTGCTCATCGGGCTTGAGGGCTCCTAAGTATTCAATGAGCGGAGTAATTGGATCAATTTTAAATTCTTCATCAGGGTTTTTATCGAGACCATAGTCAATATACGTTTTAATTGGATATACATCTGCTTTTGTAAGACCGAGTTGCATACCCCAGAGCGCCACTTCCGTAAATGATGTAGAGAGTGAGTAATCAGGCACATCATGGACCTCAACTGTTGGGAACTGAGCGTAAATTTGAGACTCAATAAGATTTTTGAACTTTTTTGGGCACCATATAAAGAATTTTACCTGTCCTCCGAGAGATACCATCTCGAGTGAAAACCATGGACGGACGCGACCTTTCAGGTAGACATCGATATAGCTCCCGACGGATGGCTGAGATAGTGTCCCCAAAATTAATTCCATTGCAGCAGGTGACTTCGTCACCTCTTTTGGAAGCTTGAGCTCCACCACCACGCTTCCTTCTTTTTGGATGTACTGCGCTCTGACATACCGAATCCACATGGAATAAAATGCGCTGAGTGTTACCACAGGGAGCCAAAACTGATGCGTATTCCACAGCACTTGGAATGCAGAAATAATGAAAGGAGCAAGTGTTTCAAATAAACTTTGATTCATTGATAAATATTGTACCTTAAACATCGTGATTTTTACAGCAAAAAACCACCCTTTGGTGGTTTTTTGCTGTGCAGAACATTGAATGTTATTTTTCTACAATGCTGTATTTCCCATCCTTACTCTTCGTGAAGAATTTTGGGTTCTGGAGGTTTACCAAAATCGTATTTTCCTTTACATAGCGTTCCTTCAGTACCTTTTCAATGATTTTCTCCTTTGGGAGTGGTCCGTTCTTTTCGATGACTTTTTTAATCACGTCCTTTACAACTCCTGAGAGATATCCCCATTCAGCGAGTGCATAGAGTCCTCGTCCGACGAGCACAAAGCGTGGATCTTTGATGAGCTCGTTGTGAGTAGTTGCAACATGTGCCTTTTTATTGAAATAGAGTGTGATTGCTTTTGCAACATCCTTAAAGTGGATTGGTGATCCATGCTTTCTTATAACTAGGAATGCGTAGTCGCGCATACCTTTTGCATTAACGTTTGCTGATTCGAGCTTACCCCACTCTCCGAGCGGATTCTTTCCAACTTTTCGTGAAAGTGAGAGCCAACGCTTAATTACCTCTTCTGTTTTATATTGGTCATTCACTTCCTTTACGTATTCAAGGAATGAGTCAATCATGTCTGCTTCGATGACGAGTTCGTCGTCACCAAGATTTGAATAAAGCCTGCGAAGAGAGGTGTGGATTTTGTCGGCGAGGTCTTTGTCCACATACCATCGGTGCTTGAAATTTTCGTCTTCTTTTTCTTTTACAAACTCTTCACCAATTACGAGCATAAAGTGGACGTGGTTCTGGACACTCTTGTCTTTGCTGACATGAGCAAGGAGATCTTCTTCAGAAATAACGCCACCAAGTGACGCTACGAATTCACTGAGCTGGTCAAATGCAGGGCGCTCTTTCACATAGTCCTTTGACTTGCGAATGTTGATGAGAGAGTGATTCTCGATCTGGCGAACGCGTTCACGAGTTATGCCATACTTCTTGCCAATGCCCTCAAGAGTGAGACGCTTTGCAGTATCATCAAGGCCATAGCGCTTGATGATCACATCTCGACCACGATCAGACAGCACGGAGAGCAAACGCTTAGTTACCTGCTTTGGCTTGAATTTAATGGTTTTGGTATCACTCATACGGAATAAAATTATTCTTCTAATGTTGTTTTTACTAGATTCGTGACATCATTTTTATCATTTTTAGCAAATTGAGTCAAGTGCCCCTTGTCAAGTCTTGCAAAAGTCGTTTCTGTGGAGAAATTCAAAGTTGCAGTGTTTTGAAAAAATAACCAAAAGTAGGGCTGATTTTGATTACAAAACAAAATTAATGAGTTTGTTTTTGACAAAAATCACCTTTTTTATTTCGCTGTCTCCTAACCACTTTGTGGTTTCAGGAAGTGCGCGGACTAAAGCGAGAACAGCGCTCTCTTCCTCGTCGACTGCAATATCGAGTACGGTTCGAGTCTTACCATTTACCTGCACAACCATCTTTAGAGAGGTGACGAAAACCTTGCACATGTCAGAAATTGGCCACGGTGCGTATGAAATAGATCCTTTTCCGCCAAGCATCTCAAAGAGCTCTTCGGTTATGTGTGGTGCAAGTGGAGAGAGGAGTTGTAAGAAAGTAATGTAATCTTCTTTACTTAATTGTTTTGATTTTTCGACAGCATTTTGAAACATCATAAGTGTAGAAACTACGGTATTGAAACTCATTGACTCAATATCGTCTGATACTTTCTGGATTGTTTTTTGGAGTAGCGATACGATTTCTGGATCAGAAGTTTTATCACTCTCCAACCTAATTTTTTGCGCAGCTCTCCAGATCCGGTCGAGAAATCTTCGTGGCCCAATGAGGCTTTCGGTAGACCATGCGACTGGCTGATCAAATGGTCCCATGAACATTTCGTATACGCGGAGTGTATCAGCTCCGTAGAGCTTCACTAGGCTATCGGGATTTACGACATTCCCTTTCGATTTTGACATCTTCTCACCACCTTCAGCCAAAATGAGGCCGTGGGATGTACGTTTCGTATATGGCTCAGAGGTTGGGACAAGTCCAATATCAAAAAGAAATTTATTCCAAAAGCGTGAATAGAGTAAGTGAAGCGTTGTGTGCTCCATTCCACCGTTGTACCAGTTTACCGGCATGTGCTGTGCGAGAGCTTCTTTGCTTGCAAAGGCTTCATCGTTCTGAGGATCACAATAGCGAAGGAAGTACCAAGAAGAGCCAGCCCAGTTTGGCATAACATCAGTTTCTCTTTTTGCTGGCTCATTACAACTTGGACATGGAACATTAACCCACGAATCTATTTCAGATAGTGGAGATTCCCCATTATCTGTCGGCAGGTAATGATCTACTATTGGAAGAGTCACAGGCAAATCTTTTTCAGGAACTGGTACTATCCCACACTTCTGACAATGAATGACAGGTATCGGTTCTCCCCAATATCGCTGTCTTGAAAATACCCAATCACGAAGTTTGAATGTAACCTTTTTCTTTCCTATCTTTAAATGTTCGAATTCTTCAATAATTTCAATTGCTGCATCTTTAGAAAGCAATCCATTTGCCCAAGCAAATCCCTCACTGTTTATAATTATTCCGTCCTCTGTATAAGGAAGCACAGTCTCACCGTTTGGGTTTTCAACTACTTGTTTAATGAGAAGATTGTATTTTTTAGCAAACTCAAAATCACGCTCATCATGAGCCGGAACAGCCATAATTACTCCAGTTCCGTAGTGAGGCAACACGTAGTCAGCGACAAACACAGGTATTTTTTTCTGAGTTGCTGGATTGATTGCCACAATTCCCTTAAGCTCCACTCCTGTTTTTTCTTTCCCTTCTGATGTACGTTCAATATCAGTTCGATTTCGTACATCGTGTATGTATGTTTGAACTTCTTCTATATTCTCTATCTTATATTCATCACCATCAAGAAACTTCGACACCATTTTATGTTCAGGAGCGAGTGCGATATAGGTAGCTCCGAAGATTGTTTCCGGTCGCGTTGTAAACACTACAGCTTCAAGCTCTAAGCTACCAGCTAACACCTTGAAGATAATCTCCGCCCCTTCACTCCTCCCTATCCAATTCTTTTGTTGAAGTTTTATTTGAGGAAGATAATCGACCGTGTCTAGGTCCTTATCGAGTTTGTCTGCGTACTTAGTAATTGCAAGCATCCATTGCTCCTTCTCTTTTTTTTCAACTGCAGTTCCGCATCGCTCACAACATCCTGCCACCACTTCTTCGTTTGCAAGACCTATCTTATCTTTCGGGCACCAATTGATGACTACTTTTGCTTTATACGCGAGGTCGTGTTTTAAAAACTGCAAAAAGAGCCACTGTGTCCACTTGTAATACTCGGGGTCTGTAGTGTTTATTTCTCGTGACCAATCAAAAGAAAGCCCGAGAGAAATTATTTGTTTTTTATACACTTCAATATTTTCTCTTGTTGTGATGCTGGGTGCAGTGCCAGTCTTGATGGCATAATTTTCTGCTGGTAATCCAAATGCATCCCATCCCATTGGATACAGCACATTGAACCCCTCAGCTCTACGCTTACGAGCAATAATATCCATAGCTGTGTAGCCTCTGACATGGCCGACGTGCAAGCCGTCTCCTGAAGGATAGGGAAATTCTACCAATGCGTAATATTTGGGCTTTGAGGAATCATTGATTGCTTCAAAAGCTTTGGTTTCCTGCCATTTGTTTTGCCATTTTTTCTCTATGCTTTTGGGATCATACTGATTCATATTTTTCTCATACTATAACAAAAAACAGCCTCTTGCTAGGCTGTTTTTTGTTTAGGAGAGCTAATTACTCACAACTTTTTACTTAGTAGCTATCTAAAATTTTTATTGAATTGCGTGTACCTCTCTGGATCAATTGTTCTTTCAAAGCATTGTTTTCCAGCTTGGTGATTCCACTTTTCATTCATTCCCATCATGTCGTACTGCTGTACAGCAATACTGTTAGAGTTTTGGGCCTTTGAATCAAGATTAAATGTTGCGCAAAGCTTAAAAGTCGTAGGACTGACAACTGAATATTCATACTGCATGCCAGTATCGGGATCAGTTGGTGCTACAAAATATGACAAATCATCATTGAGATCACTGATACTCGCTGGTAAAGACTTTTTCATTTGCCAATAAGATAGAACCTGACTTTGAATATTTTGTAAGTCTGATACTTTCTGTGAATCATATTTGATTAACCTCTGCGTGCGAGGTAATCCAATTACTGTGAATCCAAGAATAATTGATCCAACTACCAGCACTATCGCTCCTACTCGCCACGTCATTCGTGTTTTCGATGAAAGTGTTCGAGATAAGTTTGAGAGTGTATACCCAAAGGTTGGACCGAGAACAACAAGGATTGATAGTACTTTTAGTAAGAATGCAGTCGTGAGGTCCTGTCCGTCGAGAAAAAAGTATACAACTGCGATAAGGTCGCCGACGACAATTGTTCCAGCAAGAAATAGTGTGAGGTAGTTTGTCCATCGACTAACCCAAATATCTTTTTTCTCAGGATTTGCCAATTCAATTTTAGAAATAAATGCAGCAAGAATAAGGAATACTGGTGTAATAATAATGAGAGCTGAAACAGGCAAACTAATTGATGGAGTGTAGTACGAATAGCCAGCTACCTTTGGATACGCTGAGTTGATTATGTTAAAAAGAAGATCCAATAAAAATCCTACTCCGGTATACAACGATATTAATAAACCTAAATGAAGGAAAAAATCCTTTCCAGTTGTTTTTGTGTTCATGTATCTATTATAGGGAGTATCAGCTTCAGGGCAAGAGTAACAAAATAGTAATAAAAAGCCGCATGCTTGTAAGGCATGCGGCACTAAGGTTAGCATAGAGCGACGGGCTCTCTGCTTTTTCAAACTTCCAATCTAAGAGCTTCTGAGTCAAGCTCAGCTTCCGCAATTATTCGCTTCTGCTGAAGCGAATATGTACGGTAGTATGGACCCATGTTTTCCATGAGTTCACTATGTGTCCCTTGTTCAAGGACTTTTCCTTTACCCATCACAATGATCTTGTCGCATCGTTGCGCCTGAGCAAGGTTATGGGTAATAA
>CAZAZG010000025.1:0-9964 GCA_964489565.1 uncultured Candidatus Saccharibacteria bacterium | reverse complement strand
TGCCATATGAATCAGCCTAAATGGTTAGGTGATTCCAAGCTATTGGGATATTACGATAATTTTGACTTATAGATATATTCGTGCTATTTTACTTTTTGGAAAAGTTTTTATTCAGCTGTGACTTTAACGGGGAGAATTAGAGGTGAACTCTCGATTACGCACGTTAATTGAAATTAAGTTTCGGGAAGTAGTTCAGTCTGGGGGTAACATCGCTATTGTGGGCTGGAGGGATTCAAACCATAGTAGTGTTACCCGGTCGCTAATGGACACAGGTCAAGTGATCTTTCTCCATGCCTCACGAGACCCAATTCCCCAAAATGTGGAGCTCGTGCTCTTCACCCGTTTCGTCGATCATGAGACCACAAAAAAAGCCAGAGAGGGCAATTTTGCTTTTAACCATGTGCTCGGAACAGGGGAGATAAAGCGTTTGCTCAAATCGATCGTAGTCCCCAACACTGCTCGGATCATCTCACCAATTCCAGGAAAACTTGTGGATATAAAGAATAACGAGATGCCGGAATCATCGGCAACAAATCCAACTTCCGATTTCGCAGCATTTGTTGCGGAGTTTAAGGTTCTTGCAAAGAATCACCCTAGTAAATGGGTTGGTCGACGTACACTCGGTTCGTTGCGAACTCAATTTGGGATCATTGAGAGCGCGGCGAAGCTCGAATCGCTTCAGTGGATCCAATCTCACATAGCGAAGGGTAAGTCTGAAGTGGGCTGGTACAGTGCTGGGGAAAAGATGGGACCGCAAATTTCAACTGAAATTTTGCCACCTTCGGTCATCACTCCAATATCTAGTAACCCGCGGACTGCGAAGGTGTTCCAAATTCTTAGCGAAGAACCGGCGCTTCGTGAAGAGAAGGTGAGGCTTGAAGGGAAGCTAAAGGTTGTTAATGACCGTCTTGGTCAGATTGAATTCTTAAAAGATGCCGTAGACGCAATAGAATAGCGATTTGCGGTAAGCCCCGCCTTGATGATTGCGCAAGTAATCATCAAGGCGGGGTTTTTGTTATTGCCACACTGTATTTTTGCTCGCATCGATTTCCACTTGCTCAGCTTTGCGGAGTGATACTTTTTTCTTTGGAAGTACATCAATATACTTTGCTTCTTCAAGTAATCTTTCTACATACCACACACTTTCAGAGTCAGTAATCCAATTCTTTTTAATTTTTGAAAGGTTGAGTATGGTGTACGAGCGAAGGTTCTTCGCCCCGTCACTAAGAAAGTATTCATGAAAATATGACATCACAAGCTCGCGAATGCTTTTGTATATCGGATCTCGATACCGAATGCTTGGATGATTCGTTTTACTTAGAGCTCCAAAGAGGCCATTTACCTTAAAGAGTGCGAGTGCATGCCCATCGTCGTTTGATTTAATGTCTGGCTGAAGGTCGAGGATGACCGCCTTGTGTCCCTGGGATAGGAGTATGGCGCACGCAAGGAGTGCCCCTTCAAAACAATGGGCAGTGTTGTACTTCAACACACTTCTTGGTGAATGTAGTGTTTGTCCACCAGTTTCAAAATTAGCGGGAATTGTTTCGAGATAGTCTTGAATTTTTACCTGCGTATTGAGGCGGCGGAAAAGCTTTTTTTCTTCTCTGGTCAGTCCTGCAAGGTGTATGTGCATACCGGTATTTTACATTGTATCTCCAAAAAAGCATTGTGTGATAAAATTTAGGGCTTAGAGAGTGAGGGAAAAGACAGAGACTAATATCTCCTATGAGTAAAACTGTGTGAAATAATATTTAAAAATTAAAATTTATTCCATGAACCTACCAGAGAATTATTTTGAAAAACAATTTTGGAACATGTCTCCGGAAGATAGTATTCGGTATATGAATTCAAATGAATCACGAGGGCTTTCAGACATTGAATCTTCTGACAGACTAGAAAAACATGGGAAAAACACTCTCAGCAATACGAGCAGGACTTCTAGAATACAGATTTTCTTCAGACAGTTTGCGAGTCCGCTCATTGCTATTTTAATCGTAGCTTCTATCGTAACCATTGTCGTGGGTCACTATGGAGATGCGGTGTTCATTCTTCTTGCGGTGTTTGTTAATGCTCTGCTAGGATTTTATCAGGAGGACAAAGCTGAGCAAGCTCTGTCCGAGCTCAAATCATACCTCAAGGACCGTTCTCGAATAATACGTGAAGGAAGAGAGTTTGAAATCGATTCAGAAAATATTGTGCCTGGTGATATTGTAAAGCTTTCGCAGGGAGATCGAGTCCCATCGGACGGGAGAATTCTTTTTGCAAACGATTTACAGATTGACGAGGCGTTACTGACCGGTGAATCTCTCCCCGCACTTAAGTCTATAAGTAATAACGCACTAGAAGCTGGCCTCGGTGATCAGGAGTCGATAGTATTTGCGGGTACACTGGTGACGCAAGGTATAGCTACTGTGCTCGTATGTCGCACTGGAGTCCACACAGAATTTGGAAAAATTGCCGAGCTGATAGCTTCGACAGAAAGTGAAAAAACCCCTCTTCAAAAAGCAATCCAAAAGTTTAGTGTAAATTTGAGTCTGGTGCTCGGAGCCCTCACATTCATGGTTTTTTTGGTTGGTATTGCAGTCGGATACTCAGTACTCGATATGTTTCTCACTTCGGTTGCAATCGCTGTCTCTGCTATTCCTGAGGGGCTACCTATAGCGCTCACCGTCATTCTTTCAGTGGGTGTTCAGAGGATGGCAAAACGAAAAGGGGTAGTGAGAAAGCTCATAGCCGCAGAAACGCTGGGGAGTACTACGCTCATTTTAACTGACAAAACAGGCACTCTCACAATGGCAAAAATGGAGCTCACGAGAGTTATTCCGTTTTCTGAAATGTCGGAAATAGATTTGCTCAAAAGTGGCCTTGCAAATACGAGTGTCATTATAGAAAACGAGCATGATGAACCTCAGAATTGGAGAATGGATGGAAAGATAATGGAATGCGCGCTCGTCTTAGGCTCAGCACTCCGAGGTGTTCGGATAGCAGACAGTCTTCATTCGTCGGTCGTTGAGTCTATTCCATTTAATGCAGTTCAGAAATTTTCAATCACACTCGTAAAGCGTGGTGATGAACACATTTTAATTTTCTACGGAGCGCCAGATATCTTGCTTCAGCACTCCACACTCAATGTTGCAGAAAAGCATGCACGCCTAGCAGAAATTAATGCATACGCGTCAGAAGGGAAGCGGGTGCTAGGTATTGCACACAAAAAGATTCAATTGACTGATGGGTATACATTGAAGGATGCAAAAGAGCTTGAAAATCTTACATTTGATGGAGTGCTTACCTTTCATGATCCAGTTCGGCCTGGCGTGAAAAATGTTATTGCGCAAATTCATGCTGCTGGAATTCGAACAATCATTATGACTGGAGACCACAAAGGTACTGCTGAAGCCATAGCACGCGAGGTAGGGCTTACTGTCTTCGAGAATTCAGCTCTCGATGCATCTGAGCTTGTGACCATGAGTGAAGAGGGCTTGCGGAGTAGGCTTGCGACAATTTCTGTGATTTCGCGAGTTACACCATTTGATAAATTGCGAATTGTTAAAATATTCCAAGAAGCTGGTGAGGTGGTGGCAATGACTGGTGATGGGGTAAATGATGCACCCTCAATAAAACAAGCAAATGTTGGTATAGCTATGGGCTCTGGAACGGAGGTTGCACAGAGCGTTGCGGACCTCGTGTTGCTCGACGACAATTTTGAAACAATTGTTGCGGCAGTAGAGGAGGGGAGAGAAATTTTGAGCAATATTCGGAAAGTGATGGTATATCTACTTTCGAACATTACGAATGGACTTGTGCTTATTGGAGGTTCACTTGTCTTTGGGCTGGCGCTTCCCCTCAATCCTCTCCAGATTCTGTGGGTAAATTTCTTTGCGGATAGTTTCCCTGCAATTGCCTATGCATTCGAGAAAGAAACAACGGTGTTTAATCGAAAGCCGAGAGGAAAAAGCGAAAATTTGTTTGATTCGGAAATGAAATTCCTTATTCTTATTGTCGGATTATCTTCGAGTGTTCTTTTGTTCGGGCTGTACGCACTACTTCTTAATCTTGGATTTGACGAGCAGGTAGTAAGAACGTTTATCTTTGCATCATTTGGGTCGTACTCGCTATTTGTCGCTCTGTCAGTGAGGAGTCTTGATAAGAGTATATTCTCGTATCCGTTCTTTTCAAATGCGTATCTACTTTACGGTATCGCAATTGGTCTGCTTCTCATGGTTGTAGCGGTGTATGTGCCATTCCTTCAAAAACTGTTTGACACTGTCCCACTATCACTTCCGTGGGTGCTCGGGGTTGTGGGAGTTGGAATTGCTAACATGTCAGTGATTGAATTTGGTAAGTGGATGTTTCGCAGGAGGGTGCAGTAAGAGATCAAGGACAAATGGGATTCGAAAATATGAAATGGAGTGGGAATTCTCAGCTGAAGAAAATTTATATAAGAGGAAAAAATAGGATTGTCATAAGAACCCTTGAAATTTCGTGTGTGATACAATGATTTTCAATGGAAAAAAACTCTTCCCATGTATCTCGTTACTTTTCGATTCCGTGCATCACGATTCTTGTAGCAGTTGTGGGAGCCGGAGCTTATTACTACAATGCGCTCTACAAAACCACACTGTCACTTAAGGATCAAAATCTGAAAGACGGGGCAAAAATAGAAAGTCTGCGAATTGAACTTGCGAGTTCGACAAGGATTAATGGTGGTTTAATCGCAGAGCTCGAGAGAAAAGCTCGAGCGGTGCAGGAGTTTGCTACCACAATCTCAGATATTAGTGGGACAGTGGGGACGCTTCAGAAATTGAGTGAGACAGACTCAGAGCTCCTGAAAAAATATTCAAAAGTTTTCTTTTTGAGCGAGAATTATGCCCCAGCGAAACTGATAACTATTGATCAAGGATATGTGTTCGAAAAAGGAAAAAAAATTGAGGTGCAGGCAGATATGTACACACATCTCCAAAGCGTGATGGGTCTCGCAACTTCAAGCAAGATTGATCTGAAGGTTGTATCAGGGTATCGCTCGTTTGGTACGCAGACTGGTCTTAAGTCCACCTACAAATTTACCTATGGTGCTGGTACGGCAAATAAATTTTCTGCAGAGCAGGGATACTCAGAGCACCAGCTTGGTACTGCGATAGATTTCACTACAACAAAGGTTGGGGGAAGCTTCGTGGGTTTTGATAAAACGCCCTCGTTTGCATGGCTTCAGAATAATGCACATTTATACGGATTTACTTTATCGTATCCTAAAGGTAATACCTATTATACCTATGAGCCATGGCACTGGCGTTTTGTGGGGGTAGCTCTCGCAAAGCGCCTTCATGATGAAGGGAAGAGCTTTTACGATTTAGATCAACGAGAAATAGACAAATATTTGGTTAATATTTTTGATTAATCTGATTTTTTAAGTCTATTTGTTTTAAACTAAAACTTATAACTTCTCTTATTATCTGTTTTCATGCTATAAGTAATTCAGAACTGTTCACTCACACTTTGGATAAAACCCATGAAAAACGTTAAAGAAAGCAAAAAAAGAAACGGCACTCAGCCACAAGTAGTCGTAGTCTTTGGAGCGAGTGGAGGCATCGGCCAGAGAGTTGTGCGGGCGCTCTATGACGCTCAGCACTCCGTGGTGCTTGTGGCGCGCAATGAGGAAAAACTCAAAGCAATTGCAAGTAGTTTCGTCGATAAAGACCGCGTTCTCATTGTCACAGGAGACATTACGATTGATAGTGACATTGAGCACGTGCTCGAAAGGGGGAGTGAGCATTTTGATCATGTTGACGCGGTGATCAACGCTGCTGGCACTTGGAAAAAACTCAATGTAGATACCCTGCTCTCTGACGCATTACCCCTCGTTGATGCTCACTACCGCGAACACGCAAGGCCAGTATTTTCTATTGCGCACACTTTTCAGCTTTTCTTCAGAAATCAAAAACAAAAAGGTCTCATCATCAACATTTCATCCCATGCAGGATATCGTCCAGAGCTCGAGGGCAATCTCAGCTACGGACCTGCAAAAGCGTTTGCCCGGCTTCTGATGCAATCGTACGCGATTGCCTTGAAGAAAAAAGGTGTCAGATTCTGCGACATCGCTCCCGCCATTGTAAATACTCCAGAGAACTTCGGACTTCTCTCTACACCCAAAAAGCGGAAGCTTGCGGTGCAACCTGAGACCATTGCGAACTGGATTGTCAGACACCTCAGCGATAAAGACATTCCTGCACTGAAGAATTTTAAGGCGAAGAAGGGGCTCGTGGTGTAAGGTGCAAGTCGGAAAATCGCGCGCAGGCGGAGCCAGCGCGCGATTTCTTTTTAGTATTCTTCTTTTTTAAACTTTTTCAACTACTTCTTTCAGTTCATTATCAAACCCTCCCCACTTAATTCAGGGCTTTTTTCGTTCTAGCTTATTTGACTTCTAGAACTTATCTCATTGCTCAAACCTTTTAACTATTCAAAAGCTTTGCAAAATGTTTCTTTACCTTGTCGAGCTTTGGGTTTATGACAAGTTCGCAATACTGATTACCGGGGTGACTTGCATAGTAATCTCGGTGATAATTTTCAGCCTCGTAAAAAGTAGTAAGTGGCGTTACTTCAGTAACGATTGGGTTTCCCTCGAGATTTGAGTTGTTGATATCGGTAATCATTTTTTCTACCTCATGCTTTTGAGTGTCCGTTGTGGTAAACACTACTGACCGATACTGGGTCCCAATATCTGCACCTTGTCTGTTGAGTGCGCTCGGGTCATGGGAGCCAAAAAAGACTGAAAGCAGGTCTTCATATTTCACTGCAGAAGGGTCATACTCAATATGGATTACCTCAGCATGGCCGGTATTACCATCTGAAACTTGGTCATAGGTAGGATTCTCCACGGTGCCACCTGAGTACCCTGGCTTCACCGCTACGACACCCTTCAGCATCTTAAATACTGCTTCTGTACACCAAAAACATCCTCCTCCGAACACTGCAATCTCTGTGGGTGTATTCATAGTTTTAGAAAAAAATAATTACTTGGAAATATTATTGCTTCTATTCTAGGTCATGTATTAGTATGATGTATATCTGGTTGTAGATACTATCCGTTTCGAGCTGAATAGATGTGAGCGGAGATTTTTGAGAGGATCATAGCAACCAGTGTCACAGGGAGCCAGAAGTCAGTGGAATCAGTGAGACCTTGCCGTACAATCCCAGCGGTTAATATTACTGAGCCAGTCAAGAACGCGACTCGACCCGCAAACATGCGGTGAACGCTCTCACGCTCGTCAGTTACCCGCTCTTTCATAATGAGGCTTGCGAAGAGCCCGAACGCACCTATAACGAGCGCGAGTATTGCCATCTGCATCATATCAGGCATCCAAAAATCAAATGGGTTTGCAAGGAGTGCGAGAAGTATCACGAGGATGAGTGAAACAATAAGTTCTTTGGAATTACGGTTTGTCATAAGAAATTTTAAAGACTTTTTCAAGTGGCGTTTTAAAGAATTGAGCAATTTTGATAGCAAGTAGGACCGACGGGGTATAGTTGCCTTTTTCGACCGCAATAATAGTCTGCCGGCTGACACCAACAGCCTCTGCTAGGTCCTCTTGAGTTACTCCACGCTCCGTGCGCAAGGTGTACACTTGGTTACTAATATATTCTCTCACAGTTGTAGATTAGTATACACCTCTTTTTCAGTATGTCAAGTTAGCTTTACATATATCTGACCAAATCGAAATACGAATATCGAATTAGGTTTTACTGCTTCACGAGTTTCGTCATTCGATTTTCGTATTTCGGTCCACATTGCTATAATGCATTCATGTCACTTGCACTTTACCGAAAATACCGTCCTCAAGGATTTTCTGATGTTATTGGCCAGGATCATATTGTGAGCGTCATCGAAGGTGCTATCAAGCTTGGCAACGTTACTCACGCATACCTTTTTGCAGGATCACGTGGCACGGGCAAGACCTCTATCGCTCGTATCATAGCGCGCGAAATAGGATCCACGCCAAATGATACTTATGAGATAGACGCCGCTTCAAATCGCGGGATTGATGATGTTCGAGATATTCGCGAGTCTGTGCATACGTATCCGTATGAGTCAAAATACAAAGTCTATATTATCGATGAGGCACATATGCTCACCAAAGAAGCGTGGAATGCATTTCTCAAAACCCTCGAGGAGCCACCGGAGCACGTAGTATTTATTTTTGCGACAACCGAGCTCGAAAAAGTGCCTGAGACAGTGCTTTCACGGTGCCAAGTCTTTCAATTTAAAAAGCCTACAAGAGCCGAGCTTAAAGATGTCGCACTTTCAATTAGCAAGAAAGAAGGCTTCACTCTCGATCCTGCTTCAGCAGACCTCATTGCACTCTTGGGTGATGGCTCATTTCGAGATACACAGGGAATTTTGCAAAAGGTCCTTTCTTTTTCTAAGGACAAAAATATTTCCACCGATGAAGTCGAGCGGGTGACCGGAGCACCAAAAAGTGAGCTCGTGAACAATTTTGTTGAAGGGGTATGCGTCAAAGATTTACCAAAAGCACTCAAGGCACTGAGCTGCGCTTCAGAAAACGGCAATGATATGAAAGTATTCCTCAAGCTTGCATTGCAAAAAATGCGCTACGGGCTTCTTCTTAAAGTTGCACCAGAGATGGAAAAAGATATTGCAAAAGAAATTGGAAAAGCAGATATTGAAACGCTAAAAGGAATCGCAGGAAAAGAGGGGAATGTGCTTTCATCAAGCACACTCCTTGAGCTACTGTCTGCATACGATGCTGTAGGACGTGCCTACACTCCTGAGCTCCCGATTGAGCTTGCACTCGTCTCTATAGTAGGTGAGAAAAAGTAAAAAATAATCAGTATAAAAGCCCGTCATCTTCTGCCGGGCTTTTTGTTCACTCTCCGAAGAGGGTTTGATCTACGGATGAGTGATGCAACTGATCGCATGTCACCGATGCTGACGTTGCGCTTTATTCGTACATTATGAGTTTTTTGAGGAAGAACCTCTTTCTTGGTAATAATCCAACAAATCTGGGACACATCATACTCATCTGTGGCAAAGCTTTCATTGTCGGTAATGATCAGCTCAGCATTTTCAGTTGTTGTTACGAAGTCCACAGGGATATCAGACTGGCGAATTGCGACCATAATCGTAAAACTAAGTGCGGGTAACTCCACAGCAAAGTAGATACGAAGTGGGCTGTTTTTTGAAACAGGTACGAGCATCTAGCGCTCTGCGTTTAGGTAAGGGGCAGTTTTGATCTTACAAAGTAATATCTTTTTCGAACAGTTCTGTCAAATATTTTCAAGAAAATAATTCTTGAACAAATGGGCTTTTTAAGGTATAAATAATGCTGAGAAATATTGGGGGATCGTCTAACGGTAGGACAGGAGCCTTTGAAGCTTCTAATTTTGGTTCGATTCCAAGTCCCCCAGCCAAGTTTCGGAATTCGTTTTTTCGCCAAAATTCGGAGCGTCGCAAAGCGACGCGACTGGGGTTTCTGCCAGAATTCGCCAAGGGTTTTTGAAATCCAAAAGAAGCGAGCGGGACGCGAGGCGGGGGTTCGAGCCAATCTTTTTAAGAAAATCTCTTTTGGCTTCGAGATTTTCTTCGGAAGCGATAATTATGGCTTGGTTACTGTCTAAAATGAATTGTTTAGAAAGTTCGAGCCAGCGATTGCCTTTTCGTTCAAAATCCTTCAATTTCTCTGAAAAATCAATTTTCTGGTTGAGGAGTTTTTGCTTCTTACCGATATACTCCTCGCTCGTAATTGTGCTATCCAAATGAGCGTCAAGGAGCTTGTCCAGCGTCTCCTCAACACTTTTGATTTGATTTTTCAGATTTTGAACGAAAAGGGCGTCAGAGTGGAAACTGCTCGCTTGTTCCTTATCTAGTTCAGCGAGCATGAATTCTTTCCACTCGGACGGCAAAGAAACTTTTTTGATAGTGTCGTTCACTTGTTCGGCGAGGAATTCTTCG
>CAZAZG010000024.1:4772-10445 GCA_964489565.1 uncultured Candidatus Saccharibacteria bacterium | reverse complement strand
ACAAAAGCTCTCAATGAGTCTTGCGAAGCTCCTAGCGTTCTCTTCTCACTCAAACCGGCTTCAATTCTCTCACGTCGACATATTTATGTCGACTTAGTCACCACGCAAAAACCGGCCAAAGCCGGTTTTTCTGGGGTGACTAGAGAGAATTGAACTCTCGATACCAGTTCCACAAACTGGAGTTTTACCACTAAACTATAGCCACCATATATTATCGAACCCTCTCTTTATACCAGAGCTGAGGTGGTATGGGAAGAAAAGGGTAGGTTGGGATTTTGGTTGCCACATCACCAGTACAGCCCTTCAAGAATTTAGAGTTGCCGTACACCTTTTCGAGTTTTGTATCGCTTTGCCTATAAAAACTATTAAAGGTCTAGCGCTGTAGTTACTTTACCGAGCTCCTCTGTCTCATAAGCAATCCCATTACTCATTTCGCCACCAAAATAAAAACTCCCTTCAGGGAGTTTTTATTTTGGTGCGCGAGAGAGGACTTGAACCTCCACGGCTTGCGCCACACGAACCTCAATCGTGCATGTTTACCAATTACACCACTCGCGCATTATTTGTCAATTTATTCTAAAGACTCACCTATCATACTCAATACTCGGCCAATTTTCAACCTTATATCATAAAGAGCGCTTTCGCGCTCTTTATGATTTTGTATTTATTGTGCAGTTGCGGTTTCTTCGACTGCCTCAACAGAGGCGGGAGGGGCTACTTCTTCTTCTGGCTCATCCTCGGGGATAATCATGCGAGTATTGCGCATCTGACGCTTCACAGCCTTTGCTGCCTGCTCACGAACGTGATAAAGCTTCGAGCGTCGAAGTGTTGCGTGTTTTACCACGGTAATCTTGTCGATCATTGGTGAGTAAAGAGGGAAAATCTTTTCAACCCCTACACCACTTGCGACACGGCGGACAGTAAACGTAGAGCCTGCTTCTTTGCCATGCTTTACTGCAAGTACGAGACCTTCAAAAAGCTGAAGACGAGTTTTGCCTTTTTCTTGGATTTTCTGCCAGACTTTTACGGTATCACCAGAGCGAACATCCACTTTTTGGCGTGCTGCTTTGTCGACGGTTGAGGGGGTGAATGTTTCTTTTTTCATATACTAAAGTGGTCACTAATCTAACACAAACGCTTCCATACCGCAACTAGAGAAAGGTTTCTGGCTGTTTTTTGATATCTGCCATGGCAAATTCAAAATCCTCAGGGTATGGAGCAATCACTGTGACAGTTTCGCCTTTTGGGGTTACGAACTCAATACTATAGGCATGGAGTGCCAAACGCTTGAATCCTAGGATTGGAGCATGATTTGGCGCATAAAGGTTGTCCGACACGAGCGGATGGTTGATTGCTTTAAAATGCACGCGGATTTGGTGCGTTCTGCCGGTGCGAGGGCGCGCCTCCACAAAGGTAGCTTCTTTTGTTCGTGCGAGCACAGTGAAGTCTGTCATAGCGTCTCGCATCTCTCCCCTCGCTCCACGCTGTGCAGACCAAAGCCTAAAATCACTTCGGCTTTTGCCAATCTGCCGGTCTATAGTTCCTCGATCGAGCTTGAGGAATCCGTAGATGAACGCATGGTAGCGCTTTGCGACATCGCGCTCTTGAAATTGCTTTTTAAGCATATAAAATGCCTCCTGGTTTTTTGCAATAAGGAGCGCCCCCGAGGTTTCTTTGTCTATGCGGTGAACAATGCCCGGCCGGTAAATAACGTTGCCTGACTGGAGCTCGAGTGGCTCGCCCACCTGCTTTGCCTCTGGGTACTTTTCCAATACCCAATCAACCACACTCTCCTCTTCACGCTTTCCATCAGGGTGCACGATTAAGCCAGATGGTTTGTTTATGACCACAACATCGGCATCTTCATATAGAATTGTTATAACCTCGAGAAGTGACATACAGATAGTATAGGGAAAAACGGAGTATTGGGAAGTAATCTTGAAAAAAGTCAGGAATTAGTCTATTATCCCCTTGTGCGAGAAATATCACCCATGCGCGATTAGCTCAGTTGGTAGAGCGCTTCATTTACACTGAAGATGTCGCAGGTTCGAGTCCTGCATCGCGCACAAACAAAACTGCTTTACGCAGTTTTTGTTTTATGGCGATAGTGAGCAATGGGATTGCTTTCGGCGGGACTCGAAACCCAATTGAGCAGATTTTACGTTTGTACACAAACGTAAAATCTGCTCAATTGGGGTACTGACCCTGTAAGGATGGAGATGTGCGAAACTGCGAGTCGGGGTAAAGTATTTTCAGCAAAAAAAGATATGCGACCGATATCATGTAGTTTGTTGTGTAGCCAAAAGCTCCTCCTTTCTCCTTGCCCCCTCCCCTTTTATATCTTATTCTTTTGTTACGTCCCCGTAGTTCAATGGATAGAACAGGACTCTTCTAAGGTCTTGATGTAGGTTCGATTCCTACCGGGGGCACAATGACACAAACGCCTGCAAAACGCGGGTTTTGTGCTTTGTGCCAGAGAGCGGCAAACGAGTCGAGTCGGGGTAACGCAAAAATTGAACGGAATTTTACACACAACTACAAGTACAAGTACAAAAAAATGACTGTTAAGTACATTTTTCATATCACCCCCCCTAAGCAACAAAGATTTACTTGTAAATACTTATTTTTTCTATTAGAGTTATTTTATGATTAAAAAACATTTGCCATTATTTATTGGCATTTCGCTACCAATTATTTTTATTATCTCAATGTCGATAGTTATTTTTGCGCCATCGTTATTCATCAAGCCGCAATTTAATTTTCTTTATACCTCAACTGATATTTACAGCAACAATCAAACATATAACGCAGTGTACGAAATAAACAATGGACGCCTCGAACTTGAAACCAATACAGCGATTCCCCCGTTACCATCAAACCAGGATTTTACACAAAACGCTGGACCGCTTTACAGGTACAATGTAAGAACTAACTCTTCGCACGAAGTAAGCTTTGATGAGGCAAAGAACTACGCTATTGATCCTGGTCCATCATCTCCTGATGGCTATACGGTAAAGTATGAATACGACAATGGCGGGCTTTTTGATTTATTCGGAGGAAATGAGAGCTTCAGTGGGTATTTTATTGGAAGAGGTAATGGAAAAAAGAGATTAAGTGGACTCAAAAACACCGACCAGTACAGATATAGACAAGATTTTAGGCTTATTGGATGGATAAAATAACTTTATGGATAAACACCAAATAATCGCACTTATCGAAGGTCAACTAGCTGCAGGTAAAATTTCAAAGGAAGACCTTCTGATCATTGCTGGCATAAAAGTATCCACATCACAGAATCCCTCGTTTGTAGCGCCTGAAAATAATAGAGCACCTGACTCTCAAGAGTCATCAAAGAAGCTGATCAACACTTTTTACGGGATTGGTGCGACCATTGCAATCACTGGGGTGGGCATTCTCATTGGGCAAAATTGGATTGAAATAGGATTCGCGGGAAGAATATTGTCCACTATGGGAATTTCACTTTCAGCTTACATAACAGCTTTCCTTTTAAGCAAGCCGCAACAAAAAATGCTGTCCCAAGTACTGTTCGCTATATCGGCAATCCTAGCACCGCTCGGCTCCTACGTTCTCTTGAACGAAGGAAATATTGCATTTGATTGGTCTTCGCAGATTACTACCTCCCTCTTACTTTCTATTGTCTTTGGGACGGCGCTACTTATTAGTAAGAGAAGTGTTCTTATACTTGTTGTAGTGGGCTTTGCGTCATGGGCATATTTTGCACTTGTTGCGAAAGTTTTCGGGTCGGCTATTTACTATAATAATTCTTTGCAATGGGCAATTATGCTTCTTGGAACTTCGTACATATTTATATCGTACGGACTCCAGTCTTTCTTACCTGCATCTGACGTAGCTGATGTGGGGGAAAAGAAGACTATTCAAAATGTTTTATATGGATTTGGTACTCTGGCGATTCTTGGATCTGGAATATTCGTGGGAGGCATATTTGACCTTTTCTTTATAGCACTCATTTTTGGGGCTTTTTATGGAAGTGTTTATCTTAAAAGTAGATCGATGCTCATATTTGGGGCACTCTTTCTTGTGGCACATATGATAAAACTAACTTCAGAGTACTTTTTGGATTCAGTCGGATGGCCCCTGGCACTTATTGTTATAGGATTTTTGGTAATTGGTGTCGGGTACCTTACGTTTTATCTTAATAAAAAGTTCATTTCTCCAAAGTAACAGTATCTGGGTGAGACATCCGTTAAGGAATTTTACGGATAACGGTAGCCTAGTAAAAAATCCTGCATTAACAGAGGGTAACCTTGTGGGATGTACAGGTCAAACTTACAAGCTCTCTCGTACAGGTGCCTGCATTCTCGGATCCACGTTCATATAATGAGTCGAGGTGCCGTATGGATTTCCCATCTGGGCATGGTAGCCAGTATTTACCATATTAGGATTCTTTGAAAAAAAATGAGTGGTGAGGTAATCATTCACAAAAAAAGCAACAAGTATCATGAGTAGCGTACCGAGCACAATATCTGAAACACTATAATAAATTACTAATCGAGAGCTTTTATCAGAATAATGAATGTGTTTTTTGTGTAAAAATTTAATCATGTATATATAGTATTTGGTAATTATTGATTTGACCAGCGATTGAGTGACCGAGATCTTTATTGCCGATACAGCCATTGAAATGGCGGAGTGTCATATCATTAAAGCGAGGGGTCCCCTACTTCCTTTGCGACCGCTGATATATCGACAGTCTGAGCTTTTTCATCCTTGAAAAATTTTGTTATGGCACTTAAATCTTTTTGATTGATTCTCTTTACAATCGAAGTTTGTTCCACGATAGGTTTAAAAAAATCTCCCTTTACAATAAGAACAAATGTGTAGAGTCCCCCACCAATTACAAACACTGACAGGAGCGAGAAGAGCAGCACTATCTGCTTCCAATCATGGCTTGCTTTTTCACTCGTAGTGCGGAATTCACTTCGCTTGAAAGTTAGCTTTTTAAGCATTGTATGTAGGTTTGGAATATTCATATTATCGAATTTTTATTACACTCAAATATATCGTGGCTTTCCATTTTTCAGCACTTGATTGCGTCCTCAATTCTGGCACCGTGCTCGATGCGCTTACAAAAGACATTTTGTCTGCGGCTGACATGAGTCCGAGAGATACTTGCTCTACTTTAAGCTTAATAGGCATATTCTCGAGCGCAATAAGGAGTAGATAGACCTGATTCCAAGACCCGGTCGCATCGAGACGCACGTTGATGGTCTCTTTAAAATCATCTTCAATGTGATTATCGAGCTCTGAATCTACCTCTCCAATGCTAAGCTCAGCCCCACTTTGTTTTCCAATCTTATCTAATGTGTTTATGAAATCTACTGCCCCATCTTTTGAAATAAAATATGTATCGAGATCAGCAATAGCACCTTTATTTTTATCAAAATCCATTTTTATTAATCTCACGGCTTCATCTTTCTTGCTGTTTTGGAGAGAAATTGAAGAAAGCTCAGCTACTTTTTCATTTTGATTTTTAATGACGAAAAATAATCCTCCGTAAATCAAAAAAGCAGTTACTGCTGACACTACGGAAACAATGACTATTTTTTTTGTTTTTAAGGAATCTTTCATATTAGAATAAACTAGAAATTTGTAGTGAAAATTCAATATTTTTTTCTTTTGCAAAATTAGAAA
>CAZAZG010000024.1:2760-4762 GCA_964489565.1 uncultured Candidatus Saccharibacteria bacterium | reverse complement strand
CCTTTGTAAACTGGGATTCTTTTTTTAGCGCATCTAAAAATTGTGACAGGATCTCGCGATCACGAGCTACCCCACTTACTGACATACTGCTTCCTTGTTTATCACTTTCATATTTATAACTCAGGGCGCTTATGCGAATACCCGTGCCACGTTTTTGTACTATTGTTTGGAAGAGTGTGTGCACTGCGGGCTCTGCGGACACAACCTTAAGTACGTCAAGCTTAGTGTTTATGACTGCTATGTCTTTTTCGAAGGCTGTCGCAAGCTTTCCACTCTCTACACTTTCGGCCCTCCTTAGATCTTCACCAACTTCTTTCATGCGAGCTTGAGTAAGAAATAGTGCGGGAACGAGAGATACTACACCAATGAGGCCGAGTGCTGAAGAAAAAAGGCCAATCAAAATAAGTCTGCGAGATGCATATTCTCGTAAAATGTTTTGTTTTTCGTTTGGGGGTAGAAGATTGAACATACAATTATAGTTTTCGATGGAGTGCAAGACCGATTGCGGTAGCGTACGACAGGGAATCTTTTTTTGATATTTCGGGTATGTAATCTCGAAGTGAAAATGCGTTTTGCCACACATCTGCTATGACGGACTGAACCTCGAACGTTTGTGCGAGGAATTCTGCAACTCCCACCTCGAGCGAGCGCTCACCGACTAAGATAATGTGTGTTATAGGATTCACTTTTTCATTTCTCTGATCGGCCCTTGCTTGCCAATAGAGAAATATTTTCTTTGCTGCATCAGCAAGTGGGGCGTAGGGGCCCCCGTCTGAAATTGTGACTGCAGTGGTGGAGGTGAAACTTACTGCCCCCGCATCACTAATATAAAATCCAATTTTTTCCTTCATGAAATTTACAATGAGACACACCCGGGTGTCATCTTTCGGCAAAATTGCTTTTGCGATTGCTTGAGATTCGATTTCAAAGTGGAATGGCTCAAACCCCGCTGAGCGAAAAATGTTGAGGTATTCAGTGACCACTTTTTCAGGGAGGACTGATACGGTTACTTTTGTACCCGGTCTTCCTTGAAATGACTGGGGACCTACAATCGTATAATCAAACACCGCCTCAGAAACTGAAAGTGGGACGTTTTCCTCGAGGGTAGACTCAACACTCACACGCAAATCCTCTTCATCAAGCACTGGCACTACAACACTGTAGAGGTAGGCACGCTCTTCGGGTAGGCTCGTGCGTATGTAGTGAAGATCATTTTTTTCTCGAAAATTACTGAGCGCTTGAATGAGCTCTTGAGGTTTTATAATATTTCCCTCTGAAATATACGGCTCCGGAAACTGAAATGAGTCTGTTTTGCTCAGCTCGAGACCATTTTTCCCCCGCGCAAATTCAATGAGGCGCAGTGACTTTTCGGAAAGAGAAAGTCCCGGTGATGGCATCTCGAGAAATTTTGGTGTTGGAAAATAGTCAAAGAAGCTCGTCTTCATTAGACTATTATAGCAGAAGTTTTTTTCGAAAAACTATTTTGCAAGCGTCCCTGGAGGGATAGCTTCTGGTGCATCGAAGAATGCGATCGCATCGTCTGTGCTCACTGCGACAATCATTGCTTCGCTCACGAGCCCCATAATTAGTCTTGGCTCAAGATTGGTAACAAAAATGTATTGATTTCCAATAAGGCCTTCAAGATTTTCAAAATATTTTCCAATACCCGATACTACCTGTCGAATATCGCGCTGATCCCTCAATTGTTCGCTATCAGCATCTGGCAATACGAAGTCTGACACCAAAGTTCCCTTATCGCCATTATTACTTATTACTTGTTGCGTGTTATCTAGTATTTTCATCCCAAAGTCCACAGATAGTTTGAGAAGCTTGTCCGACTTCTCTACCCGCTCAGCGGAAAGGACTTTACCGACTTTCATCTCTACTTTTTTAAATTCATCGAATTTAATCATACAATATGCGAATAACGAAACTAGGAAATCGGATTACGAATTCTCTGCTTCTTCTTTTAAATTACTTTTTTCCCTCCTTAGACTATAAA
>CAZAZG010000024.1:0-2750 GCA_964489565.1 uncultured Candidatus Saccharibacteria bacterium | reverse complement strand
GACTATAAATTTCTGTCTTTTCATTCTGAATTCCATCTTCACTACTACGATTTTCGTGTTCCGATTTTCGTATTTCGTGCGTTAAATCTTTTACCTCTTGTGCTGTCATAGGATTTTTGTTTTTTGAGTTTTGTGTCCGGTCAATATAACTTTTTAGAATAATTGCCGCTGCGGATGCGTCGTGCATTTCACTGTGTCCTTGGACACGCTCGGCTTCTAAGCTCGACATAAGCTCGGGCTCGAGATAGACCGGAAGACCGAGCGTATCTCTAATCTCTTTTTTGAGAACGTGTACTTCTTTCATAATGGGATTCTCTTCTTGGGCGTAGTTCCTAGAGTCGCCCATGACAATCGCACCCACCCCTTCCTTTTTGCACATTTCGGATATTTCTAAAAGAAGCCCTTTCCCTGCAGGGATAACCACTTTTGCAAACGCCATTTGTCCCCCATCATCTGAAAGTGCGATGCCTACCCGCTTTGCTCCATAGTCGATACCCATAAGTTTCATAGGGTTACTATACGGGAAGGAGAAGAATTTGGAAATAACTTAGATCTAGCCCTATCTCTAATTTGGGCATGTTTACTCTGTTACCAAATTGGTGAATAATGAACATATGAGCATTGAAGCTGAGCCAAAAATACTATCTGAAGGAGCGTTTGAAAAACCAACCGAGGAAGAACTCGCAGTAGGAAGAGTATTTGAGAGCGTTGAAACAATAGATGCGAATCTGGAATTAAGTGAGCAAGCATTCTCTCGACTCGTACTCCTTGAACTTCATTCAAAGTTCAATCACGATTCAAGGCTCATTAAGCTTGGAATGCAAAATGTGCTTGAAAAAATTGCGGACAAAGAACAAGGGTACGGAATCACCACAGAAAGAATCAAGGAAGCGTGCATGGCTGCAATAATTCATGATATCGGAAAGTCTGGACCCCTCTCTGCAACACCGGGTCAACAACTCTCAATTATCAAGTTATATGCTGAGGAGAGCTTAGAAAATCCGAAACAGCTGGTAAAAGATGCGGTGGGACAAACATTTGGAAGTGAAACTGAGCAAGTCCTTCTAGACCTTGAAAGGTGCGGGATTGATACAGAAACTACAATGATGTGGCAATTCTGGCAAAGTCATGCCAAGTGGGGGTATGAGATTATAGAGACGGAGTGTGAAAACTTCTCAGACGTAACTCGAAAGATTGCAATACTCCACCACGCAGACAAGGGGCCCGCATTTAATTTCCTTGGCGTACCGATGGATCAAATTCCAAAAGAATCACTCGCCCTCGGCGCGTTGAAAGATTGCGTGGATATTCTCAGACAGCGGGCGATTGTTGCCCTTGACCAATACGAGGCGCGGATTCGAAGATCAAAGGTTACCCATGAAGAAGCGGTCGGTTGGGTACGAAAAAACGTGAGCCAGACATTTGGCAATGATGCTTTCATGAACGAAGTGCTCGATATTATGGAGGAAATGGGAACGGAAAAAATTTTCGGTGAGATGGTGAATTGAGTGGCATAAAGTAGGGATATTCGAGGAATAACAATATTTTACCAAAATCGCTCTAGTAGGATAAAGGTACCTGACCCCGTGTGTCAGACCCAAACGGCTTTTAACGATTCACTGAGTCACGCTTTCTTTGGATCACACATGTGGTCACGAACATTGCATTGTCGTCACAACGACTTTAAATACTATCAATCGTTATACGACCAGTACCCTGTTTGGATTTTTCTGTCGCTTTTAAAAGCGACAGAAAAATCCAAACAGGCATCGATTCCTACACGAAAGCGCCCCACGCTTTCTTTGGAGCACATATGTAAAAAACCGGACTTTACTGTCCGGTTTTTTACATATGTGCTCCCAGTAGGAATCGAACCTACATTTTAACTTCCGCAAAGTTATATCCTATCCATTGAACGATGGGAGCAAGAACCACAAACTACTAGAAAAACTTATGTTTGTCTATGTGGAAAGATGTATCTGTTTGCTTCTATCAACTCTTTTACGAGATACTACCTAAAACCCGAGTCTCTCGAGGATTTTTTCAAAGACTGACTCAGTATGAAACACCTCGGGGAGATGTCGTGACAGATACTCATCAATCTCATGAGCTTCGGCTTCCTCTTCATTGAGTGCCACAACAATATACGGCATGAGGAGCTTTTGAGACTTAATGAGAAGCTTTGGAATTCTCTGGTGCTCTTCAATCCAGTATGATTCGAGACTTCGGTAAGGATAGAGCTTATCATGAATTCGCACGCCGACTTCATCAATCATCACGTCGACAATCTCTGGGGGTCGTGCTGCATACAAAGAAAGTGCGAACCCCGATAAAATAGCCACGATGCCAAAAAGGACGTTGTTAAAAATGATTGCAGTCACAGCTACCGCTGCAGCAATAATGCCAACAGCCCAAAACCAATCAACACTACGTTCTTTTGGCTCATATTCATAAGTTTGAAAGTGGAGCGGAGCAATCTTTTTCATTTGTTATTATTCTATCATAGGAATGTTTTTGGAAATGATTTGTGCACAGTGTTTTGATAAGTTTTCAAGGAAATATGCGATTAGTATAAAACTGATTTTCAAATTGCATCCAGGCATTTTTCTGCTATTATGCTTGTCACGGAGGAGTGGCTGAGTGGTCTAAAGCAACAGTCTTGAAAACTGTCACCTGGGTAACTGGGTCGTGAGTTCGAATCTCACCTCCTCCGCCTTAACAACTTAGCATCAGAGTGTTTTCATATGCCT
>CAZAZG010000023.1:6735-10486 GCA_964489565.1 uncultured Candidatus Saccharibacteria bacterium | reverse complement strand
TAAGTGAGTTGACTCCGATACTAAAATGTCTTGGCGGAGCGGGGGAGATTCGAACTCCCGAGGGGTTTTCACCCCTGCCAGTTTTCGAAACTGGTTCATTCGACCACTCTGACACCTCTCCATCTAAGACCTAAGCATCCTAGCAATTTTTTGTTTTTTTTACAAAAAGTGTTATATTGGTCGAGTTATTTGGCCCTATCGTCTATCGGTTAGGACATTGCCTTTTCAAGGCAAGAAGCAGAGTTCGACTCTCTGTAGGGTCACAGATTTTGGCGAAGCTAAAAACTGTGCTCTCAGTATTGCTGGGGGTACTTCGCTGGAAAGTCGAAAAGCTTTTGATCTAAAATTGAGTGTGCGAAAATTTTAGCCAAAAGGTATGCTGATCCTGTAAGGAGAGATATTCTCTGTAGGGTCACAATATTTGTTAATTTTTAATCAAATAAGCAAATGGGAAACATTTACTACCGCTGTAAACGAAGACATTCTCTGTAGGATAATGATATTTGAAAATAAGCCCACTTTTGGTGGGTCCTTTTCCTTTATGACCCTAAAGTAGAAGAGAATGCCTCGCATATTCTCGAGTCTTATTGATGATCCTCAGTGGTTGAGTGTCCACTTGGGGTATACGTATTTGCAATAAATACAGAGAGAGTAAAAATACTCAAAGCTATACATATAACAATGTACACATCTTTTTTCTTTACGGAGACTTTATCTCTCAAAAAGAATGTTACGTACGTCACAATAACTCCGATACTAAGCAGAGATCCTGCAAACACTGGGTCATCCAAATAGTGTTGCAGTCCACCCGATAGAAATCCCGTAGCGAGTGACAGGCTGGTGATGACCAGGAGGAACTTTGCATTTATTCTTGTCCCCATCTGCTTTGCCTCGGTGATATTTCCAAACATCATGAGGACCACCCCAATCACTAGCAGTACAACATATCGCATAATGCCATTCTCGAGTGTGCCCATATGGACCACGGACCCCGCAATGAGCGCCACGCCGAGATATTTTGCAATATATACTAGGTAGTTTTTATTTTCTGGTGAAATTTTCATACTGTATTGTATACATTTTTTTGATCTTTTTGTCCAACAAGGCAAGGGTATCCGAATTTCCGGTTACCACATGAGAGTAGACAACAGTAGTAAATCTTCGTACGGCGTGTAGTATAGCTCCTATGAAGATACTGAGCATTGAGACTAGCTGCGATGAAACTGCAGTTTCCATCATTGATATCAAAGGAAGCCTCACTTCCCCTTCAATTTCCGTGCTTGGAAATGCCCTGTTTTCTCAAGTAAAACTCCATGAAGAATTTGGCGGGGTATTCCCGAGCCTTGCAAAACGCGAGCACTCAAAGAACCTTCCCCCACTCCTTTTCAAAGTCCTCAAGCAGGCAAAAATGATAAAAAAAACCAAAGAAAATCAAATTACCCCTGCTCAAAAAAAGAAATTAGAAAAAACTCTCGAGCGTGAAATGGACGCTTCAGGGCATCTGTACTTACTTTTTTCCAACATTAAGAAACCGAAAATTGATGCAATTGCGGTTACCACTGGCCCCGGCCTTGAGCCTGCTCTCTGGGTAGGTATTAAAGTTGCTGAAGCGCTTGGAAAACTTTGGGAAACTCCTGTAGTACCAGTCAATCATATGGAGGGACACATTTTTTCTGTATTGCTTTCGCAAACCAAAAACGTAAAATTTAAAACTGTACATTACCCCCTCATGTCCCTTCTTATCTCTGGAGGGCACACAGAGCTCGTCTATTCAAAGACTATACTTTCCTACAAAACCCTCGGGCAAACTCGTGATGATGCGCTAGGCGAAGCGTACGATAAAGTGGCTCGAATGATGGGCCTCTCATACCCTGGAGGGCCCCAAATTGCCCTTATGGCAGAGGCAAAACGTAAAGCCAAATATACCAAGGATATCTGGAAATTACCGCGCCCAATGATACACAGCAAGGACCTCGATTTCTCCTTTTCAGGCCTGAAAACAGCTGTTTTATATGCCATTAAAGATAAAATGTTGAGTGATGAGCAAAGATCCGAAATTGCCAAAGAATTCGAAGATGCAGTGACCGAAGTCTTGGTCGTAAAGACCCGAAAGGCGCTCACTCAATTTCCTACCAAATCGCTCATTGTTGCAGGTGGCGTATCGAGCAATACCCACATTAAAAAAGAGTTGAAAAAGCTGACGAAAGAATTTCCAAACCTCACCATACATACTCCACTACTAAATGTTTCAACGGACAATAGCATTATGATTGGTATTGCCGGGTACGGGAGGATCAAAAAATTTCCAAAACTACTTAAACAAAAAGGCGCCTTGAAAGCCACTGGCAATCTGCGCCTTTCTGCCTAATTTTCTATCTACCAATCACTATCTTTCTAAAACTTTTTTACTTATCTGAACTAAGGTTTGTGAAATCGATAATTTTCTCTTCTGTGTACACTGTTTCGATAGTATCAGAGTCGTTTTCTGTTTCTGTCTGAGGTTCATCAATGACGAGTATTGTTTGAAGTGAAGACCCTTTTGAAAGTGACATGTACAAGAGGTATGCAGAGAGGACGATGATGAGGATGAGGAGTGGTAATACAATGACGTAATATCCAAAGAGGATACTTCCGATAACCGCAATGATAAGGCCGACAGTAAGGGCAAAAAGATTTCGGAGTCTTGAAGATGATCCAACAAACAAGAGTTTTCTTTCGAGTGTATCTCCGAGCGCACGAACTGCGAGATAGATTGCCAGCAAGATTGTGATGAAGATCACCACTGCATTTACTGATTCATCCCATCCTTTTGGGCCTGCGAATATTGCCGCAGCAGCTACACGGATACCACTTTGCTCCTTGGTGTCCGCTGATCCTTTTGGAATCACGGTGACATCACTATTTGGATTACTATCACCTTCATTGCCTGCGACAAACTCTTTTCCGTTCTCTGAGAGAATGGTTGATGTTGTGACACCTGCTACAGCGCCAGGAATTTCAATTGCTGGAACTCCAGAGTTTTTGAGACTACTTAAGAATGCTTTGAAGTCTACGATTTCTTGAGCTTGCTGAGCGTTAATTGGGAATGCACGCTGACAGACAATCTCATTTACTTTTTTCTTGGTAAGGATATATACAAACCCTGTGTGACTGGTATGTCCCCATGGAGTCAAAATATCACCGATATATCTCTCTTGAAAGATACTTACTGCGTCGTAGGTTGCCTGGTCAAAAATGCCAGTGATTTGGAGATTTTTAAAACCTTCGAGTTCTCGGAGAAATACCTGAAGCTTAATTACTTCTACGCGGTCGTTTACCCAATCAATGCGCATGTAGTCTTTGAGGTAATCACAACTCGTAGATGCACCAAGCACGAGACCAGGAAGGGCGACTCCGCCACCACGGCGGCCTCCACCAAAACCTGCAGGATTTGCTTGACCCGCACCTCCACCAGATGAACCCCCTCCACCTCCTCCGCCTGTGTTTACCGTAATTGTCGCAGTGGCAGTTGATGAAGCTGAGCCGTTTCCGCAATCAATACTGTATGTCGTTGTGGTATTTGGAGTTACAAGCGCAGTGCCTGAAGTGCTTGTTGCTGTGGTAAACGCAGAAGAACAAAATGTAGCGTTTGTTGAACCCCAGGTTAAGGTTGAGCCTTGACCTGCATTTACCGTTGTAGGATTTGCAGTAAGTGAAACAGTAATTGCATTTGAAGGAGCTGTTACGGTAATGGTCGTGGTTGCTGTTGATG
>CAZAZG010000023.1:0-6635 GCA_964489565.1 uncultured Candidatus Saccharibacteria bacterium | reverse complement strand
TTGCTGTACCGTTTCCGCAATTGATACTGTAGGCTGTTGTCGTTGCAGGGCTAATAACAAACGATCCAGTAGTCGTTGTAGCGGTAGTCCATGGAGCAAAGCACGATGTGCTGTTTGTCGATGTCCATGAGAGTGTAGAATTTTGTCCTTGAGTAATTAATGGAGGTGTTGCGGTGAGAGTAACGATTGGCGTTACTGGTCCTCCGCCTCCTTGAGTGGTTACGGTAATGGTCGTGGTTGCTGTTGATGTTGCTGTACCGTTTCCGCAATTGATACTGTAGGCTGTTGTCGTTGCAGGGCTAATCTGGAAGCTTCCCGAGGTGCTCGTTGCAGTTGTCCACGCCGCAGAACAGAAGCTTGCGTTTACTGAAGTCCAACTGAGGATAGAATTTTGTCCTTGAGTAATTATACCCGGTGTTGCAATGAGGGTGACTGTGGGAGTGGCCGTGCATACTGCTGATGCTACTGCAGAAGCTGGGTTTGAATTTGCACTGTCTCCAAAGCTATTTGATGCTTGTACCGCATAGAGGTGTGAACTTCCTGAGGTTAGCCCAGTATCTGAAAAAGTAGTTGTGGTTGTGGTTCCAATCTGTGATCCATTGCGAAAGATTTTATAGAAAGAAGTGTTTGAAGTGGTGGTCCACGACAGTGAGATTACTCCGCCACACTGCACTCCGGTGACGGCTGTGAGGCTTGGAGAGAATGGTGCAGTGATACAGGCTGAAGAAGATAGAGCTGATGCGATATTTGAACTAGCAGATACCCCTCCACTTCCTACAGCTTGCACTGTGTATGAAAACGAGGTTCCTGGTGTGAGATTAGAGTCAAAGTATGAAAGTGACGTGACAGAAGCAATCTGCGCTCCAGCGCGAAACACAGTGTAGCTGGTAGCCCCAGTAACAGCTCCCCATGAAATTTGGATATTTCCACCGCAGAGAGATCCTGTAGTTGCCGTAATCGCAGGCGACACAGGAGGCTGAACTGAGAATGGTCGGGTGACAGTAACACTATCGGTCACATTCTGTCCTTGAAGATTCTGACAGGTAATGACGAAGGTTTGACTTCCCCCCTGTGCAGGATACGCAGGGTTTGTGGTGTCATATGGTCCTGATGATGCATTTGCAGGAACACTACTAACTAGGTTTTGTGCACTTAACGGTGTCAGTACGCAGGTGTTTTGAACATTAGAAGATACCCAATCCAGCGTGAACAGTTGATTTGGTGTGAGAGTAACTGGCCCTTGAGAGCCGTTTGCAGTGATGTCTAAAGTGGCGCTTCCTTGGACGCATGCTGAGGAAGCGACCGCAGAAGCAATGTTTGAAGCAACAGAGTCACCAGCAGAATTTGTGGCAACTACCGTGTAGTTATATGAAGTACCTGAGGTAAGACCGGTGTCTGTAAATACTGTTGCGGTCGAGGTTGTAATCTGTGTTCCATTTCGGAAGACTTTGTATGACTGCGCACCCGAAACAACATTCCATGAAAGTGAAGTTTGCCCCCCGCAGATAGAACCGGTACTTGCGGTGAGGATTGGAGCTGATGGGATTTGCTGGATAGCTGGCGCAACCACAACTACTGAATCAGTGATTGTGGCATTATTTGCATCAGTACATGAAATAACAAAGGTGTAGCTTCCGCCTGCTGTTGGGTAGTATGAAGTTCTAGGATTATTTGGGCCTGCAGAACCTACTGATGGTACAGCGCTGAGCGACTGGACTGCTTGTATTGAAAGAGTACAGAGAGAAACATTGCTTGAAATCCAATCAAGGGTAAATGGCTGACCTTGGGCGAGCAGTACAGGGCCCTGAGAACCATTTGCAGTAATATCGAGTGTGCCAGAAACTGGAGATACCGGAGGATTTACCGTAACAGAATCCGTTGCAGTCTTTCCTGATCCGTTGTCGCAGGTGATTGTATAGCTAATGGGCCCAAAGGTTGGATAAAATTCGTGCGATGAATTTAAGCTTGTAGAGCCTGTTGTGCCTACTCCTGAATTAATTGGAGCACCAAATGAACACGAAGTAGCATTTTGTGAAGACCAAGTAAGATTAGTAGTGTCTCCCGTTTGGAGGTTTACCGGTCCATCTAAACCATTTGCTTTTACATCAACGGTTGGATCAGGTGTTGGTGGAGTAATCTGAGTATTTGAAACTTTAAAACGCGCAACCACACTTCCTTGAGTTGCCCACCCTGGAGTAATGACCCCGATATTTACTCCGGCTTTAGTTACAAATTCATCACCAGTTTGGCCAAAGGGAAATGATGTAGCAATGAGTGTCTGATTCGGATACCACACAGTAGACCCTGGGATATATGTCAGAGACTGTGAGCTTGAAATATTGATTGTTGTCTGACCCCCAATAGCTGGAGCATTGTCTGCAGAAAGTGAACCGGTAGAAACAATTGAGGTACCAGATGAAGTAGGGACAGCGATAGATGCACGGACATTGTCTGCATTTTCTGATGATGTGTTGTGATAGTAGATAGTCAGGCTCACTGTGTCGTCTGCATCAGCAGATGTGGTAAGCGCCCAGTTTGTCGTTGAATTAGGGAATTTTGTAAAGTTTGAACTTCGCAGTGTGTCAAAATCCTGAGGATCATCATTAAAGGTAGCTGCCGCATGAACGATATTAGAAACCCACATATGAGTAGAATCGAGGAAAAGAAAAGAAAACACTGCTACAACAGAGATAACCGCAGTCATGACTGTGGTTACGATTTTCCCCATAGGGAGACGTGATTGATAGCTTGATTTCATATCTCGTGATTCTCACATACTCCATTTTTTATTTGAATTGTCAAGTTTGTCACCTTTTCGTGCAAATATGATATATCCATATATAAAGCCATATAATGTGTCTTTGTCTTTTATAAATTAATGTCCTTTATAAGGACATTTTATAGCCTCAAATTAATCCCTGATTTCAATGTATTTTTTGTACGATAGTTTTTTCAATAAAAAATTCTTTTATTCCTCGATATTTTTGTCTTTGAAGTATTTTTTGATCAACTTATTCATTTGACCTTCGAGCCACATAACCAAAATATCCATATAGAATCAGTGTTTTTATGATACGATAGCTGTATACTATGAATGAGAAACTCCTAAAACCATTCAATCCAAAGGAAACTGAAGAGCGAATCTACAGAGGGTGGCTTGAAAGTGGTCTTTTCAATCCTGATATCTGCGTCGAGAAAGGTGTCACTCAACCTGATGCACCCGCTTTTTCACTGATTATGCCGCCTACGAATGCGAATGGATCACTCCATGCGGGCCATGGCCTTGTAATGACCCTAGAAGACATTATGGTGCGCTACAAACGAATGAGGGGATACAAGACGCTCTGGCTTCCCGGTCTCGATCATGCAGGATTTGAGACTCAAGTCGTGTATGAAAAAAAACTCGAAAAAGAAGGGCGAACTCGCTTTGACCTCACTCGAGAAAATCTCTATAAGGAGATTCTCGATTTTACGCTAATGAACTCGGCCAATATCAAATCGCAGATCATAAGTATGGGTGCTTCATGTGATTGGTCTCGAGAGAAATTTACCCTAGACCCGGATATCGTAAAAACAGTCTGCAGTACATTTCAGAAACTTTCAGACGACGACCTACTCTATCGTGGCAAACGCATTGTGAGTTGGTGCCCAAAACATCAAACATCATTTTCCGATCTTGAAATAACAGATGTAGAAAAAGTTGACCCACTCTATTATCTCAAGTACGGACCATTTGTAATCGCTACAGTGCGACCTGAAACAAAGTTTGGAGATAAATATGTGGTGATGCATCCAGAAGATCCTCGCTATGCAGAGTTTTCCCATGGTCAAACATTTGAACTTGAGTGGATTAATGGACCAATTACAGCGACCGTAATAAAGGATGACAGCATAGATAGGGAATTTGGTACCGGAGTCATGACGATTACCCCCTGGCATGATGCAGCGGACTTTGCGCTCGCAGAAAAGTATCATCTTGATAAAGAGCAAGTCATCGATGAAAAGGGAAAATTACTCCCTATAGCAGGAGAGTTTGAGGGTCAGCACATTTCAAAAGCTCGGAAACTTATTGGAGAAAAATTGGCTCAAAAAGGTCTGGTTGATCATATTGATGAAAACTACAAACATGTAGTACGCACCTGCTACAAGTGCGGGACACTTATCGAACCTCAAATAAAAAACCAGTGGTTTGTCCGTATGAAGCCACTTGCAGAAAAAGCTCTCGAGAAAATCAACAGAGGAGAGATTACTTACCTTCCTGAGCAATACAAGAAAATCAGCACCTACTGGCTCGAGCACATTATGGACTGGAATATTTCGAGGCAAATTGTCTGGGGCATACCAATACAGGCACAAATCTGTGAGGTCTGTGAACAAGGGTTTGTCGATCTCGAAGACACCCTCACTCTGGTACACAGTGTCATGGTGATCTTCGGAAAGATATCGATACGTTTGATACCTGGTTTTCATCCGGTCAGTGGCCATTTGCGAGCCTTGGATACCCCCATAGTCCTGACTTTGAAAACTACTACCCAACCGACGTACTCGAGACAGCAGGAGAAATTATTTTCTTTTGGGTATCTCGTATGATTATGCTTGGTCTCTATGTAACAGGCAAGATCCCTTTTAAGACGGTTTACCTCCACGGTCTCGTGCTTGATGCGAAAGGTCAAAAAATGAGTAAGAGCAAAGGGAACGTCATCAACCCACTCGACTTTACTAATAAATATGGGACTGATGCCTTTCGCATTGGCATGGTTATTGGAAATACTCCCGGCACTTCCCTTGCACTTTCTGAAGAACGAATTCGTGGGTACGGAAAATTTGCAAATAAGATATGGAACGCAACACGGTTTGTACTCGAGCAAACCCAAGGGTTTGATGAAAATGCAAAGCTCGACGAAGAAGATGCGAAGTCAGAAAAAGAGCTACATACTCTTATGGCTGAAATCACCACGGAAATGGATGAATATAAGTTTTACCTTGTCGGTGAAAAACTTTACCACTACTTTTGGCATACCTTTGCCGATATCACCATTGAGCGCTCGAAAAAGAAGATACTTGAGGGAAAAAATAGCGAGTCAGCAAAACTGCTTCTCTATAGTCAACTGATAGTCCTCGTCAAAGCGCTCCATCCCTTTATGCCTTTTGTAACCGAAGAAATTTGGTCTCTCCTTCCCCATCAAAAAACACAGCAATTCCTCATGGGTGAAGTCTGGCCTCGCTAGCACATATTCATGACAGCCTCAGCACAAACACTTTTTTTTTCACTCCTTGGGGGAATCGTCCCGGCGATTGTTTGGCTCTTATTTTGGCTCAAGGAAGATAGCAAACGCCCCGAACCTCGAGGAATGCTCATGCTCTCGTTTTTTGCCGGCATGCTAGCTGTACCACTTGTTATCCCGTTTCAAAAATATTTCCAGATAACAGGTGACGAAACGACCACCTTTCTTATTTGGGCAGCACTTGAGGAAACATTAAAATTTATTGTCGCTTTTTTTGTCGCAATTCACCAAAAGGAGGACAATGAGCCTGTTGATGGACTAATTTACATGCTGACCGTAGCGCTCGGATTTTCTGCAATGGAAAATGCACTGTTTATTTTTAATCCTCTTTCCATGGGAAACATCACCGAAAGCCTTATTACCGGAAATGTGCGATTTATTGGAGCGAGCCTGCTTCATACACTATGCTCTGCAGTAATCGGTATCGGCCTTGGGCTCTCCTATTACAAAGCGACTGCAACAAAAGTGTGGAGCGTTGCAGTGTCACTTATACTCGCCATTGCATTGCATACTGCCTTCAACTTATTTATAATGAAAGGGCAAAGTGGCACAACGTTTGCAACATTTGGATTTGTCTGGATTGCAATCGTGGTACTGATGCTCTTTTTTGAGAAAGTAAAAAGTATATATCCAGTAAACAAAATTTAATATCATGTTTAAGGAAAAAAGATCTTTTTTTGAAAAATTAACAGGTTCTGTACATCTCGACTCTGATCAAGATGATTTTACTCCAACCCCAGAAATGGCAAACAGAAAAGAGTCATGGATGGAAGAGGAGCCTGAAGAAGGCCAACTCACAGTGGACGTGTACGAGACACCAAACGAAGTGATCATAAAAACTATGGTTGCAGGGGTGAAGCCGGAGGATCTCGATATTTCTATAACGCGCGAAATGGTAACTATTCGTGGAAAACGTGAGGAAGATCGCACCATATCATCAGAAAACTACTTTCACCAAGAGCTCTACTGGGGATCATTTTCTCGCACCATTGTACTCCCGAAAGAAGTGAATATCGAAGAAGCAGAAGCGATTGAGAAGTATGGACTCCTTATACTAAAGCTTCCGAAGCTTGATAAAAACCGAGAAGCGAGACTGAAAGTAAAAGGAATGTAGGATGGAATATACAACTTTAAGTCGTTAGTTTTGAGTTTTTAGTAAATTAAAAAAAAGATTAAATTCCTGCAAAATACCTCGCACTGCGGCGAGGTATTTTGCATGGTTATTTTTTTCTCTGTCTCGACCTGAAACTCAAAACTAACTATATAAAACTTTTTTGGTGCCGAGGACCAGGGTTGAACTGGTGACCCTTCGCTCTTCAGGCGAATGCTCTACCAACTGAGCTACCTCGG
>CAZAZG010000022.1:0-11121 GCA_964489565.1 uncultured Candidatus Saccharibacteria bacterium | reverse complement strand
CCGAGTATGAACGCTTCCTTGTTTGAAACATCAAGCTTTCGAGGAAAAATAATCACACTCTCCTCATCTGCAGTAATCATTGTTTCACCGTCAGTGCCAATTTCTTCTTGAGCTTTTACGACTTCAAAATCTGCAAATTCACGAATGGGAGTAAAATTAACTTTGGTATGGTAAGTGGAATAGACATGAATTATTCTCTGATCAAAAAATTCTGATTGAACGGGACCATGTATCGCACCCATTACTGACAAAAACTGTAATATTGATTCTTGGGCTTTTTCTACTGATGCGTTATCAAGGTGGTATCCACATTCAATACATATTCCCTTTTTACCCAATGTGTTCATGTAATGGTCGGTTCCACCTGGTTCAAGAGCGTCCCATCCATATGAAAGAATTGGTACTGGTAATTGTTTTGCGATATCAAATGAGTGTGGCTCGCAAATAATAAATGGTGTTGCATTTTTGGTAGAACTGGAATGAATATCAAAAAGCACTTCACACTGTTTTAATACCCCCATGAGTTCAAGAGCTCTTTTGTGTTCATAACTAGTCTGGTCTTTTTCGTTAAGCAGTTCAGTAGCTTTAAATGCTCTATTAAGATTCATTTCAGTTTGTCGAGCATTTTGATCTAGAGCGCGAGGATTTCCATATATAAAATAGACAGTGCCCAAGTCAATGGTGAGAGCAGGTAATAGCTGCTCAAGTGCTTTAGGTCCACAGACTTCATTACCATGAACTCCAACCAGAACACCGATGGTCTTCCCTTCCTTTGTACCTACAATTTTTGTTACTCCTTCTATTTGCATGTAGTTACTATATACTATTTTTAAAATTTGGAATGAATCATCCAAAACTATTTGAGCCCCTTGCAGTTAGCGGCCGGTGAATATCCAGCTTTTCGTGCAAGCTCGGTCGATTGAAATGTAATCTTATTTGCTTCATTAATTCTTTTAGCTCCAGAGCACCAAGGAAAGTGGTATTTCTTGCCTGTTTTTGAAGCCACGACTAGCTCAGATTGCAAATTAGGCTTCGCACCGGCGGTCACTGCCGCCGCCTGAACAGGTGTACTTTTTGTTGGGCTAACTTTTGGTATTCCAGATTCAGCTTTCGGAGGAATTCTTACTTCTTGATCGACTTCTGATGAGCGAATGACCACTGGCTTTTTTATCTCCTCAAGGCGTGAAAGTTTACCGAGGCCAAATGAGGCTGAGGCAATAAGCAAGAGTGCGCTAAGACCGAGAAGGTACTGTATTCCTGAAACGGGAGACTTCCCTAGTGGTACAATAGTGAAATCACCCTCTATACTATAAGATTCTGTAGTGTTCTTTCCCTTTAACTCATGGGGGTTGCGTTTTATAGGATTTTCTTCTATACTCATACCCAATCTATATTATACCGTAAAAAAACGAGCACCAGTAAGGATTATCCTCTGGGACTCAAACCAATACTATGGCAACAAAAAAGGCCGGTGGGTCAACAAAAAATGGAAGAGATTCAAATCCAAAATATCTTGGGGTTAAAATTACAGCTGGATCTTTTGCAAGAACTGGATCAATCATCATCCGCCAGCGTGGAAGTGATGTACTCCCAGGAAAGAACGTAGGGATGGGCAGAGACCACACACTCTTTGCACTCAAAGATGGAAAAGTAGAGATGGGTCAAAAGCGAAAGACTCACTTTGACAACAAAACCGTCATCAAGAAAATCGTTCACGTAGTCTAAATCTACAAAACAAACCACCAGCCTAAAAGGCTGGTGGTTTGTTTTGTACCTGTACAATTCCCTATTTTTATAGTAAAAATCTACTAGACGTTCCTCAGTAGATGACCCATAGCCTCAGGTGCCTTATGGCCAAGAAATCGGTAATCGGCGAGCGCCGTGTACTTGGATGTCTGAGTGAGATCGGACACTGCCCCCACAATGGACAGTGCCATGAATGCTCATCCTGGGACATGGACGCGGAAGAGAGCGGATCAGTAGAACCAATTCGACAGATTATTGGCCGAACGTACCCTCGGCCCCATGCACAGCCCCCAAAAGGAATCGTGAGCTAAGAAACGGCCCGAACGACGTACGTCGTTCGGGCCGTTGTTTCAGTTGCATAAAAATCTAGATGTAGTAAAAATAGTTGTCCGTTCTTTCTCACATTTATATGAGGTGGTGCCTTGAACAAAACCGAAAAAGATGCTGAAACTGCAGTGGCTCACAGCGAGTTTCTCTTTACCCTAGACCAGCTTACGATCGATGAAATTCGCTTCCTTCGTAGGCAATTCCAAATCGGAAATATCAGCGGTAAGGACCGTGAGTCTGATCTTTTTTCATCCCTCGCAAAATTCTCAGGCAAGAGAACTGACGGAGATGCGGTGAGAGTAAGGCTCGGCATTTCAGTCGATTCCGCCATCGAGAAGTACTTTGAAGACCTTGAGCATGGTGACACACCGAGCAGTAGCGAGATTGCAAGTCGCGCTGTCGAATGGTGCGACGAGGTATTTGCAAGTCGATCGAGCTGGAAAACGTTCCCCGACTAAGTAGCCACACCCTTCAGAACAGCAAAACAGCCAAGCATTATGTGGACTTGGCGGTTTCTTCTTGTATCTAGATTTCGAGTTTCGATATCCGATATCCGATTTTCGTTTTCTACGCCTACTCCTTTGCAGTTACAATAAGCGTAAACTTCGCCGTAGTATTTTCTACCTTTACCTCAATAATGTGTTCACCTACTTCCTTAATTGACTTTTCAAGGAGAATAAATTCTGGGAGTATTTCAAGTCGTGTCTGCTCTTTAATAACTGGGATGAGCTCTTCCTTATGTATTCCAGCGAAAAGATGTCCTTTGTCATTAGCCTTTTCTGACATTTCGATTCGCACCCCTTCAATGTCGTGGAGATTTTTGAGGAGTAGGTCAGACTTTACTTTGCGTTCAGTATTTTCCCGTGAACGCATTGAATCTACTTTTTTTAAATTCGAATTTGATGCAATATTTGCGAGCCCCCGAGGAATGAGGTAGTTCGTTGCATGTCCATCTGAAACCTCTTTGATTTCAAACTTCTTGCCTTGTTTTGCTACATCTTTTAGGAAAATAACTTTCATGGTTCTGATATTTTATGGGTAATTTGTCGCCCTATACTACCCGAATATAGGCTTTTGTCTACTTGAGATTGAGGAGGTATTCTACTGCTTTGTCCTTTTGTGCATCTACCCCTTTTTCGATACCTTCTTTCGTATTTTTTACTTCAATATCAGGAGCGACACCCGCTTTTGATATTGAAACTCCATCTGGGGTAAGCCAACGTGCAATGGTAACTTTGAGTGACGTATCTGGAGTAATCTTGACGAGTTCTTGTACTGAACCTTTTCCAAAAGTCTTTTCACCCACGAGTTTTGCCACACCTTGCTCTTTAAGTGCTCCCGCAAGAATTTCCGATGCAGATGCAGACCCGCCATCAATAAGAATTGCGAACTTCAACCTCGCATTAAATATGTCATATCCCCGTGAACGAAATACGGTCGGCTCTTTCTTTGATCCAAAATCTTCACTCACCACAACTTTCCCTGGCGGGAGAAACCAGCTCGCCATATCGATTGCTGCTTCAAGATACCCACCTGGATTTCCGCGTAAATCGAGGATGAGCTTGTCCGATCCTGACAAAATAAATTCACGAAGTGCTTTGCGGAATAAATCAGGAGAACTTTCTGAGAAATTGTAGAGCTCGATGACAAACACACCATCAGGACGAAGTGCCGAGCTAATGGTAGGAATTGTAATCACGTCACGAACAACAGAAATCTCGATTGGATCCTTTTCTCCTTTTCGGATGATGGTAAAGGTGACCTTGGTCCCCTTATCTCCACGGATAAGAGCAACTGACTCTTCGGTAGAAAGATTGTAGGTTGAAGTTTCGTCAATCATTATAATCTGGTCTCCCGCTTTGATGCCTGCGGCGAGTGCTGGTGAGCCCTTGAGCGGAGCCACAACGGTGAGTACAGAATCCTTGATACCCACTTCCATTCCTACTCCCTGGAAATTCCCGCGCACATCACCTTGGAAAATTTCATTTTCTATTGGCGGAAAGAATACGGTGTATGGATCTTTGAGTGATGATGCGAGCCCTTGAATCGCGCCATAGACTTTTTGCTGGTCAGAGACGGTAGTGGTCGATGTGGTCGGTACATATTTTTCATTCAGTACACTCCACGCTTTCCAAAACGTGCCGAAGTCTACTCCTTCTGGCCTGCCGAGCTCTTTGTTGAGCAATTCTATACCAGGAATGACGTTTTCGTTCTGCTTGTGGCCTACGGAAAACCCAATGTAATACGATACTCCGACAATAAGGACAATGAGGAGCGTGGTGGAGACTCGTTTCTGATATGGTTTCATGAAAGAATTAATGTTTGGTTAACCTGAAAATATTCGTATATGCAAAAAGCAATGTATCCAAGTATACCAGAACTCGTGGGCAGTGCTAGGCGCTATTGGTGTGATATAATTTTAATCAATGATTAATCGATATGCGCATAATGGATCAGTGTGGGTAGACATCGTCAGCCCAACTAAAGAAGAGGTCCTTAGAATTTCAGATGAGTTTGACATAGCTCAGAGTGTAATCCACGAACTCATTTCCCCATCGTTTAAATCGAGGGTAGACATGCACAAGGAGTATATTTACATGATCCTCCACTTCCCTGTTTTTAAACACGCTCAAGGCGAAGACACTCGCCAAGAAGTCGACTTTATTATCGGGAAAAATTTTCTCATCACTGCGCGTTACGAAAGTATCGAGGCAATGGAGCGCTTTGCAAAAGTGGTTGAGGTCAACAGCATTCTCGATCGCGGCTTTGCAGAAGACTGCACTGGGGTGATGTTCTTTGGCATCATCAAAGAAATTTACCAAGCGCTCTTTTACGAGCTTGAACACATCGAAGGATGGCTCAACAAAATCGAGCAAGGAATCTTTTCTGGAAAAGAAAAGGAGATGGTCATCGGTCTCTCACAAGTCAGTCGCAAACTCATAAACTTCCGTAAAGCAACAGACTTCCATAGTGAAATCCTCACATCACTCGATCATTTTGGTGGAAAACTCTTTGGTGAACATTTTTCATATCATGCCCAAAAAGTGCTCGATGAATATCGCAAAGTTGCAAATGGACTCCACAGCAATATGGAATTTGTAAATGAGCTCCGTGAGACCAACAATTCACTCCTCTCTACCAAACAAAACGAAATTATGAAGACCCTTACCATTATGGCATTTGTCACATATCCTCTCACCCTTATCTCGTCTGTATTTGGCATGAACACCGCATCATCACCAATTATTGGAGTAGAAAATGATTTTTGGTATGTTATTGCCATTATGATCTCTGCTGGTTTGGGACTTTTTGCGTACTTTAAGCATAGGAAATGGTTCTAAGGGCCAATGGTAAGCCGTTGGACTTAAGTTTTAAGTAGATTCAATCTTGAAATTCGGATTACAGAAAAATATGCTGAAATTACACAATACACTAACGGGAAAAACTGAGGAGTTTGTGCCGATTCATCAAGGGAAAGCCCTTATGTACAATTGCGGACCGACCGTCTACAACTTTGCGCATATTGGAAACCTCCGCGCATACGTCTTTGCTGATATTCTCCGCAAAACACTTGAATTTTCGGGCTATACGGTAAGGCAGATAATCAACATTACTGACGTCGGCCACCTTACGAACGACTCCGACAGTGGTGATGACAAAATGACCAAAGCACTGATTCGCGAAGGAAAACCCCTCACTCGAAGTGCCATGCGTGAGGTTGCAAATAGATATTTTCACTATTTCAAACAGGATTTGCAGAGCCTCAATATCACGAGCCCGTCTGAGTTCCCTTTTGCGAGCGACAATATCTCCGAAGATATCGAGATGATAGAGGTGTTGTTTGAAAAAGGTATTGCATACGAGACATCAGATGGCGTCTATTTCGACATTACGAAATTTCCTGCATATGGAAAACTCGGCAATATCAAACAAGAGGAAGAAGGCGAGGCTGTTGCCCGCGTAGAGGCAAATCCGGAGAAAAAGAATTACCGAGACTTTGCACTCTGGAAATTTGATGAGAAAGGATGGGAAACTCCGTTTGGGACTGGGTTTCCGGGTTGGCACATTGAGTGTTCTGCAATGGCAAAAAAATATCTCGGAGATACATTCGATATTCACACGGGCGGTATCGATCATATCCCTACCCACCACAACAATGAAATCGCCCAGTCAGAATCGGCAAATGAAAAGCCTCTTGCAAATTTCTGGCTCCACAGCGCCCACGTCCAAGTAAACGGCAGTAAAATGGCGAAGTCTGACGAGAACTTCATCACCCTTAATACATTAGTGGAAAAAGGATTTCTTCCACTCTCTTATCGCTATTGGCTCCTCCAAGCACGTTATTCTACGCAGGTGAACTTTACTTGGGATGCACTTCTATCTGCTCAAATTGGTTATATGAGCCTAATTAAACAGGTCCAATCTCTTGAGAAAGGTGGTGAGATTGATGAATCATACAGAAACCAATTCATTGACTCAATCGAGGATGATTTAAACACGTCTTTCGCAATCGCACTTATTTGGACACTTTTAAAAGATAATGAGGTGCCAGAAAAAAACAAACGAGCTACTATTGCCATGTTCGACACGGTCCTTGGTCTCAATCTTGAGCATGCTGTCATTCCTGAAACTCACATTGATTCCGCTTCACTTCCAGTTGAAATTCGTGAGCTAATTGATACCAGAGAAACCGCACGAAGAAATAAAGACTTTACAAAGTCAGATGAGCTTCGTAACGAACTTAAAGAAAAAGGTTACATGGTGGAAGACAAGCCAGAAGGCCCGCAAATCTCTCGAGTCTCGTAAATTTGTCAACCTCGCAGGTTGACAAATTTGTCTACAAACTTTGCTAGCAAAAGAAAACCGCGAGAAGCGTTGAGATAAAAATCTCGCGGTTTCTCGCGGTCAATCAGCTTTAATTCCAAGTCGATGCTATCACTGGGTCGACAGGCCCCTTTTCGTCACAGAGGGTGAAGAGGGCTTCACCGTTGAGCTCACTATCCCGCAAGATCTGCAGGATGAGTACAGCCCTTGTAAAGTTCAGACTGGGGATTTCAACTGCAATTTCCAGCCTGCCATCCTCCACGTCCTCCTTCATAATTCGGTACTGTCCGGCCGGAGCGATGAAATCATCGCTCGTAAGCTGCCCATGTTTGTCCGGCATATCCACGACCTCTTTGGTCTAATTGTTTGAAGGATCCTACTGATAAAACGATAGCATTTTTTAGCAATAAAGTCAAGTTTTGTGATAAGAGTCCCGACATTACACGTCACTAGAAAATTTCAATTTTGCGAGCCCTTTCTGCTATATGCATAAATATGAAAGTGAGAAATTACTTAAAACATAAAAATAAAGAATTAAAACTTCCCCATTCCTTTTCCCCATCTTTCCCACAGCTTATACCTCGTTTCGGCCTTTTCTTAGAGTTTGCCAATCGTGCTAAGATGCTCGCATGGCAGACAATATCATTCGCGATAGGGTACGAATCCCTCCCCAGAGTCTCGAAGCAGAGATGGCACTGCTTGGTTCTATCATGCTTCGCCCCGAAGCGATTTATGAAATAATGGACCTCATCGGCCTCGAATCTTTTTATGCAGGAAGGCATGCGACGATTTATGAAGCAATGCTCGACCTCTTTGGAAAGCGAAATCCTATCGACCTTCTTTCTCTCTCAAGTCGGCTCAAAGAAAAGAAATTACTCGACCAGATAGGCGGAGCGAGCTATCTCACCGAAATAGTAAACACCGTCCCCTCTTCGGCAAACATCAAGCACTATGCAGAAATCGTGCAGAAGAAAAATATGATGCGCCGACTCATCGATGCATCAGAATATATTGCACACCTTGGCTTTGACGAATCAGCTGACCTTGAAGTAACGCTCGACCAAGCGGAGAAGAAAGTGTATGAGGTCACAAACTTCGGTGGAAGTCATAAGTTCGTCCACATGAAAGAAGAGCTCGTAGGAGCGTGGGAGCGACTCGATAATTTGCAAAACAACAAGGGCGAGCTCCGTGGTATTCCGACAGGCTTTACCGAGATTGATAACAAGCTTGCAGGTCTTCAAAAAGCAGACCTCATCATTCTTGCCGCGAGACCATCGATGGGCAAGACTGCCTTAGCCCTTGACATTGCCCGCCAGGCTGCGGTCAATCACAATGTACCGGTTGGTATTTTCTCCCTAGAAATGAGCGCTCAGCAACTCGTCGACCGTATGCTCGCTTCACAATCAAACGTTGATGCATGGAAACTCCGAACCGGAAACCTTACGCACGAAAATGACTTTGCTGCGATTCGCCAATCACTCGACACCCTCTCACAAGCACCCATCTATATCGACGATCAGCCAGGAAACAATATTTTAAAAATGCGATCCGTTGCGCGCCGACTCAAGAGTGAAAAAGGTCTCGGGCTTATCGTTGTCGACTACCTTCAGCTGATGATGCCGACCGCAAGCAAGAATAATGACAACTTGGTACAACAAGTGACGGAAATTTCTCGCTCCCTCAAAAACCTTGCCCGTGAGCTCGATGTGCCAGTTCTCGCTCTCTCACAGCTCTCTCGTGAGGTAGAAAAACGTGGTGGGCGTCCACGCCTGTCAGACCTGCGCGACTCAGGCTCTATCGAGCAAGATGCCGACGTGGTGATGTTTATTCACCGTGAAGACAAATACAAAGATGAAGCAGAACGTACTAACATTGCTGAGATATTAATCGAAAAGCATCGAAACGGTCAGACCGGAAAGGCAGACCTCTACTTCAACGAAAAGAAAGTGACGTTCCAAAATATCGACAAAGCAGGTGGGTACAATCCTGCTGATAAGGCTCTCGACAGTTTCTAAGCGAGATGAAAGGTCGTAACTGTTAGCTCTGAGCTTTTATACAAATACACGATATTTACCTTTCCCAAAAAAAGCTATAAGCTAAGAGCTATAACCCACTTCCTCATCCATGAATTCTGTCCAAAAACTCACGAAATTATTCTCTGACTTCCCCGGCATTGGTCCTCGCCAAGCAAAGCGCTTTGTTTACTTTCTCCTTACCCGTGACAATGAGTATCTAGGCCAGCTTGTAGAGCTCGTAGAAGGCCTAAAGCGTGACGTATCGGTATGTTCGGAGTGTTACCGCTACTACCCAAAAAATGTCAGTAAAACAAACATTTGCCCCACCTGTGCCGATCCGAATAAAGACAAGTCTAAGCTCCTCGTTTTAGCCAGAGACGTAGACTTTGAACACATTGAAAAAACCGGTGTTTACGATGGCTATTATTTCGTATTAGGAGGAAGTGTCCCCATTTTAGATAAAGATCCCGAAAAGCGCATACGACTCCGCGAGCTCTCAAGACGTATCGAGAAAGATTCAATCGATGAGCTCATCGTTGCCATGAACGCAAACCCAGATGGAGAAAATACCGAGGAAATCGTCCGCTCATACCTTCGCCCAATTACTGAGCTCAAAAATATAACTGTCTCGACCCTGGGTCGTGGCCTCTCAACCGGTGTTGAGCTTGAATATTCAGATAGTGAGACACTGAAAAGTGCGCTCGAAGGGAGGAGAAGGTCTCAGTTTTAAGTGATGCAGTGGTAAGTTTTAGTTAAACAAAAAAAATATATAAAGGCTGAATTTGCATTCACTTAAAGCTAACTAATCAAAATAAAAACGGCGCCTGATGCGCCGTTTTTATTTCAATTAGTTAATCGAGTCAATCGTAATTTCAAAAAATGGTTGACGATGTCCGTTTTTCTTAAAGTATCTACTCTTTTGCTTGTATTTAATAACGATGACTTTCTGGTGTCGAGCGATTTTTGAAAGAGTGCCCGTAACTGTGATGCCATCAAGGTAGGGCTCACCGATTTTTGTAGTAGAGCCATCATCAACAAGAAGAACATCAGAAAATGTGATTTTGTCACCTTCAGTATATTCACCAATCATCTTTTCGATTTTTATTCGTTCACCGACAGCAACTCGGTATTGCTTTCCTCCGGTTGCAATTACAGCAAAAGTTGAAGATGCGCCCTCTTTTGGAGCTTTTTTTATTACAGGCTTTTTCGCTACCTTTGGTTCTTTTGTGGCCGTTTTTGGCATAGTGGGCTCTATTCTATACAAATCTATCTTCTTTGCAAGCCCCCTTGGACTTTTTTAATATAAATAGAAAGGAGGCCCAAGATGAGCCTCCGATCCCTCGGCAAAGGTGTAGGAAATCTACGTGAAGATAGAGCCCCAGATGAGGGCTTACAGCTGGAAAAATCACCACCTTTAGAGATTGAAGTTGAGGAATGCTTGGTGATAGATCAACATTTTCCTCACTTTAAAACTAAAGGCGTGCCAACGTGCGTGAATGGTTCACGACTTTCTCCGTTAGATTAAATGTGAAACTCCAAGTTGTGACAATCACAACCTTTTTGACTGGCCGGCACAATCGCCAGCATGCGTCACCATTCATCTATGCCACCACCTTTGCTGGGGACCTTTTTACTATATACCTGGCCACCTTTCCGTTCAACTATTCGTTATCCCCAAGTGGTTTATCTATCTGAAGTGAGTCGAGCTCCATACCAGCTCCGGTAATACGCATGACATCTTTATCAATCTTTCCAAATTCCTTTCGTGAGGCATTAAAATGATTCACGGTAGTTGAGAGAGCGTTGCCGAGCTTTACATGATACTCATCAAATGACTTCATATGCTTATTGAGCTCGCCTACTCGCTTGATAATATCTTGCGCCTTCTCTTCAATACGCATGGCATTGAGCCCTTGAAGCACGGTCTGCAGGTATGCGAGAAACGAGGTAGGAGAGACGATAATGACATGATATTTTCCAGCCGCTCGTTGGATGAGGTTCTCATCGTTGTCTACTCCCACTTTTCCAACGAGGAGATCATAATAAATCGCTTCATGAGGAATGAACATAAAAGCAAACTCGAGTGTTCCCTGCTCTGGCTGAATGTATTTTGAGGTCTCGACAATGCGATTTTTGAGGTCGTTTGCAAAAACCTTTTCGAGACGTGCTTTTTCTGTTACATCATTCGTCTCAGAAATACGATTGTAAT
>CAZAZG010000021.1:0-11317 GCA_964489565.1 uncultured Candidatus Saccharibacteria bacterium | reverse complement strand
CATTCTCAGCTCCAGAGCTTCGCACAATTTCCTTTCGCTCTGCTCATGCACTTGGCCACTAGGTCATCGTAAAACTCTACACCAACTAAACATAACAACCTACACATTCTCAGCTCCAGAGCTTCGCACAATTTCCTTTCGCTCTGCTCATGCACTTGGTAACTTAGGTCATTATATAACTCTCCACCTACGAAACATAACAACCTACACATTCTCAGCTCCAGAGCTTCGCACAATTTCCTCTCGCTCTGCTCATGCACTTGGCTCTTCAGGTCTCAACTTAGAAAACAAAACCACCATTTGCTAAGTATGATAAATATCCTATCAAATTACTCCGTTATTCTGAAGGAGAGAGATTACTCAGCAGAAAGGAGAGAATCAATTTTTTGTCGATTTTTTTCACCTTTGTCCACTTGGAATTGAATTTCTGGCATGCGTCCAATGCGAGCGTGCTTGTCGATAAACTGCATGAAGTCGCGCTTACGTCTGTCGAGGAGCTCTACCACATAGTGCTCCTTATCTTCAGGAAGTACGGTAAATAAAATAATTACTCGCTTATTACTCGGTGATATATCAGCACGGGTGACGGTCACGAGTGATGTGCCGTTTGATTCACGCTGAATGAAGTCCGCTGCAAGGTGGCGCAAAAGCTCAGGGAGCTTTTCTGCACGGTAGGTTTTCGGTTTTGCCTGACGAGATTTGCGTTCAATTTCTTTTGCGTGCGCTGCTACGTATTCTTTTGTGCGTTTTTCTTCCATATTAGTGTTTTGCGGTCACGATACATTCGAGCTTGTCGCCTGCTGCAATTTCAAATTTTGACTCTACCATTGCCCCAAACTCACTTCCTTGTATTACGGTACTAGTTTTTTGTTTTGCTTGTTGGAGCTCACGGATTCTTCCACGACTAATCTCTACTTCTCGGCGCATAATACGCACCATTTCACCCAGGCGGATTTCACCTGAGTCTACGCGACCTCCGAGAATTTGCTTGTCTTTGACACTGCTAAAGAGTTTGAGCACCTTTGCAACACCGACCACCTCTTCAACGTCAATTGATGGAGTGCGGTCTTTAATCGCCACCGCGAGCCACTCTGTGAGCTTATAGATAATATCAAAAGTGTGCACTGCGACATTGAGGCGGAGAGCGAGTGCTTCTGCTCCAGAATCGATTTTTGTATGAAAGCCAAGGACAAACGCATTGTCATTATTTTCTGCAGCTCGAATATCATTTTCTGAAATTGGTCCAACGCTAGAGAGTACTACTTTCGGCAAAACACGATCAGTGCCAAGCTTGCCGATTTCATAAACGAGGGCATCGAGACTGCCACCCGTATCAGCTTTTATCACAATCGGTACTATAGTGATGTCGGAGTTGTAAGTTCCTCGAGTGTTTTGGAGTGGTGCGTCAATGTACTTTGCCACATGCGCGAGCGCATCTTTTTTATCAGTAAAACAGATAAATTCTGAGCCAACTTTTGGCAGAATATCCCAGCCGATAATACGGATAGGGCTTGAGAAGGTGGCAAACTCGATGGGCTTTCCAGCAAAGTTTTCAATAATTCGAAGGGGAGAAATACTTTTCCCAGAAACAGCAAACTGTCCGCGCACTATCGTACCGTCGAGAATAATTGCTGTTGCGGTGATACCTTTTTTGGTATCAAGATTACTTTCTATTACTATGCCTTTTGCTCTATGGGTGGTGTTTGCGGTGAGTGCTTCAAGCTCAGCCACAAGAAGGAGCATATCGAGGAGTTCAGGGATTCCTTCTCCAGTTTTTGCAGAGATTGCGACGAATGAAATATCACCGCCATATCCTTCAAGGTAGATATCATTCTCGGCGAGATTTTGTTTGGTGCGATCAATGTCAGCGCCTGGTCTGTCAATTTTATTAATCGCAACAATGTAGGGGAGCTTGTCGGCGCGAATAGCTTTGAGAGCTTCGAGTGTTTGTTGCTTTACACCGTCCTCAGCAGATACGACGAGAATGGCAATGTCAGCTACGAGTGCTCCGCGCTCACGCATTGATTGGAATGCCTCATGTCCTGGAGTGTCGAGGAATGTGATCGGGTGAGTGGCACCATCTTTTCCGATGTGTACCACTTCGTATGCAGAGATATGCTGAGTGATGCCTCCCGCTTCTTTGTCTACAATGTTTGTCTTGCGAATGAAATCAAGAAGAGTTGATTTTCCATGGTCAATATGGCCCATCACGACAATGACTGGCGGACGACTGATATTTGTTTGAGATGAGTCGGATTTCATTATTATTTTGGTGGATATGCGAGTGATTCTTTTGCAGTTTTCATTACTTCTTTTTCTTCCTGCGTTACCTCAAACTCTGAGGTAAATTTTTTGAGAGGTTTTGAGAAGACAGAAACTCGGTCGCGGGAGTACAAGCTTGAGATGACTACTCCGTCACCTTTTTCGCTAAGGAGCGCCGTAGCAAAGCTCTGGTTTCCCCCTTCACCACTTCCTTTAAATGGATTGAAGCGGATAGTCTCAACTGCTTGAATGCTTCGCTTGAGTCTCGCTTCAATGTTTTTGAGGTACTCGATTGATTCACCTTGGAATTTTTTGAGTCCCACAATGTCGTCGTGAAGCTTTACTACTGCGTCTTCTATCGAGTGAACGTCTTTACCCCGAAGCATTTTTCGGAGCCGGATTTCGAGTTTCGCAATCCAGAGTACGAGCACAATAATAAGTCCAAGGAGGACATAAATCATGCTTGCAGTATCGAGGGTAAAAGACGCCATTGGGTTTTCTTAAGAACTAGAGCGTCATTATACCCAAAAAACCAGTATTTGCAATGCAATTTTGTTCCCCAGTCTGCTAAGCATCTGTACTCAAATATTCCTCAAAAATATGTACAGATAGTTAAAATAATGGTATGAATGTGCGATATGAAACCTAAAAAAGCAGAGAGGATTTTTCTTGACTATGCGTCAGCAACCCCAGTTCTCCCTGAGGTTTCTGTATCGATGGCACAGTACGCAAGTGTCCATTTCGCAAATCCTTCGGCTTTGTATGCAGAAGGAGTGGCGGTAGACCGAGCGATTGGCGTCGCACGCACAGAGATTGCCCGTATTCTCCGCGCACATTCCGATGAAATAGTCTTTACTGCAAACGGTACCGAGGCGGACAATCTTGCAATTCTCGGACTCTCCAGTCACATTATGAAAGCGTATGGTTCTGCAGTTAAGCCTCACCTCGTTATATCTCCGTTTGAGCACTCAGCAATTACGGAAGCCGCGGCATTGTTTCAAAGGCGGGGAGGCATAGTCTCACTTCTTCCTGTGTATGAAGATGGAAGAGTTAGAGCGGATGATATCCTCAAGCTCCTTACTCCGCAGACAGTCCTTGTCTCGGTAATGTATGCAAACAATGAAATCGGCACTATTCAGCCAATAAAAGAAATTGCAAAAGTAATTCGGTATTTCAAAAAGCACAACGCTAAAAAAATAGCACGCTATTTTAACGGGGCAGGGCCACTGTTTCATACGGACGCTAGCCAGGCGGGGAATTTCCTGTCACTCGATGTGCTTTCACTCGGCATTGATATGTTGACAATCGATGGGGGAAAAATCTATGGACCAAAAGGTATCGGCATGCTCTACGTCAAAAGGGGAGTTACTCTCTTACCGAGGCAAGTTGGCGGTGGGCAAGAGGGTGGACGTAGGTCTGGTACAGAATTTGTCGCAGGAATTATTGGATTAGCGAAAGCGCTCTCCATAGTGCAGAAAGATATAAAAAAAGAAGGAAAGAGGCTCACTAATCTCCGCGAATTTGCGCTCGATACCATTCTTCGTACGAATCCAAGCGCTCAGGTAAATGGTGATAGAGAAAACCGGCTACCAAATAATATCAATATCTGTTTCCTAGGTCATGACTCAGAGTTTCTTGTTTTAAAGCTCGATGTGAGGGGTATCGCCGTCTCATCATCAAGTTCGTGTAATACCAAAAAAGACGATCCGCGATCAAAAGTAATCCAATCACTTGGTGGAAAAGATTGCGACGGGTCATCTCTTCGGATCACCCTAGGAAGAAGTACCACCAAAGCTCATGTGCAAAGATTGGTGAAATGCATTCCGGAAATTCTGAAATAAAAGATAATAAACCTCAGAGCTCTACCTAGGTGCTTAATCCATGTAATAATTCTTGAATTACGATATATATCCTGTTTTCTTTTGAATCTTCCTTTCTCATTTCTCCTTGATTGCATCCTACTTTTTTCGTATCATAAAGGAACCATGAATGAACTTAACAAAAACCAACTCATCCTTCTTGTGCTCCTTGTTTCCTTCGTCACTTCGATTGGTACAGGCATTATTACGACTACACTCCTCCAAGAAGCGCCCGCCGGCGTAACTCAGATTATCAACCGGGTGGTAGAGCGTACTATTGAACAAGTGACTCCTGCGAAAATTGGAGAACCAAGGCCGAAAGAAAAACAAGTCACTGTTGTGGTGAAAGAAGAAGATCAAGTCATTGGGGCAATTGCAAAGAATGCAAAGAGTATTGTGAGAATTAAAGATAATGCGCTCGTTGACGGGGTGTCACCATTCTATGGAATGGGGATGCTGGTGGATAAAGGGGGGCTCGTTGTTTCGGGAAAGCGAGACAATGCTAATACAGCAACATCATACTCAGCAACATTTGCAGATGGAACAGTGTACACAATGAAATATCTCGGACCAGATGATGCCAATGGAATTTCATTTTTCAAAATCCTCCTCGAGTCAAATCGCACCATCTCAGCAGAGCCCGCAGCCTTCTCTGGAGCAGCTCCTCAGCTTGGACAAAGCGCCATCACACTTGATGGTATAGAAAAGAACTCAGTCTCGATTGGCAGAATAACCAGCATCTCTGACCCCCAGGCAAATGGCAAAGACATCGGGATTATCGATACTGATATTGGAGTAAAAGCAAAAACAATCGGTGGCCCTCTACTTAATCTCTCAGGAGAAATCATCGGACTTCGCACAGTATTCACTGATACAGAGCAATCATTCATAGCAAGTGCTCTCGTACAGAAATTAATTCCGGAATATCTTAAAAAATAAAAAAGTGGAATGTAGGTGCGGTATTGACTAGGACTTATAAGTTATTGTACGCTACAAGCTATGCCACCATTTCAACAATTCACCACAAAAGCAAAAGAAGCGATTCGTAAGGCGCACGAGCTAGCTATTGAACGGGGTCAAAACCACGTAAACCCGATGCATCTACTCATTGCCCTCATTACTCAAGAGGAGAGTATGGTGGCATCTATTTTAGACCGTCTTGATGTTGATACAATCCTCCTTACCGACTCACTTCTTGAATCTGTGGAGTCTGCCGAGTCTTCGACGACCATGAGCCCGTCATATCAGATTTTCCTCACTCCTGAGCTCGCTCAGATTATTGATAATGGACCAAAGATCGCCAAAGGAATGGGCGATGAATTTGTCTCTACCGAGCACCTTTTCCTTTCTGCTTCAGAAACTCCAGGACCAGCACATGACCTTCTGCTCAAATTTAAGCTCGACGATACAACGGTCACAAAGATGATCACCGAACTTCGTACATCAAAAAGCCAAACAGAAAAAGAGCCAAAGAAATTAAAATCTATTTTAAAATATACTCGCAGTTTGACAAAGCTCGCTGCTGCAAACAAGCTCGACCCAGTGATTGGCCGCGATAATGAGATATCTCGCATCATCCAGATCCTTTCTCGTCGCACAAAGAATAATCCAATTCTTATCGGAGAAGCAGGTGTCGGAAAGACCGCAATTGTCGAAGGCTTAGCTGTCCGTATGGCAAATGGGAACGTCCCTGAGTCACTCCGGGAAAAGGAACTCGTCTCACTCGACCTCGGCCTTCTTATTGCTGGTACAAAATACCGCGGAGAATTCGAAGAGCGCCTCAAAAATATTTTAAAAGAAATCGAGCGCGCTGACGGGAAGATCGTCCTCTTTATTGATGAGATTCACTCGATTGTTGGAGCTGGTGCAGCCGAGGGATCACTCGATGCGTCAAATATGCTGAAGCCCGCGCTCGCCCGCGGTGAGCTTCGTGCAATCGGTGCTACCACCCTCAAGGAATATCAAAAGTATATCGAAAAAGATCCTGCGCTCACACGCCGTTTTCAGCCAGTTTTCGTCAATGAGCCATCTCAGGAAGATGCCGTCACAATCCTCCGAGGACTCAAAGAAAAGTACGAGCTTTATCATGGGGTGCGTATCACCGATGATGCGATTATTGCTGCAGTCAATCTCTCGAGTCGCTACATCACCGATAGGTTCTTGCCCGATAAGGCAGTAGATCTGATTGATGAGTCTGCATCACACCTCAAGATTTCCCTTGAGAATATGCCTCCCGTGCTAGAAGAAACTCATTCAAAAATTATGAAGCTTGAGATTGAACGAGAGGCACTCAAAAAAGAAGTAGGGACTAGCAAAAATCCAAAAACTAAACAGCGCATCAAAGATATCGAGCAGAGTATTGCAGACTACAAAGAAAAAACTTCTGAGCTTGAACTCAAGTGGAAGAACGAAAAAGAAACTGTTGGTGATATTAAATCAATCAAGAAAGATCTCGAAACACTTCGCCTCGAAGCAGAAGGTGCTGAAGCTCGTGCAGACCTCTCTACCGCAGCTGAGATTCGCTATGGCAAGATTCCAGAGCTCGAGCGAGAGCTTGATGGGAAAAGCAAGCGCTTAAAGCGTCTCCAAACCTCTCGTCAGATTCTCAAAGAAGAGATTACCGAACAAGACATTGCAGATATTGTGTCACGCTGGACGGGTATTCCTGTTTCTCGCATGCTCGAAGAAGAAGCTGAGAAGCTGGGAAGAATGGAAGAATTCCTAAAAAGGCGCATTGTAGGGCAAAGCGAAGCGGTCCAGAAAATTTCAGATACAGTGAAGCGATCACGTGCCGGTATTTCAGACCCGAATCGTCCGATTGGCTCATTCATTTTCCTCGGTCCTACTGGCGTAGGAAAAACAGAGCTTACCAAAGCGCTCGCCGAGTTTATGTTTGACGATGAAAAAGCACTCATCCGTGTCGACATGTCAGAATTTATGGAGCGTCACTCGGTATCAAAGCTTATTGGTGCGCCGCCAGGATATGTGGGGCACGAAGAAGGGGGAAGTCTCACGGAGACCGTGCGCCATCGCCCGTATGCTGTGATACTCTTCGATGAGATTGAAAAAGCTCATCCAGAGGTGTTTAACGTCCTCCTTCAGGTACTCGACAATGGTCGCCTTACGGATGCAAAGGGACGCACCGTGAACTTCAAAAATACCGTTATCATTCTGACTTCAAACATTGGTGCGCAGTATATAGACAAGATGGAGCGTATTGGCTTTGCAGAAAAACGTGCAGATAGAGAAAACTATGATGAGGCAAAGGATAAGGTCATGGAAGCGGTCAAAGAAAGCTTCCGACCAGAGTTTATTAACCGTCTCGACGATATTATTCTCTTCAACATTCTCTCACCAGAAGCGGTGCGTGAGATTGTGACTATTCAGGTGAAGCAGGTGGTAGAGCGTCTCGCTCACAAGGATATTGCGCTTGAAATCTCAAACGAGGCACTCGAATTTCTCGCTAAGGATGGATACAATCCTCAGTATGGCGCGCGCCCACTGAAGCGCATTATTCAAAATCGTATTCTAACCCCAGTGGCGTCACTCATGATTTCAAAGGGGGTCATGAAGGGTGGTACGATATCGGTAGGATTTAAAAACGGAGAGTTTACCTTCGATGAAAAAAAGGGAAAGCGGGGGAGTCTCTGGGCGGAAGGCCTCATTGATCCAAAAGGAAAGATGAGTAGGGCGAAGTAAAAACAAAAAAATCCTCAAAAGAGGTTTTTTGTTGTGCGCCGGGAAGGATTCGAACCTTCGTAGCCCGGAGGCGAGAGATTTACAGTCTCTTGTATTTGACCGCTCTACCACCGACGCAATAGTTATCATTCTAGCTAAAAATGGCATTTTATCAAGTTTGCGAGCAAGGTCACACACTTCAAAATATAGCCGTCTTTGGATTTGCATTTTATTCGGACTATGGTATCTTTTTACCACTATGTCACAAGATATGCTTATCCAGCTTAGGAATAAGGAGACCGGAGAGGTCTACTTTACCCGCAAAAACCGTAAGAAGGTTGAGCGTAAAATTGAGCTAAAAAAATACAGCAAGAAGCTTCGTAAGCGAATAGTGTTCAAGGAAGCGAAGAAGTAAAAGACCGGCCAGTGCCGGTTTTTTGCATATAGAGGCGATGAAGGAAATCTCGCCTTACAGGTGCAGTACAGGTTTCGTATCGATCACAGGTACTTTCTACTGAAAATCCTGCGACCCCACCTCCTTCGTCTTTGCTCAGTCCGGTCATGCGAAGCTCCAAGTGTTCGCTCCTCACTCACTTCGTTCCGTGCGATTTACTCAACCTTTTCGATTCCTCCACGCAAGCCGAAATATCGGCTTGCTATCTGCGGGCGATGAAGGAATCGAACCCTCGCCAGTGCTTTTGGAGAGCGCTGTTCTACCACTAAACTAATCACCCGTGGCATTGAAATGCTATCCTATCAAATTCTCGGCTCTATTTCCAGGTATGACTAAGTGAGAAAATATTTCACCAATTTGCTTGCTTTTGCTTCAGTCGACTTGAGTGCTGGATCAAGCCAGATTATCTTCTTATTCTTTTGAAACCAGGTCATTTGGCGTTTGCTGTACTGCCAGATTGCAGACTCGAGATCGCGAAGCATGTCTGTTTTTGTTAGCTTCTTCTGCAAGAATAGTGCGAGATATTTGTACTCGAGGCCGAGTGATTCCATTCTTGAAAACGAGACCCCTTTAGAATGGAGCTTTTTTGCTTCTACGACCATCCCTTCTTTCATTCTCTCCATGAGTCTCATGCTGATTTTTTGTTTCAGCCAAGCTTCTTTTGGTTTAAGTCCAATAAACAATACATCGTAAGGAAGTGACTGCGTGAGCGGGGGCACAATTCCGAGCGCGTCAATAATCTCGAGCGCTCGGATGAGGCGGACACGATTTTTGAGGTCAATGGTTTGCGCCCGCTTCGGATCAAGGGTTTGCAATTTTTGCGCGAGACTTTTCATGCTTAAATTCTCGAGCTTTGTGCGAAGCTTTGGATTCGCCCCCACAAGAGGAAGTGTGCGGTCAAATAGAAACGTATCAACGTAAAAGCCAGTACCACCACATACTACGGGTACTTTTTCTCGGCTCACTATATCCGCGAGCGCATGCTCTGCCTTCTCTTTGTATTCAGAAACAGAAACAAATTTTTTTGGATTCCATATATCGATAAGGTAGTGGGGGACAGTCGAATGTAGGAAGATACCAGTTTTACTTTTTAAGTTTTTAGTAGGCTCTGTGTCGCGGAGGATTTTGCCGGTGCCGATATCAAGACCTTTGTATATTTGTCGTGAGTCTGCGGAGATGATCTCTCCGTTATATTTCTTTGCGAGCATCACTGCAAGCGAGCTTTTTCCCGATGCGGTAGGTCCGACAATAGCGATTATTTTCTGCTTCATGGGTAATTAGCGTGATTCACCAGATGAGATGGTGCCACCACTTGCGATTGATCCACCTGCAGAAATTTGACCGCCAGCGTTTGCGTTGCCACCACCGATTGTTCCGCCAGTACTTAAAGTGCCACTAGATGAAAGAGTTCCTCCCCCTATAGATCCACCTGAGCTTAGAATACCACTAGCTCCGACTCTTCCACCTGAGGTGAGTGTGCCACCTCCAATAGATCCGCCTGTAGAGATGGACCCACCAGAGATAGTAGACCCGCCTGCGATACTGCCACCCGCTTGGATGATTCCGCCCGATGCAATTTTACCGCCAGCGTTTAAGTTTGAATTTACTCCAAGTGATCCTCCAGAGGCAATAGATCCACCCGCACTGAGTCCACCACCGGCACGAATAGATCCACCAGAGGTGAAGTATGACTTGTTCGAGTCATCATATTTTGAACCAATACTTCCACCACTTGCAATTCCCGTGTCACAATAATATTCATAGGTATAGTAATACCCAGTCGCAGTTCGAACACGACGTGGGAATGTTACGACGCGAGTACAGGATGCGAGTGATCCACCAGAGGCGATAGATCCACCACCGATTGACCCACCAGAAGGGATTGATCCACCATATCGGCTTCCATAATCATCTTCAGCACTATCCCATCCAAGGACTGCAGCTGCAGCACTTTTCCATGAGTCATTTTTTGGACAGTCAGAATCTTTTATATCGATAAACCCATCGCCATCGTTGTCGATGCCGTCATGACAGATAGGACAGTCTTTATCTTTAAGGTCGATTTTTCCGTCACCATCGTTGTCGATACCATCAAAACACTGCGCGTAGAGTTCCGCAGGGTAAGGCATAATATTGCTTGGTTTTTCAGCAATAACAACCGAAGTAGGTATTGTAAAAACTCCAATGAGAAAAGCTACAAGAGTATTTTTCTTCCCCTTTCCCATCGATTTGAAAATTTGAGTGTTGATTTGCATATGTACATAATACCACAGTTTAAATAAAAAAGCAAGTTAAAAACAACCCCCCATAATACCAAGCCTCTGCTTGGTATTATGGGGGGTTGGGGTCAGGTTCGCACCATATCGCCTACAAACTTGATGACATGCCTGAGTTCGTCTGATGTCGGCTCCTGTACTGCAATGTAAAATTCGAGCGACAGAGAGTTGTATCTCCACGCAAAGTCTACGTCGGAGTCTAAGCGTCGTGTGATGTATCTTGCGATGCTCACTCCGTGAGCTTTCAGGAGTTTCGGCCCATAACCTTTTTTGAAGATCTCGCTTAGATCAGTGTAAAACGGAACTCCATGAATTTCGTTGGAGTTCTCCGAATCTGCCTTTACGGTCTTGCGTATTTCTCCGCTCATGTGGCGAACTAAAAATGAAATCTTGGCATGACAACCCATTATATTGTTCTCGTCATGTACGAGTTCAACTGTATTGAACTCGATGATTTCAACTCGGAAATTCGGGTCATTTTCATTTTCTGCAATTTCTTCGCGGAGCCCACGAATTATCGTTTGGGACACACTTTCTCCAAGTTTGCCAGTCTCGGCGGGAACTCGGAGCGTGGTATGTGACGAGCCACCTGGATGTTTAAATGTGTAGTCCATCACGAGCAGTGAAACTTTTCCCTTCAAATCCTCTTTAATAATCAAACTCTGTACTGTGAAGCTCGTTATATTTCGCAAGTGGCACCTCGAATTTAAGTGAAAGATCGATAGGCGAAAGTTGAAAATTCTCATTTGAAATGCAACTCATATAATGAAGATATATGAGAACATTCA
>CAZAZG010000020.1:0-11653 GCA_964489565.1 uncultured Candidatus Saccharibacteria bacterium | reverse complement strand
TTGCTTCTATCAATGCAACATCAACTACCGCGACAAGTACCTTTGCTGGGGGACTTGCAATAGGTACTTCAACACCATTTGGAGGAGGTCTCTTTACCGTCGGGACTTCATCGCCACTTTTTGTTATTGATCGAACGAGTGGAAATGTCGGCATCGGAACAACCACTCCATACACTCGCTTTGCGGTACAGGGAGAAGTGGCAGCGGCAAACTTCATTTCTTATTCTACTGCCACCTCGACATTCAACGGTCCAGTGCTCGGTTCAGTATTCGGTACTTCAATTTCAAGTACCGCAGGGCTCATAATCGGATCGACCTCAACTCCGCAAATCCTCGCCATTGATACCATCAATAATCAGGTACAAATGGGACTTGGCACTGGGTCAGCCGCACCAAGACTCTTCGTGCTCGATACCAAAAACACTTCTGGCGATCCAGCTGGTACCAATGGCGCAATGTATTACAACAGTAACAGCGGACAGTTTAGGTGCTTTGAAAACTCAGAGTGGACACGTTGTATCACAAGCTTCTCTGGCGCGACAGGAACACCAGTATCACTGCTGAACGCATTTGCAATGCCAGATACTGGCGGTGATTCATGGTTCCAGCCATATGTGCTCGAAGCAACCAACGACAACTTCGGGCATATGGTAGCGGTCGCATCATCGACGACGGCAAAGACTGGATTTTACGGAACATTCCAAGTCCCAGAAGATTTCAGCTCAAACCCTGTTGCGTGTATCATCTGGACCACAGGGCTCACTACAGGCAACGTCGTTTGGAGCTTTGAGTATCGATCGGTCGGAGGCAACAATACCACGTCGCTTGACCAAGGCAGCTTTGCTCAGCAATCAACTACTACTGCGGCAGCACCAGGAACTGCAAACTTCCGTATGAAGGCTTGTATGCCAGTAACTGCAGGGAACTTTGCAAAGGGTGATACCGTAGAGTTCTACCTCACCCGTAACGGAGCTGATGCGAACGACACACTCGGAAACGGCGCACAGATTACTCAAGCATTCTTTGAATACCTCAGATAATATGAAAACAATTACTTTACTACTTGCGCTACTTCTCATGCTCGCGCTTCCGAGTCAAACATATGCTGCGCTCAGCTTTGGTGTTAATCCCGCACGACTCACTGTTACCGCAAACTCAACCATAAATACTCTCAGCGCCTGGACTGTCATTGTATGGGTGAGGCCTGAAGTATTAATGGCTGGAAGAAATATTGCCTCAAAACATAATGGCATTTCAAATGGATGGATTTTTAGGTATTCAGGAGCAGACACAACGAACCTTCAGGTACTTGCAGATAGAACTGTGAATGTTTCATACATTACAAACGATGCACCGCTTACTGGGACTGTAGGTAGTTGGGTATACTATGCAGCTACGTTTAATACGTCCGCTAGCGCAGGTCAAGTGGTAAACATATACAAAGGAACGCTAACTCAGCTTGCAACAGAAAGAACATACAGTGTAACAACTGATGGTTCTGGAGCTGTGGATAGCGACTCATCAAGGAATTTTATGTTTGGGAATCGAGATGAAGTGGGAGTCTATAGTTCATCTTTTCCAGGAAAAATGGCGTGGGGGATGTATTTCAATAGAGCATTAACACAAAACGAAATTCGTTCTTTACAGTTTAATCCGCGACCAATTTCGGGATGCCAAATTTACTTCCAAATGGGGTATAACGACACAGGAACACAGAGAAATCTCTGCGGACCAAACAATAATAGTGGAACGGTGACTACTGCAACCACATCGCTTCAGCACGTACCGCTTCGTTCACCATTTGGAAATTAGTAGTATAATACAGGCCTATGAATCATATCTTCTTTCATACAATCACCATGAAAACCTCGTCTTCAACGCTTGTAATAGCGCTATGCTTTATTGCGCCGATACATGTCTTTGCTCAGGAAGTGTCAACTCTTTCCGGCACTCAGCCAACAGCCGAAAACACTCCACTTACAGGGGAATTTGTTGTGGAAAATCTAGCACCTCTTATTGACTTAGGAAGCGTTGTTTCTCCGATACAGATTTTTCCTCAAGGTATGGAGACTGGACAGCAAACAGCTGAAGGCTCAAATTTGGAAAACACTCTAAACCCTCAAGAGGCAAATGTACAACCAGGAATTGATCCAAATGCTTCTGCAACAACTACTCCAGAAGTTGGCACTACAGCTCCTCCAGCCGTTGTCATTGTTATTGACCCAGTGAGCCCAATTGGCACTCTCCCAATCGACCCAGTAACTGTAGTTCCGGTAACCACTGTCATGCCATCGCCTGTGGTAGCCCCACCTGTCCAAATATATACACCGCAAGATCTTGAACCTGAAAAAACATACGCCTTTACAATTGAAGGGAATGCTATTGCAACAAAAAGCACTCCAGATTGGGCAAAAGATGGCAGTAAAAAAACAGTTAGTAAGCAGGTGTACGCAGTCCCAACGTTCGTCACCGATAGTGTAACAGGAGATCTCACGATTAGTGGGAAGTGTGCCGATCCGTATTTCGTTGTGCTGATTTATCAAAAAGCTCAAGATTACGATAAGAGTCCGACTTCGTATGTGTTTAATAAAGCCTTTGACTGCACAGGGGGACAGTATAGTTACGACCTCAAAGAACTCCCACCTTCGATCTCAAAGGGGACGTACTATCTTCTTATAGGGGGACAAGGTGACAGTGGTTCATGGAAGCCGATTACCGCATTGACCCCGGTCACTATTGAAAAATTAACTAATTCAAACACTGATGAATAAATCTTACACGCTTATTATCATTGCAATTCTCCTTGCAGGCGTCTCTGTTCTTTTTGTTTCTGTGTTTCAAACTCCAAACGATATGCCGGAGATTACCGAAGGACGCATTCAAGCAGTATTCCTCGCTGATGGGCAGGTGTATTTTGGGACGCTCAGTAATCACAATGGGAGATTTGCAGAGCTTCGCAATGTCTATTATTTGAAATATGGAAAGTCACTTCAACAGGGTGCAGCTGACGGCGGAGAAAATGCTTCCAATCTCAATCTGGTAAAGCTAGGCGGTGAAGTACATGGACCAGAAGATGCGATGTATATTAGCAAAGATAAAATTCTATTTGTAGAAAATCTCAAAGAGCTCTCGAATGTGGTACAAGCCATGAGACGGAACGGGGTAAAATAATTGTGATATGGACGTTCACCAACAAGAAAGCGCAGCCGAGGAAGAGATCTACGAAGAGGTAGATTTTGTATTACCACGCAGAATAAAAATCATTCTCGTAACGCTTTCTTTCATCACCCTCCTATTTCTTGTAAGTACTATTGTATTGCTTGTTCAAAATCATCGTGCGGGGAAAAGTACTGCTGAGTCAGATGAGCGCGCACCACAAAAAGTTGAGACACTCGAAGAAATTATGAGTGCAGTGAGCAAGCTCATATTATTACCTGAAGGGGAGATACCAAGATTTGCCACAGTTGCAGATCCTGCACAACTCACAAAGCAACAGTTTTTTATGCGTGCTGAAATTGGCGACAAAGTGCTGATGTACACCACCTCTAAACGAGCGATTCTCTATAGTCCAAAGAAAAATAAAATTGTGGAAGTGGGTGTTGTCATTTTAGGTGACGACCCAAATTCGTTTGCACCTGGAGTCACGTCAATCCCAAAAAAACCTTAAACCACGGACTTTTGCCATAGATATGCTGCCCTGTACACTTTTTGTAGTATTTGTGGTATAATTGATACGTTCTTACGTTGGATAATCGCTCCTCTATGGAAATAGAGTGGGAGGAAAGTCCGAACACGCCCCTAGAAGTAGGGAGGATGGTAGCGGGTAATACCCGTCCAGGAGTTGCCGGATTCGAAAGGATTTGAAAGCCTGCGAGGTGCGAACAGTGACGCTCAATCCGAAAGGTGCGAGTACCCCTATTTCTCACGAAATATGGGTAATGCCTCCTCGTAAGAGGGGGATTGAAACGGCTAAACCCTTATTTGCGTGCAAGGCCGTACTGATACTGCAAAGTATCTTTGTGCCGCTCGAGCTACTTTGTAAAAAGTAGCCCAGATAAATGATTATCGTCCTTTGTTTTGGATATATATAGAGGATACAGAATTCGGCTTATAGACGTAAGGAACATCCATAGAAAAAACTCGCCTAAAGCGGGTTTTTTCTATGGCAATATTTCTATATTTTTAGCCATAAAACTGTCAACATTTTGGTTTGATATGGCGCACTGTATCTTGTATCATATACAGAACATTAACAAATTAATTTTATACCTGTATGGACGAATTGGCACCAGAAATTACAAGCGCAGAAGATACAAGTAAGAAAATTCGAAACGTCGCACATCTTATCCTTGGAATTGGGGCTATCATCCTCCCTTTCTTTGTTATCCCGAATCCTGCGTTTTCACTCCAAATATCAAAAGGTCTCTTAATCACTATAAGTACCCTTCTTGCGCTTGCTGTGTACCTCGTCTCCTTAATTCAAGAGGGTGGATTCAGATTTCCGAAAAACCTCTTCTCATCTTCTGTGCTTTTTATTGGAATTTCTGCAGTTGTCTCAGCGGTGCTTTCTGGGCAAGGGGTGATGTCCTATTTTGGTTATGGTCTTGAAGTGGGAAGCGCTGTGTTCATTGGTGTTTCTTGCATTGCGTTTTTCCTCGCAAGTCAGCTCTACCAAGATCACAAACAGACACTGAGACTCTACGTAGGATTTCTCGTTTCTTTTTACGCACTCGCGCTTTATCAAATCATTAAAATTGTGTCGGGCGGAACTGCGCTTTCGTTCGGCTTTCTCTCGGGGACTACCGCAAATCTCATCGGTAACTTTAATGATTTTGGAGTCTTCGTTGCGCTCATTCTTTTCGGATCACTCCTTGCACTCGAGCTCATGGCGCTAAAGCCATTGATGAAAGTTGTTGCATATGTGACCTTGGCGCTTTCAGTGCTGCTACTTGCAATAGTGAACTTCTCTACACTTTGGATTGTTATAGCCGCGTTCTCATTACTATTCTTTTTGTACATGTATATGGGTGGGGGAAGATCTTACAATGAAGCAGAAGAGCGAGTTTCTCGCGCTCGTACTATTTCTTGGAAGGCACTTTCTGTGTGCGTAGTTGCTATTGTGTTTATTATCTTCGGTCAGTCAATTGGTCAGAATATCAGTGGTTTTTTCAACACGAATCATGTGGAAGTTAGGCCATCATGGGAAGCTACTTCTCAAGTGGCATACGGCACACTTAAAGATCATCTATTTTTTGGGTCTGGGCCAAATACGTTTGCAAGCGACTGGTTTTTACAGAAATCTCGCGCACTCAATGAAAGCATATTTTGGGATTCGAGTTTTTCTTCGGGGATAGGGCTCATTCCAACATATGTAGCCACTACAGGTATCGTTGGAGCGCTCTGGTGGGTACTCCTTATCGGCCTCATGCTTCTCTATGGGATACGGGCATTATTTTATCGATCAGCTGATACGACAACTCGTTTCCTTCTCGTCTCCTCATTTCTTCTCAGTGCATTCTTGCTTGTGATGAGTGTCGTATACGTACCAAGTACCGTAAATAGCTACCTCACATTGTTCTTTATCGGACTGTTTTGCGCACAGCTCTACAGCGTGTCTCTTCTCAAACAAAAAACTATTTCTTTTAGTCACTACCCAAAGCTCTCATTTGTTGCTGTTGTTACCCTCATCGTTCTCCTTATCGGCACTATTACACTCGGCTACACCACGCTACAAAAAAATGTTTCTCAAATTGTATTTCAAGGGGCAGTAATCCAGTATGGTGTTGATAAAGATCTGGTAAAAGCTGAACGAACAATCATGCGCGCTATTTCTATCGAGCCGTACGACATGTTTTATCGAGGCCTTACGGAGCTTAATCTCATAAGACTCAGCAGTCTTTTGTCACAACAAGGTATTTCACAAAAAGATCTCCAAACTGGATTTCAAACATATGTTTCTGCAAGTATTGTAAATGGGCAAAATGCAATCAAGGCGAATCCTCGAAGCTACCAAAATTACTTAGTGCTCGCTCAGGTGTACGGCTCATTGGTTCCAAAGCCTCTCTCTATTCCAGGGGCGTATGAAAGTGCTCGGGATACCTATGAAAAAGCGCTTGGTACAAATCCGCACAGTCCTGCAGTGCAACTGCAACTCGCAAGGCTTGAAGTATCTAAAGGGGATCTGAAACTTGCGCGAGAATTTACGAACAAGGCGATTGCTGAGAAACAGAATTTTGCTGAAGCACACTTCCTCCTCGCTCAAATCGAAGCCACAGAAGGCCGTCTCCTCCAATCTATTGACTCACTGCAAACAACTATATTGTTATTACCACTGGACGCGGGTCTACTATTCCAGCTTGGATTGCTTAAATACAACAACAAAGATTTTGCTGGAAGCGCAAAAAGCTTTGAACAAGCAATCGCTCTCGCATCAGAATACGCAAACGCCAAATATTTCCTCGGTTTAGCATACGTTGACCTCGGAAGAACTCCTGATGCAATTATACAATTTATTGACCTCGCAAATTCTAATCCTGAAAGTGCCGAAGTGTTGCTTATATTGGAAAACCTTAAAGCGGGAAGGGGAGCATTTGCTAATGCAAAAGCACCTATTGACTCAAATCCAGAGAAAAGAAAAGAGCTTCCCCTAAAACAGAAAAATTAAGATAGCGATTAAGTACGAATTAAGAGGTATGGTGTCTGCAATACTAAAAATACTTCATCGAGAAACAGGTGGTCTTCATCAGGCCGCCTTTCTCTTGGGGTTTTTTGCATTTTTATCTCAGATTCTTGCGCTTGTTCGCGATAAGTTGCTCGCCTATACTTTCGGCGCAGGTCCGAGCCTTGATCTCTATTACGCCGCCTTTCGCGTTCCTGATTTTCTCTTTGTGACAATTGGGTCGCTCGTATCACTCTCAATACTCATTCCTTTTTTAGTGAATGAGTATGAGAAAGGGGAAGAGAAAGCAAGGCAATTTATCAATGATATCTTCTCGTTCTTCTTGTTATTTATTGTTTTGGTAAGTGGTGTTGTATTTCTCTTGTCACCGTTTTTGATTCGCTCAGTGTTTCCTGGTTTCGATGGAGAAGAGCAGGTGCAAGTTATTAGTATAATGAGGATACTACTCCTCTCACCAATTTTACTCGGGGTGTCAAATCTTCTTGGGAGTTTGACTCAATCTCGTAATCGATTCTTCGTATATTCGATGAGCCCGCTGGTGTACAATCTCGGCATTATTTTCGGTGTAGTCGTCTTGTTCCCTCGCTTGGGACTGCAAGGTCTTGCACTAGGGGTAGTACTCGGAGCATTTCTCCATCTGGCCATTCAAGTACCGACAGTGGCTCATCTACAACTCCTTCCAAAATTTACCCTGAAGCCTCAATTTCGAAATATCCAAAGGGTGGCAAAGATTTCATTTGCTCGTACAATCATACTCTCAGCGTCTCATGTGGCGATTTTTTTTCTCCTTTCTCTCGCATCCTTGATGAGTAAAGGATCGATATCGGTCTTTTCTCTGGCATTTAATTTGCAATCAGTTCCACTTTCGATTTTTGGTGTGAGCTACTCTATGGCAGCTTTTCCGACTCTCGCAAAGCTGAGCGCATCTGGAGAGAAGGATAAGTTTTTATCGCATTTCCTCTCTTCTGCACAACAGATATTGTTTTGGGTGGTGCCATCAAGTGTTTTGTTTATTGTCTTACGTGCACACATCGTCCGTATAGTGCTCGGTGCAGGACTATTTGACTGGACTGCGACGAGACTTACTGCCGCCGTCTTAGCACTCTTTTGTGTGTCTCTTGTGCTCCAAGCTTTGACACTACTTTTTGTTCGTGGCCTCTATGCGCTCGGATCGACCGGAAAGCCCTTTTATGTGACGGTCACATCAAGCGCCCTTATGGTTCTTTTCTCTTATGGCCTCGTACACCTTTTCAATACATTTTCACTTTTTCGTTATTTCATTGAATCGCTCCTTAAAATATCTGATATCCCTGGAGCATCGGTCACGATGCTGGCACTTGGCTTTACATTGGGGAGTCTAATAGAGGGGGTGTGGATTTGGATTATTTTTCACAAGCTCTGCAAAGGATTTTCGTTACCGTTACTTTCGTCGCTTTTTCGGATCTCTTCTTCATCAATTGTAATGGGTTTTGTGACGTTCCTCTCCTTACGATTTTTTGGCACGATATTTAGTTTGGATAAGTTTTTTGGAGTGTTGATGCAAGCTACAGTCTCTGCGCTCCTAGGTATTTTGGTTTTTGTAGCCACACTCTCACTCCTCAAGAGTCCAGAGCTCACCGCGGTATTTGGCACGGTAAAACAAAAATTCTGGAGGAGTAAGATTATCTCGCCTGATAGTGAGCTTGTGTAATGCCGCAAAGCAAAGTAGAGGAATACGATAAGAGAAGGTTTTTTCTTTGATTTGTGTGACGACATCAGCTAGAATGACCCGGCATGAACCATATCCGCAACTTTTCTATCATCGCCCATATTGACCACGGGAAGTCCACACTTGCCGATCGTATGCTTGAAATTACGCATACCGTAGAAATACGAAAAATGCGCGATCAAGTGCTCGATTCTATGGAGCTTGAGCGTGAGCGAGGTATTACCATTAAAATGCAGCCAGTACGCATGGATTATACCCATGATGGAGAAAAATATGTATTAAACCTTATCGATACACCTGGACATATCGATTTTTCATACGAAGTTTCACGAGCGCTTAAAGCAGTGGAAGGCTCAATTTTACTCGTAGACGCAACGCAAGGTGTCCAGGCTCAAACGCTGACCACCCTTGGCATGGCACAAGAAGCGGGACTCGTTATTATTCCGGTGGTTTCAAAAGTAGATTCACCACTTGCGAGAGTCTCTGAAGTGAAAGCGGAAGTTGCCAAATTGATCGGTGTGGACGTCTCTACAATTCTTGAAGTTTCGGGGAAAACAGGTTTGGGCGTGGAAGAGCTTTTTGAAGAAGTAATCACTAAAGTCCCACCACCTCACTCAGACGGCGATACGAGTGAGTTTCGCGGGCTGGTATTTGATTTTAAATATTCAAATCATAAAGGAGTGATTGTGTTTGTACGTGTGGTAAATGGGAAAGTGTCAAAGTCTCAAGGTCTTCTTTTCAAAGCTTCCAATCAGCGGTTCGCTCCGATGGAGGTTGGCACATTTTCACCAGAAGAAACTGCGTGCGATGAGCTGAAGTCCGGAGAGATCGGTTACTTAGTGACCGGAATTAAAGAGCCTGGCATTGCGTCCGTTGGAGACACCATTGGCATCTTCGGAGGAAAGCTCGAAGCGCTCCCTGGTTACATGAGCCCCCGGCCTGTAGTATGGGCTTCACTCTATCCTGAAAGTCAGGATAATTTTCCTGATTTAAAATTGGCACTTTCTCGGCTCAAACTTTCTGACTCGTCATTTACTTATGAAGAAGAGACTTCCGGCGCTCTCGGGAGGGGATATCGATGTGGCTGTCTTGGAATGCTTCACTTAGAAATTGTAACTGAGAGATTGAAACGCGAATTTGATCTTTCTCTTATCATTACAACTCCGAGCATTACCTACGAAGTGCAAACGAGGCAAGGGAAACGGGTGATTGTGTATTCTGCGGTAAACTTTCCTGAAGACGGCGATATCGTCGAAGTGTTTGAGCCGTGGGTTCTCGCCACCATCATCACTCCGTCTTCGTATGTAAGTTCGCTCATGCAGATTCTGTATGATCACGAGTCACAAATTGTTGACACAGAAAGCTTTGGTGATAATAGAACCAGGCTTACTCTCGAGATGCCACTTCGTGAACTGATGCGAAACTTTTTTGATCAGGTGAAAAGTGTTTCATCTGGCTATGCATCAATGTCATATGAAGTCACAGAGCTCCGCTCCGCGGATGTGGTCCGGCTTGATATACTTGTGGCGGATGAAATCGTACCAGCATTTTCTCGCATCGTTGCGCGGAGACTTGTGGAAGAGGAAGCGGAGTCAGCAGTCGAAAAACTTTTTGGAGTGCTGCCACGGCAAATGTTCGTTGCAAAAATTCAAGGAAAGGCACTGGGAAGAATTATCTCATCGCGAACACTTTCTGCGATGAAAAAAGATGTAACCCAGCATATGTACGGGGGGGATATTACCCGAAAGATGAAATTGCGTGATAAGCAAAAAAAGGGAAAAAAGAAGATGAAAGCTCTCGGAACAGTGGATATTCCACACGATGTATTTATGAAGATGATGAAGTCAGACTAACATCACGAAGTTGATTTGAAGGATAATATTTCAAGATTGCTGATATGCAAAATCACTTGGCGGTTTAACCGCCAAGTGATTTTGCATCGATATCTTACATTCCGAGAAGTTTACTACTTTCCATTGTCCAGACTGCTTTACGCGCAAAGTGCAGATACCTCTTCTATAACAACCCAGGCAGATAGAGAAGTACCATACTGAGGATGATAAAGACGCAAATGATTGACCAGATGAATGAGATTCGTTTTTTGTGTTTTGGGTTGAGAAACATGAAGGTAATATTGTATGTATAATGAAGTATATTACTTTAAATATGCATAATTTTCAACAACGAAAAAAGATGAGAAAAATGCTTACCTCTCGGGTAGCTTTTTTCGTACTTCTCATGGTCACTATTTTCCTGATACGGGGAGCATGGGGGGTGTATCAGAAACAGGTACAGAGTAGTGCGGATTTGTTACGAGTAAAGGAGAGCTTGGGTGAAGCGCAAAAACGAGAAATAGAACTTACTCAAGCTATCGAACATTTACAAACCTCTGAGGGTGTAGAACGAGAGATTCGAGAGAAATTCAATGTGGCAAGATCAGGGGAAAACGTCATTATGATTGTGGATGAAATCCAAAGTTCCGGTTTACCGGAGTTGAGAAAGAGATCATTGTTCAATTTCGTTACAGAATTCTTACGTTCTCTTTATTAGCATTGATATCTTTTTTTCTGCCATGGTATACTGATTGTTCTTATCAATTTACATGTTAAGTGAAATGAAAAATATTGTAATGTATTCGACTCCGACATGCACATACTGCAATGCGGCAAAAGATTTTTTCAAGAATAATAATGTAGCGTTCGAGGTGTTTGATGTCGCATCTGATACTGCAAAAAGGGCAGAGATGATCGAAAAAAGTGGGCAGATGGGAGTACCTGTGATTGTAGTAGACGGAGAAGTGGTGGTAGGCTTTGATAAAGCAAGGCTCTCTGAACTTCTTGGGATTTCAAGCTAAGATGGAAAAACACCCAGCTCATTCTTTACGGATGAGCTGGGTGTTTTTCATTCTCCAAATTGTGTACTATAGTGACCACACGCTCTCGTAGTTAAATGGATATAACTGCCCCGTCCTAAGGGGTAATTGTAGGTTCGATTCCTGCCGAGAGCACATTTTTTCCGAAACAAAAATGTGTCTCTTGAGGAGGTGTGGGTAGGCCTCTGTGCAGGAATCGAAAACCTTTTGAGTCTAAAATTTAGGTCGCAAAATTTTAGCCAGAAGGTCTACTGGTCGTGTAACGACCGATATTCCTGCCGAGCGCACATTTTTTTTCCTATGATAAAATATAAAAATGGTTTTACGTTGGTCGAACTTCTTGTGGTGATATCTATTATCAGTCTGCTTTCTAGTGTTGTGTTTGCAAGTCTCA
>CAZAZG010000019.1:0-12190 GCA_964489565.1 uncultured Candidatus Saccharibacteria bacterium | reverse complement strand
TTTTCGACTCTATACTTTTGGGGAAAATATGATATTATTTTGGAAGAAAAAGCTCGCATCCGTTTTACCCCCTTTGGAGAACGAAATGTCGACCACTCGTCGTGTATGTACCCTGGTGGAAATCATCCTTATAGCAGTTGTTTTTGTAATCATTGCTTCAATTGGAGTTATACGGTTTAAAAACACCAATCACAGAAACGAAATGAAGCGCATACTTCTTGAGACCAAGGCTACTGAGGACAGCGCTTTCTAGCACCAGTCAGGTGCAATACGAGGGTGTTCCGTGCTGTTATGAGATGGATTCCTCTAGCAGCAAGTGTAAGCGACTCCGCGCCAGTACTCTGGCGCGGAGTTTTTTGCCATGAAGCTAAAAGTCCGATAGTAGCGTGGCTACTATCGGACCAAACTACACAGAACCTTAAACCCCTTCGATTTGCAGATAAAATTTCGGGAGCCAACTGTTTTCAGAATATTACAACTACAAATTCAACACGAAGAAGTGTGGGACATTGACCTTGTAAATACAATTATTTCGGATGTCGTTTGAGAAAATCTTGAATCATTTCAGTCTGGAGGTTTATAAACTCAGTTCCATCTCGCAGTTCAAGGTATCGCCTGAGGAAACCCACCTCTGCACGGAGCGCCATGAGCACCCCCCTCTCTTCACCAAAGCGTTCACTGAGTTCTTTTACAAATTCTTGATAAGTCATGAGACTATTTTAGCGTGATACTGAAGAGTGGCGAAAATGGGGACAAGGACAATTAAAATATTGTTTCGTCCCAATTTGCGATATTTTCTAAAATATTAATATCACCTTTTCCCGAAAGTACTCTAGCCTAATATTACACGTTTTAACTTAAAACCTCCTTGTTGGTTACCGCAATCGCGGGAGCTTTATTTTCTGCGACGGTTTCTTTGGTTATTGCTTCTACGACAGAATCGATGACGGGGACATGGGATCGGCTAAGATATAGTGAGCACATGATGGTCGCAGTAAGCCCGCCGAGTGCACCAATAATTAAATCAATCATCGTGTCATCGAGACTGTTTGCTTGCATACTGGTGCCAAGTGCATTATCAATTCCATACTCAATAATTTCCCACAACCCTCCAATCCCAAGGCAAAAGAAGAAAGCAAGGATAAGTATCAGCTTTTGGGGTATTTTAAGTTTATTGTGGACATAATAAACGTAAATAAGAACAAAACCAGTAAATCCGAACGATACCGCTGATATATAATGGAGAAAAGAATCCCACCAATGCCACCTGTCATAAAGCCCTCCAAATTGACCAAGGAACACAGATAGGAAAATAAATACTATGGTGGAATAGATAAAGACTACCGGTACGTGAATATTGTATTTCCCTTTTAAAAAATGGGGCAGTAACGAGATTAGGAGCATCAGGAAGATAGAGAACAACATCTCATAGCGCTGGGTGTAGACTGCGTAGCCACCAATGGCTAGCAATAGCAGGTTGGTAAAACCAAGTTGTATGTATTGCTTATGAAGCTTCATTGATATTAAGTATGCTCATTGGAGTAGAAGTGCAAGGTTTGTGGTCTTGATACTTCAATACAAGTTCGCAAATATGGGAGAACCTTTTCGATTCCCTGACGCTCGTACTCAAGTACGAGCTTAGTGATCACGGAAAAATGCGTATAAAGCGGATTATTTTCTTGTGACCCTACAGGGACTAGCGATCGTTACACGATCAGTACACCTTTTGGCTAAAATTTTCTTGAAATCAATTTTAGGCTCAAAAGGTTTTCGATTCCCTGACGCAGAATTCCTAACTCTGTTTAGATCACAAATAAAAGACCACCCAAAGGTGGCTTTAATTTGTGAACCCATTGCGTGGCTTTCAGAACTAGTAAAAGAGAGGGGGGGGATTGTATAGGATTAAGTGTCTTTGCGCTTTCACAATTGATTGTCTAGCAAATTTTGTCGCACCTTACTAATTAGTTGATCCCTTAGCGTTAAGTCAGAATTATCTAGTTTATAATCATCTGGATTAACAAATATATCAAGAAGAACCTCAACTGATTCTCTTTTTATTTTGTAATATTCATTCAAAAGATTTGCCCACTCATCTTGAGTAAGGGCAGATTCCATTTTTGAAGGAGAAATAGCCTTGTAGTTTTCTTCTAAGTCGAAATCAGGAAAATCGTCTTTTGTTTTCACAACAGATGCAAACTTTCCTGTAGATTTTAAAAATTCGTACATTGCAATGAAACAAAATTCACTCTCAGTATTAAATATATTGAAAAAAGTTTTAGCTTCCTCACTCTGAGGGCTTTCGTTTGTGCGATATCGCGTCAGCCCTTCTGGAAATTGGTGATTCACAATTCCATATTTTTTAAGGATTACGTTCTGAATAGCACTGTTTATATAGGAAGGATTTATATCAAATGAATCAGAACGTCCATTCTTATCAAGTGCGGTGCGAAGATCGTCATCAATTACCTCTGGAGAAGAATCTTTTGCGAGTAACAAGTACAATACGCGGCTGGTTCTGCCATTGCCATCAGCAAAAGGATGCACGGCTGTTATAATACAGGGAAGTATATAAGCAATATCTTCTGGATATTTAAGGTACAATCGAGCAGAAAATGCTTTATGTAAAAGTTCTTCTTTGTCTTCTTGTTTTGGAACTAACGCCCTATCACCCGTAGGTCCACGAAGCCCTACTCCGTCACCATCAAATTCTCGCTCCGAAATAGGTATATCTCTAACAATTCCATTTATCCTGATTAGGAAGTCTGTAAAATCTTCAAATTTTACGCTTTCAGACAATTCAGGATCACTTTTTAATTTTTGGAAAAACTCAAATGCATTGATGCGATGCAGATAATCAACGAGTTTCTCAATTTGCTGTTCTCTATCTTCATTCCAGTTTTCAACTTTTTCCATTTAGTGATTATCTCAAAGTTCTGAACACTTTAAGTGGTGCATGAAAATCTTTCTTTAAATATAGCTTTTTGAAATATGACCTTACAGAGAATATCGATCGTTACACGATCAGTACACCTTTTGGCTAAAATTTTCTTGAAATCAATTTTAGGCTCAAAAGGTTTTCGGTTCCCTGACGCAGAATTCTCAACTCTGCTTAGGGCACAAATAAAAGACCACCCAAAGGCGGCTTTAATTTGTGACCCTACAGAGAATCGAACTCTGATTTAAGCCTTGAGAAGGCCTTGTCCTAACCGTTAGACGATAGGGCCGTGTAGCACATAGTTTATCTCACCCTGATTTCCTCCTTACAGGAGCTGTACACCATTCACATTTTGAGTAAAAAACGCTCAAGGTCTTGCAGAAGCTTCGAGCACTCGCTTCTTCACCTCTCGAAGGCCTTGTCCTAACCTTAGGGCGTAGGGCCATGTAGCACATAGTTTATCTCACCCTGATTTCCTCCTTACAGGAGCTGTAGTTACAAATATTTTCTTCTGAAAATTTTGCGACCCCACCTCGCGCCGACGCGCTCCGGCTTTGAAATGCTACGCTTGCTCGCATTGCAACCATTCACATTTTGAGTACAAAACGCTCAAGGTCTTGCAGAAGCTTCGAGCACTCGCTTCTTCACCTCTCGAAGGCCTTGTCCTAACCTTAGGGCGTAGGGCCATGTAGCACATAGTTTATCTCACCCTGATTTCCTCCTTACAGGAGCTGTAGTTACAAATATTTTCTTCTGAAAATTTTGCGACCCCACCTCGCGCCGACGCGCTCCGGCTTTGAAATGCTACGCTTGCTCGCATTGCAACCATTCACATTTTGAGTACAAAACGCTCAAGGTCTTGCAGAAGCTTCGAGCACTTTCTGTCTCAAGTCTTTTTCCGATGAAAAATCTCGCGACCCCGCCTCTGCGCGTCCGCCTCCGGTCTTGCGCTCGGGTCCCTTATCCCGAGCTCACCTCTCGAAGGCCTTGTCCTAACCTTAGGGCGTAGGGCCTTAGTTGCAAAGAATACCAAAATATCGCAAAGAATCAAATTAATTTTCAAGAAAAGATAGTAAATTGATATACTGCGTACATGCCTCTCATGTCCTACGATGAATACCGAAAGATTGAACACAAAGCTCCTTATCTCCTTACACTAAAAGCAGGTTCTAGTTTTCTGTATTATTTTGGTGAACGTCATTCATTTGATCCCGATGATACTCAATGGCTAGAAGTAAAAAAGTTTTGGAATGCATTTTTAACTAAAACAGAACATCAAAAAAGAATTGCATTTGTAGAAGGTGGAAGGCGACCGAACGAAATACATGAAAAGCAAGCAATTCTCATGCATGGAGGAATGGGGCTACTAACCCATCTTGCAAACAAGGGAGGCGTTGAAACATACTCTCCAGAACCTGATGAAAAATGGGAACGTGCAGAATTAGAGAAAAAGTTTACTAAAGAGCAGATCTAATTCATAAAGGGAATTTAAAGAATTATACAGAAAAAGAATATGATCTATTGGTTTCCCACACTAGAGAAATACTCAGATGGTTTGTCCTGAATAACAATGAAGACATTAAATCAGTCATATTAAATGAACTTGGCGTTAAATACCAGTAAGTATTTAAAAGCTATAAACTAATATTTAATAATTAAAGCAAAAAAAAGAGAGCTGGTCAGGCTCTCTTACTATTTTTTATAGACCGATACGCTCTAATTCTCTTTCGGCATTACCAGTATCTCTCCTGTGACGCAAGGTGACATGAACTCTTCGTACACCGTCCTCAAGAAATTACTGTTAGCGGAATCTCGACTGGTTTCTGCATCTTCGGCCTCTGAAATAATTTTTCCGAACGAATCGAGCTCGAAACCAGCTCGATCCATGACATCGAAAGCAGATTGGCAGCGAAATACATTTTCGAGCTGTATACGCCGTTGCTCAGATGCAATTACTCCGTCATTAGAAATTGCTTCCAGAATCTTTCCGTGTAACTCACGTCGAACTGCCTGTGATTGCTCGTAGGTAGTGACTGGCAAATCTAGTTGCCATGTTGTTTGTTCACCTTGACCCCCAATTGTCAGGTCCATTTTTACACCGTATGACCACCCCAATTCTTTTCGGAGCCATTCATACAATCTTCCACCTGGAGAGCTCGTGAGGAGTGAGAAGATAAGGATCAAAGCAGAAAAAACTTTCGTATCGCGAGATTCCAGAATACCACCAACTGTGTACCTATACTGCAAATCTTCCCCGAGTAAAATCTCGTGATAATCTCTTTTCACCCAATGAATAGGAGAGTATGCAACTTCAGATACTTGAAGCTGCGTTTGATACTGTGACAGCTCACAAGCTACGAAATCAAGATCATATGATCCGACTAAGATCACTGACACTCGGGGATCAAAGTAGCGAGCATGGAACTTCCGCAAATCTGGAGCGGTCATCGAGAACAAGTCATCATCAGATCCCATGATTTGGGACTGACTCACCGTGAGCATGTTCCGCCACTCCGTATTGCAGTATAGTCCGAGCTCATTTTCCCCTGGCCACCAAATGCTTTTACGATTTCTCTCATTTTTTATAACCGAAACCTCGTTCGGAATATCACCTGAGAGAAGTAACGGCTCGAACGCAGAGCTCACCAGTCCCCGAAATGCAGATTTGAAGGCAACACTAGGGATTCCCAAAACAAATGAGGTCTGGAAATCAAATGTATATGCATTATCATAACCACCTTTTGAATGAACAAATGAACTAAAGCCGTCGTGCTCAGGAAAAGCTTCACTGCGACCACAGGCCATATGCTCAAGAAAATGAGCTGTACCGGGCACGGCCCCTGCCGTGTTGTGCGCGTGCCCAACGGGGAGGTAAATCCTCGCCAGGACGAATGGATCATCCGTTCTTTTCCCGTAGATCGTAATACCATTTGCTAATACGGTTTTCTCAAACACCATGCGATCGATCATTGTCACCTCCTCAAGTGAGTTTTTATGGTTTTGTACTTCCTCGGCTAATATAGCACATATTTATGTTTTTGTACAGACTCTTTGTATTTTTCTTTCATCTCTTAAAACGAAAAACTGTATTGCGTAAAACATTGCCCCCTTATCTTTTCTCCCACTCCTTATCCTGTCTTACAAGCAGGCTTTCTTTCATCTCGGGGTTTTCCATGATTTCTTCTACCGCTTTTTCCATGCGAATACCTTGCGATCCTTTGACCAAAACTATATCCCCCGCCATGAGCTTAAGCTCCAAGTCCTTCCCCGCTTTCTGTGAATCTTCATATTGAAAAATATTCTCCTCGTGCATTCCGCCAACGAGTGCCCCCTCTGCAATACCCCGCGCACGCACTCCCACCGTGTAAAGCGTGGATACGGTCTTTGAGGCCTGCTCCCCTGCTTTTTTGTGCTCCTCTGTCGTGTGTGCGCCGAGCTCCAACATATCTCCAAGTACGGCTATCTTTCGTCCGTTTGTTTTAATGTCCTGAAGGGTACGAAGTGCCTCAGCAAGCGCTACTGGTGATGAATTGTACGAATCGTCAATAATCGTCGTCTGTTTTATGCCGGCAACAATCTTCATCCGCCCGCGTGAAGTGTGATGTTTTTTCGTAGCGTCAATAGCCTTCTTTAGATCAAGACCTTGAGACATAGCAACCGCTATACCAGCGAGCGCTGGGTACATCTGCTGGACGCCGAGCCCCCCATGCACTTCGACAGTTCCTCTTTCCGCTTTGTACGAAACATCAAACGACACACCGCTCGGCTTTTTCATCCCTTGTTTTTCGTCGGTAAGTAGCGCAAAGCTTGTCCCGATCACATCTGCAACAGAGTGTGTTCCAAATAGTAGTGTTGGTCCATCATAAAACTCTTTGAATGCGAGCACATCCTCATCATCACTATTTAATATCAGTACTCCATCTTTTTTGAGTGCTTTTACGAGAAATGCTTTCTCGCGATAGACCGCTGCTGCATTTTCAAAAAACTCAACATGGACCGGCACCTTAGAGAGACGCGTGACCACTGATACATCCGGCCTTAGCCAATCCGTAATCGACTCAATATCCCCTGGCCTATCAGCTCCCACTTCGAGCACAAGCCACTTCGGATAGACATTCGGAAGGAGAATGAGTGCGAGACCTTCTGCAATATTTTTCAGCCACAAGAGCGGATTGTTCCACCCAGTCGGGCATCCGAGGATAGTGAGCGGTACACCAATTTCACTATTAAAACTCTTTTCACTTTTTCGGACAAAATAAAATTCAGAAAGTACCGTGAAAATAGCATCTTTGGTCGAGGTCTTACCGACACTCCCCGTCACGGCTACGATTTTTGGTTTATATTTTCGTAAAACTGCCTTTGCCTCCCAAGTCAGAATCGCTACGATAATTTCTTTCACTATTTGTTTCATATGAGCAGTTGTTAGTATCGAGAAACTAATATCCAAGAATTTTAATATGTATTGTGTCGATTTTCGAATTTCGTAATCCACTTTTCGCTGTTACCGGTCTGGCGGGATTTGGTAATAGTTTATCAAATACTTGGTGATATCCATAAATGGCACTGTCAGGGTCTCCGAGGCGTATTTTACTCCTTTTGGATACACAGTATACAGGAATACAATGAAGCGTGGGTTGTACGCGGGTAAATACCCAAAGAACGAGTGGAGGTAGCGGTCCTCATAATATCCCCTGCCGTTTTCCATAGAAATCTGTGCAGTACCCGTTTTTGCGGCGATACTATAGCGGTCCATTTTTACCTTACCGTTTAAGAGCGCGTTGTCCACCACATGCACAAGCATGCGAGAAATCTCCTCAGATGTTTCTTTTTTAATCACTTGCTTTTCAATTCCATAGGAAATCTTTTTTGACCCACCGATTTTGAACTGAATCTCTTTTCCGAGGTGTGGGTTGACGAGCTTACCTCCATTGCCGAGCACCGCGAGTGCGCGCACTGTCTCTATTGGTGTCATAGCAATACCCTGCCCAAATGATGCGGTGGCGTATTCAATGTCGCGAGGGCTGTTTAAGTTGTCAGTAAGCCCGTGGGTTTCGTTCGGCAGATCAATCCCTGTTTCACTGCCAATACCAAAATTGCGCATGTAGTCCGCAAATTTTCCTTTGCCCATTTTTTGCACGACAAATGAGACTCCGGTATTCAGTGAATGGTCAAGGACCGCCTGCATATTGACAACACCTCTCGCCTTCCCATCATAGTTGCTAAATGTTTTTTTATTTAAGGTGACAGAGCCCGTGTCGTTGTACGTAGTCAGTGCGGTCACTGCGCCAGCGTCTATACCAGCAGCCATCGTGAGAGGCTTTATAATAGATCCCATCTCGTACACACGCTCCACAAGTGGGTTTGAAAAAATATCAGAATTTTTTTCTGCCTGAAGATTGTTTGGATTGAAACTTGGATCTATCGCCATGGCATAAATCTCTCCCGACATAGGATCCATGATGATACCTCCGGTATATTCGGATTTGTATTGCTCGTTGACCTTTTCGAGTCGCTCCTGCAAATATTGTTCTACAGACGGCTCGATTGAGGTGACTAAATCTCCTTCCAAACTTGAATCTGCAGATAATCCTTTTTTAATATTGAGAAAAATCTCTGCAAAAAAGTTTACATAGACGCTGTCATTGTTACGCTTTAGGGTATCTTCATAATATCTCTCGAGGCCATAGCGCCCGGCTTTTACCGTATCTTTATAGGCTATAAACCCGAGTGAGTGAGATGCGAGATTGTCACCCGGATAATATCTCCAGCGCTCTTTAAATAGCGCAACGCCCGGAATCTTGAGTTTAGTGATGGCGTCAGCCACACTGACGGGAATACGATTCGCAACTTCCTCATAGGGGTCGCTTTTTGCACTCGCTTTTTTGAAAAAATCCTCTTTATCAATTGCAAAGAGTGGATTGATTGCATTGTAGGCACTTTCTGCGTTTTCAATGAGTTTTGGGGTAATGGAAAGGATAAATCCGGTCTTGAGTCCCGCTGCAGTGATGTTCACACCTTCCTTAGTTTGAAAGAAAATCGATCCGCGGTCAAAATAATCGTACGTGGACTGGAGATACTGCCTATCCGCTTTGTTTGAGTAGATGTCGCCTGATACAACTTGCAGAAAATACAGCCGTACAATGAGTATAAGTGCGAATGCAATAACAAAAAGCGATAGTGTTCGAATCCGTGAAGGTGCGAATGGAGGGATGCTCATAGAAAATAGCTTATCACAGTAGTAGAAGCCAGAAGCAGGCTAGCGAACACTACTTGCTGGGTCAGCGAGAGAAATGTAAGCGACAGATGTACGGCGTGATACATAATATGCAGTATCAGCGGTCGCAAAACCGAGCGACTCTGCCATTTTTAAATCAACGGTATTTTTGAGAGCTAAATATTGAAATTCAAGATCACTGACATGCGCGGTGTGGATGGAAAGCTCGCGCTCGAGGTTCTGGCGCTCAGCAACATTGTGTATCGCATTTGTAATACCATATGCATAGAACACCGATGCGCACAGAGAAAGTGTGATGAGCATAAAAAAGAGAATGCGATTGGTGTGAATGGTAAGTGCGAAGGTTTTCATGTGTTCTGTTTGCTTAATTTTTCTCAATGATGCGAAGCTTGGCACTGCGAGAACGAGGATTTGATGTGAGTTCCCGTGGACTTGCAGTCACCGGCTTTTTGGTGATAACAGTCGCAAACTTTGTCTGAGACCACGCTTTAAACATTTGTTTCACGATGCGGTCTTCGTGAGAATGGAATGATATGGCAGCTATTTTGCCCCCCTTAGGAATGATCCGGAACGCGGCATCAATACCGTCAGCGATTGCCCCGAGCTCGTCATTGACCGCGATGCGAAGTGCTTGGAAGGTTTTTGTCGCGGGATGAATCTTTTTTACTCCATACTCTTTTGGAGTAGAAGCGCGGATAATTTCGACAAGCTGGAACGTGGTTTCAATCGGCGCGAGAGCTCTTGCTTTCATGATTCCCTTCGCAATCCTTCCTGAATGACGTTCGTCACCGTATCCCCTCAGTACTCCGCGAATCGTATCCTCATCCCAGGTGTTTACGATTTCGTGTGCAGTCAAATCGTTTGGTCCTGGAGCTTCTTTGAAAGTCATAATGAGGGGCTCCTCGCGAAGAAAGGAAAATCCTCGTCCTGATGTCTCGATTTGGTCTGATGAGAATCCAAAATCGAAGAGCACCTTGTTTACTCCTATGACTCCAAGACCATCCACAACGCTCGCCATGGTGCGGTAGCTTGCACAGACGAGCGTTACGCGCTTGTCTGTACCAAGTCTCTCCCGCGAGCGCTCAATCGCTTCTGTGTCGAGATCAAATCCAATGACTTGGATATCTTTTCCGCTCGCGAGCATTGCTTCAGTGTGGCCACCACTACCGAGTGTGCCATCAATGACGATGTCACCGTCTGCTAAGGTGAGTCCTTCGATTGCTTCTGGCAGTAAAACGGATGTGTGGATGAGTGATTTCATAAAAGTAATTGAAGAAAATATGTTGGTCGGTATATGAAAATGTTTCCTCAAAAACCAGGAGAGTTAGTGTTAAGTATTACCTTGTTAGTTTTTAGTTGGCGCAACCTACATAAAACGTAACACCGCATTTTACTTAAAACTTCTCTAAATTACCCCCATCCCGCCGAGCTTCTCCGCCATCCCGTCTGCTTGCTTCTCGATAAGCTTTCGCTTTTCGGTCCAGTCTTTTTCGTTCCAGATTTCAATACGATCGTACAGACCTGCGAACACCACTTTGCTTTTGAGGTCTGCGAAATCGCGAAGGAAATCCGGAACTAGAATACGGCCCGTAGAGTCCACTTCGACTTCCTGAGCGCCGGAAAGCATGAATCGTCCGAAATCTCGATTGTCACGATGTCCCATCGGTAGCGTACCGAGCTTTTGAGCGATACCTTCCCATGCTTTCTGCGGATATACCAAAAGACAATTGTCAGGGCTTTTAGTGATGATCACTTTTGCCCCGAGATCTTTCTTGAACTTTGACGGCAATGAGATTCTTTTTTTCTCATCAACAGTATGGGTATATTCGCCAATAAACATGATAATTTTGAGCGAGTAAAGCGAATATAAAGTCATCACCCAGCCGTCGGTGTCGTTACATATTTTTTTGTGAGACACGCTAATGATTCACGTATCCTAAAAAGCAAAAATATATGTACGACGACTGGGTGGGTAAAACATAGGTATTATGCTTATCGTCTATATCCCACTTCATCCCACTTAATGCAAAGTATATGACACTTGGTCCCACTCCCCTACACTTTTATCCACAATATAATTGAACGGTAGTTCACTTATATATAGTTTTAAGTAGACCCAGTTTTAAGTTTTTAGAAAATTTGTTGCAAAAGATTAGACAGAAGATAGGAATAAAATGGGTGATCAGAATTGAATATATATTTTGTTGGAAAACGAGAATTTGTTAATACTCCTAGCTGTAGTGAAGTATTTTTTAAGTGTTTTTATTAAAATTGAATGAATTAAAAGTATAAAAGAAAACATCGGGACCTCGAAAGGTTCCGGTGTTCGCACATACGCTTAGCGCGATGCTTTTTCTCTCCTATTTCCCAGGTACAGTGCTATGAGGATTGCCGATTGCAGTCCCCACACAAACAGAGTGGCACCTGCGTTCACGAAATCAAACTTCGTGATTGCAAGGGTGTTGAACATACCCCCGCAAAAAAAGATTGACCACGTAAGAGGGTCTTCACTCTGAGGAGTGAAGAATGACTTTTTCACAGTCGGAAGCCCGCCCATAAACATTGCGACAACATTCGCAATCACCGAGATAGTAGGGTTCTTGTCCGCGCTGACTTGCCAAAGAATCACGCCGAGAATTGCAATCCCAACGTAAATTTTTTCTGTGAGGGTAAAACTTCCTTCCGATTTCTTGAAAGAAAGAAGGATTACCAGAGTCGAGCCCGCAGTGAATGCCATGAACATCATGGCAGAGCTGTGAGCTCCTACAGACCAAAGCGCTACAGCCATGCAGGCATCGACGATGAGCCAAACGACCCATCCCGCGAGATTCGGAACTACCTTCGGGTCTGTTAGTATTGCCCGAACATAGGGCAAATACGCACCGACAGAAAGGACAATTGATATTGCGGTGAAAGTTTCCGACTTCACGATGCCTCCTAGGGCAAAGTAAGGAGAATATGAAAGGACCCCCAGCTACCTTTGAAGTAGGACAGATAGAATGGAGGTATTAGCAACTAAC
>CAZAZG010000018.1:0-12806 GCA_964489565.1 uncultured Candidatus Saccharibacteria bacterium | reverse complement strand
CTCATCTACCAAAACGTTAATCACCCATACCCGTTTAAAGTACACCAACCACTTAGGCATACTCATTTACCAAAACGTTAGTCTCAAATACCTACCTAAAGTACACAAATTACTCCAGCATATTTTCCTTTGTCTAGGAATCCTTACGCTACTATATTTCGCCTACTTTTTCAATTTCCATAAAACTAGCACGAAGCCTATTCTTCATGCTAAAATCTGTATATGACACAATTTTATAATGATTCAATCTTCTGGATTGATACCGACAAGATAGAGCCAAACCCATTCCAGCCTCGCAGAGAATTTAGTCAGCCTGAACTGCAGAGTCTCTCTGATTCAATCCGTCAGTACGGAGTCCTCCAGGCCCTTGTAGTAACTCGAAAAGAATTCGAAAAGCCTGACGGTGGTATGGGAGTAAAGTACGAACTCATCGCAGGTGAGCGCAGACTGCGAGCATCAAAGCTCGCAGGTCTCCAGCAGGTGCCAGTGCTCATTAAAACTGGCGACGATACTGATCTTATGAAGCTCGAGCTCGCCATTATTGAGAACATTCAACGTGAAGACCTTAATGCGGTAGATCGTGCCCATGCATTTAGCCGTCTTGCGAACGAGTTTGGATTTAAACATATCGTCATTGCTGCAAAGGTAGGGAAGAGTCGTGAGTATGTCTCGAACACTCTTCGCCTGCTCGCACTACCGCCGGACATTCTTGAGGCACTTTCTCAAGGCAAAATTACCGAAGGTCACAGCAGGCCACTATTGATGCTGTGTGACCGAGTCGATGAGCAGTCAGTCCTCTTTAAAGAAATCATGATGAAGAAGCTCACCGTCCGTGAGGCAGAAGGAATCGCTCGAAGAATCGCCTTCGATAAGGTGCGTAAGAAGGAACGCATGTTTGATCCGGAGCTCGTAAACCTCGAAGAGAAGCTTCGTGAATCACTCGGCACACGCGTGCAGATTGAGCGTAGGGAAGTGGGCGGGAAGATCATGATTGATTTCTTCTCAAACGACGATCTCCGAAGCCTCCTTGATCTTATCCAAAACAATCACAATAAATCTCCCGAACAATTAATTACAGAGCGTGACGGCGAAATAGCGATCCTCGTTGATGCAATTGGTGCATCAACTGATATTGATCTTGCTGACGACCGATCTAAAGAAGAAAAAGAAGAAGAGCCCGATCTCTACTCGGTCAGTAATTTTTCTATTTAGCTACTACTTTTTTAGCTTATGGAGTGCTGTGCGGATATGACGCTTTGCCATGGTCGTTTTTGCCATATCAATCCATTTTACATTTGGCTTGCCAGCTTTTTGTATCAGAATTTCGATAATGTCACCATTGTGAAGTGAGGTATCAAGGGAAACCATTTTTCCATTGATTTTTCCTCCCGTCATACGATTTCCAATATCTGAGTGAATGGAATAGGCAAAATCAATAGGTGTTGAACCAGTGGGAAGATCAACCACATCACCATGAGGTGTAAAGACAAAAATACGATGTTCGAAAAAGTCGCTCCGGAGTCCTTCTCGAAACTTCTCATGATCACCCTCTGCGGAGTGATGGTCGACAAGCTCCTTTATCCACTTCGGCACATCTTTATTTGGAGTAGCTCCGGAAACTCTTCCATCATAACTTCCTGTTTTCGGAAGGAGGTGCTCGATCCATGCGAGGCTATCATTTATCTTTCCTTTTTTCCCCGATTTGTATGCTATGTGAGATGCGATTCCGTACTCAGAGTCTTTGTGCATGTCCTCAGTTCGAATTTGTACTTCAACGATATTGCCATCTCCGGTGAAGATTGTCGTGTGGAGCCCTTGATAGCCGTTTGGCTTTGGGAACGCAATATAGTCTTTGATTTTTCCTGGGAGTGGACGCCATGATCCGTGGATAATGCCGAGGGCCCGATAGCATTCGTCAATACCCTTGACCATGATGCGAAGAGCGAGAATGTCATAAATTTCCTCGATATGCTTTTTCTTCGATTGCATCTTTTTAAAGAGACTCCACGTTCCTTTCACACGATACTCAGTACGTACTTCAATCAAGCTCTCTTTTGCGAGCGCTTTTTTTACTGACTTTAAAAATTTCTCGACACTATCTACGTTTTCCTCGTAGCGTTGTTTGAGCTCTTTAGTCAATGTGGCGTACTCTTTTGGATATACGTAGGGAAATGCGAGGTCTTCGAGTTCTCTTGAAAGCTTTCTGATGCCAAGGCGATATGCAATCGGTGCATAAATTTCGAGTGTCTCGGTCGCGATACGTTTTTGCTTCTCGGCAGGAATGTGATGGGGTGTTCGCATATTGTGAAGGCGGTCTGCAAGCTTGATCATAAGGACTCGAATATCTTGCGATATTGCCACAAAAAGTTTTCGGAGGCTCTCATTGTGTTTGTCGCTCCCTCGATAGCGAAGACCACCGAGCTTAGTGACACCTTCTACGAGAAATACTATTTCAGAGCCGAACTCTTTTTTTATACTTTCAGCGCTAATCTCGGTGTCTTCAAGCGTGTCATGGAGTAGTCCTGCGGAAATGGTGGTTGCTCCCATGCCGTACTGCGCCAAGATCTTTGCTGTTTCAGAAAGGTGCAAGAAGTATTCTTCTCCAGAGAAACGTTTCTGATCTTTGTGCGCATTCTGTGCAAATGCATACGCCTTCTGTATAAGGGCTATTTCCTCGACATTCTGAGTGTCGACGAGGCCTATGATTTCATTGATGCTTACCATATATGTCAATATACCGAGTGAATCGCACTTTGCAAGCCGTTTTTTATATTGCATATATTTGATACAATTGGGTTCAATAGTTAATTACCATTATTTATATGAACGAAACAGAGCATCAAGGAGAAGCGATTGAGAATTTAAAAGAGAAATCCCATACACTTACAGTGCCACATGCCGTGATTCTCGGTAGCTTTGTTATTGCGCTAGCAATACTCATTGGCCTTGGCTCATTTTCAAGTGTGCGAAAAAAACAAGTCGACACAGACGTTGCGCTCCCGGCTATTGAAAAAGTGCGAAAGGTAAGTGACATCGACCACATTCGAGGAGATATAAAAGCGCCAGTCCAAGTAATCATTTACTCAGATTTTGAGTGCGCATTTTGCAAACGTTTCCATGTCTCTATGCAACGGCTTTATAATGAATACGGTGTGACGGGGAAAATTGTATGGATAGAAAGGCACTTACCGCTCGAAAGACACCCAAATGCGAAGCTCGTCGCTGTGGCATCAGAGTGTGCAAAAAAGCTCGGTGGAAATGACGGTTTTTGGAATTTTACTGATACGGTATACGAAATAACAAAATCAGATAATACAATGAATGAGGGCGCGGTCCGAAGTATTGCACGACGTTTGGGATTTGATGAGGCGCAGTTTGGTAATTGTATTACCAGCAACGAATTCGATGAGCGCATCGAAGCTGATGCAAATAATGCAAACGAAACAGGGGGGCAAGGAACACCGTGGGGGATTGTAATCGCAAAAAATGGAAGGAAATTTCCAATTCCTGGAGCAGTACCGTATGAGAACTTGAAGGCGATTGTAGATCAAGCACTCGGAGAAGTTTCAAATCGTTAGTGTTAAGTTTTTAGTAAATGCGGGAGAGAAGTGGTAAGAAGTAAATAGAAAAAGAAAAATCTCTGCGATCGCGGAGATTTTTTTGATTGTGTTTATTTAAAGCTAACAAATTTAAACTTAAAACTCCTAAATTACTTCATTAACTTATGCGGATTATGGTTTCGGCAAGACTTGCTACTGCCTCGCTCGGGAATAGTCTTCGATTACAAGTTGATTTTGTTTCGTCAAACGAAATCACTCGCGATCCCGACTTGGCGTTCTTTCTGCTGAAAGAATATGCCTACGTCTCACAAAAACTCTGTACGCACCTAGCGAAGGTTGCATACTTCCTGGACTACTTTATGAATTTATGTGGGTTGTGCATTAAGCACGTTTTGTTTGAGCAACGTTCTGGGATAGATTTAGGTCACAGATACAATTCTCGCCGTCGCTCGAAATATTCCGCGACCCCGCCTCACTTCTAGGCTCTGCTGAGCCCAGCCTCATTTCACTCGGGCGTTCCGGCTCACAAAAACCATCTTAATGTACAAACTATTATTTTAATAATTTATGTGGGTTGTGCATTAAGCACGTTTTGTTTGAGCAACGTTCTGGGATAGATTTAGGTCACAGATACAATTCTCGCCGTCGCTCGAAATATTCCGCGACCCCGCCTCACTTCTAGGCTCTGCTGAGCCCAGCCTCATTTCACTCGGGCGTTCCGGCTCACAAAAACCATCTTAATGTACAAACTATTATTTTAATAATTTATGTGGGTTGTGCATTAAGCACGTTTTGTTTGAGCAACGTTCTGGGATGGTTTTTGTGCCAGTCATCATGAGGGATCCACATTCAGTACAAATTCGGCCAGTTGGTTTTGCTTTAATTGCGTTTTTGCAATCAGGGTAGTCGCTACAGCTATAAAATATTCCAAATCGTCCTTTGCGTTCCATCATTTCTCCGTTTTTACACGCTGGGCATTTTACACCAGTGAGGAGTTTCTTTCGTGCTTCGGGATCTTCTTTTACAAATTTACATTTAGGATAACGAGCGCACGCAATAAATCTGCCAAAGCGCCCGTCACGCTCTACGAGGTTGGCTTTTTCGCATTCAGGGCAAAGCTCTCCCGTATCTTTCGGACCTTCAAGCTCCGTCCCATCGATGGTGCGCGCTCCGGTGCAGTCTGGAAAGGTTTCGCACGATAGGAACTTTCCTTGGCGTGAAAGCTTGATGATCATCCCTTTTCCGCACTTAGGACATTTCCATTTTGAATCTGCTTCACCGAGGTTAGTAATTTTCGCGGTAGTGCTTTTGAGTTTCACTTCTTTTTGAAATGGTCCGTAAAAATCTTTCAGAGTCTTCACATACTTGGCTTTTCCATTTGCTATATCGTCGAGCTTGTCTTCCATTTCTGCGGTAAATGAATCACTAATGTAGTCGGTAAAGTTCTCTTCGAGAAATGAGCTGACCACGTCCCCTGTGTCAGTAGGGATGAGTGAACGCTGTTCTTTTGCTACATAGCCACGGTCGACAATGGTCTTTATGATAGATGCATAGGTAGATGGTCTGCCGATGCCGCGTTTTTCGAGCTCTTTTACGAGGCCTGCTTCAGAGTACCTCGGTGGTGGAGTTGTCTGTTTTTCTTCGATAGAAAGCGTAATGAGTGAAAGTGGTGATCCGATGACTAGTACAGGCACCATCACGTCTTCCTGCTTAGCATCACTGTCGGCAGAGAGCCATCCGTCAAAAAGAATCCGTGATCCATTTACGGCAAAGTCGGGAATAGAGTCGCTCGTCACATTTGCGGTTACTTTCGTGCGGAGCATCTTTGCATCTCTCATTTGTGATGCAACAGCTCTCTGCCAGATGAGTTTGTATAGACGCTTTTGCTCCTCAGTGTTTCCCGCATTTTCTTTTGTAACATCAGACGGTCTGATTGCTTCGTGGGCTTCCTGTGCGTTTTTACTTGTTTTGCTGTAGATGCGGTGCTCAAGGAGATCAGCTCCATATTTTTTCGTAATCACCTGAGCGATTTGTTTCTTCGCTACCTCAGAGAGGTTTGTGCTATCGGTACGCATGTAGGTAATGAGGCCAGCTTCATACAGCTTCTGCGCAATTTGCATGGTGCGTGAGGGAGAAAAGCCGAGCCTTGAACTCGCGGTTTGTTGGAGTGTCGAAGTGATGAAGGGGGCTTTCGGGGCACGCTTCACTTCTGTTTCTTTCATATCTTTGATCTTCCAATCCTCTTTTTTGGCGACTGATTCAATCCGATCCACTTCTGCTTTTTCGGTAGGTTCGGTATCACAGACAAATATCAGTTCAGTTATTGCTGCAGCGTTAAAAAGTCCGCTGATTGACCAGAAGGTAGTAGGAATAAACGCGCGAATTTCTCGCTCACGCTCCATGATGATACGGAGAGCCGGGGATTGCACGCGCCCCGCAGAGAGTCCGTAGCGTACTTTTTTCCAAATAAGGCCTGAGAGGTCGTATCCCACGAGGCGGTCGAGCACTCGTCGCGCTTCTTGCGCCGTCTTTAAATTGTCATCAATTTTGCGGGGATGTTTTACCGCCTCAGTTACTGCGTCCTTGGTGATTTCATAAAAGACGACGCGCTTTGGATTTTTAATACCCACAGCTTCAGCGATGTGCCATGCGATTGCCTCACCTTCTCGGTCGGGGTCGGTCGCAAGAAGGATATCTTTTGCGCCACCAGCGAGCTTGCGGATTTCACTAATCACTTTTTCTTTCCCTTTACTGATCTCGTAGTGCGGAATAAAACCACCCGGAATATCAATCGCCTTTTTATTATTTTTAGGCAGATCACGAACATGACCAATCGAAGCGACTACATCGTATTCGCCATCGAGATATTTTGAGATAGTCTTTGCTTTCGCAGGAGACTCTACAATTAAGAGTTTTTTTCCCATAGTTTTGAAGGTCTCATCATTAGTACTATATATAGTATGGCATTGCAAATGGGTATAACGAAATGCCAAGCGAGATAATATATAAGCTACACAAAAAAAGAGAGCGCCGGAAAAATCCGCGGCGCGCTCCAACTTACCCCTCTTTATCCTGACTCTCCCTCCTCATCAATTGAGGCTCCTAGGAATTGCCTAGTTATTATTCCTACTGCAATGGTGAGATCGGATAGAAACAACGTATCAACTGTCTTCAGTGGTAGAAATCGATGGTGCAAAGCAACGATAATCGTCAGTAAACCAAGCGGAAGTACTGAATCAATAGTCTAGACTATTTCAACTCAATCATTCCCATGCGTTCCACAATAATTCCCTTTATTTCCATGACAGTGAGCATAGTATTTATTTCATGAGTTGGGAGGCCGATTTGGCGGATGAGCTCGTCCCTCTCACGCGGCTCGGTCAATATTCCCACAATACGTTTTTCTTCATCACTCAGGTCTGTGTAATCTCTAAATGAATCGGTGTCTCCACCTCGCGGAATAATGCCAAGGGAATTCAAGATATCATTTCCGCAGGTTATTGGTGTAGCGCCAAGGCGTATGAGCATGTGAGGACCGGCCGAGCTGTGCGAAAATATCGATCCAGGGATTGTCATCACCTCGCGGTTATAATCCGTCGCAAGACGAGAGGTTATGAGGGTTCCAGATTTTATTTCAGCTTCAATGACAAGCACTGCATGTGAGATGCCTGCCATGATACGGTTTCTCTGCGGAAAACTCCACGGTGTTGCAGAAAAGTCATGTTCAAATTCTGAAAGGAGCATACCTCCTGACTTTACGATTTCTTCTGCCAGTTGCACATGCGAGCGAGGGTAGAGTACGGAGGCTGAAAGTCCCGATCCCGGCACTGCAATGGTGTGGAGTTTGTGCATAAGCGCTGCACGATGCGCAATAGAGTCAATACCGAGCGCCAGCCCCGATACTATAGAGACAGGATATCCAGCGAGGTCCGCAATGAGCTTCTCGCAGACCTCTTTTCCATAGGGAGTATATTTTCTCGATCCTACAATGCATAGGAGTTTGTGTGCATCGGGAGCAAATTTCCCAGCATAAAAGAGTTTCTTTGGACTATCCGGTATTTCAGAAAGAAGGGCGGGAAATTCGGAATCTGACATTTCTATAATGTCGTACGCCATATTTCTCTATTATAGCAATGTTTGGTACCATATCCACATAATAATCATATATTGAGATTATGCTCGACATTAAATTCATCAGAGAAAATAGTGACATTATCAAGGCAGGCGCCAAGAAAAAGCACGTCAAAGTAGACATTGACGCACTGATTACGGTCGACGACAAACGTCGTGAAATGCTTCTCAAGGTGGAAGATAAGCGTGCTCAACAAAATGAGATGAGCGATAAAATTGCTCGTGAGCAGAACTCTACTCTCAAACTCGAATATATTGAGTCTATGCGTACAGTAAAAGAAGCGCTTCAAAAAGAAGAGGAGGAGCTCAAAGGAATCATGAAGGAATGGCAGCTCCTAATGGTGGAGGTGCCAAACATCCCCGATATGTCAGTGCCAGTCGGTGATAGCGACGCTGACAACGTGGAGATAAAAAAATGGGGAGAGACACCGGTATTTTCTTTTACTCCAAAGTCTCATGTTGATCTCATGCTGGCGCTTGGCATGATTGACCTTGAACGAGGTACAAAAGTTGCTGGATTTCGTGGATATTTTTTGATGGGAGATGGAGCACTCTTAAATTTTGCACTCTGGAATTTTGTTATTGATCATTTTCATAAAAAAGGATTCAACCCCATGCTCGTGCCGTCTATGGTGCGCCGCGAGCCGTTTGTTGGTACTGGGTACCTCCCCCAATCAGAAGAGGATTTGTATAAAACTCAGGACGCTGACTACCTAGCGGGTACTGCTGAGGTGGCGACCATGGGACTTCTCATGAATGAAGTGCTCGATAGCAAAGATTTACCAAAAAAGTTTCTTTCGTTTTCACCGTGCTTTCGGCGTGAAGCGGGAAGTCACGGAAAAGATACGAAAGGCATTATGCGTGTGCATGAATTTTTCAAACTAGAGCAAGTGGTGCTTTGTGAAGCAAACCATGAAACTTCGGTAAAATACCACGAAGAAATCACAGCAAATTCTGAAGAGCTTCTCCAGCTCCTTAAGATTCCGTATCATATGGTAGTGAACTGTGGAGGTGACCTCGGGCTTGGCCAGGTCAAGAAATATGACATTGAGTCATGGGTGCCATCTGAAAATGCGTATCGAGAAACTCACTCATCTTCATACTTCCACGATTTTCAAACTCGCCGGCTTAATATCCGCTATAAAGATGGAGAAGGGAAGCTTCGTTTTGTCCACTCGCTCAACAACACCGCGCTCGCTACTCCGCGCATCCTCGTGTCTCTCGTAGAGAACTATCAACAAGAAGATGGAAGTATTCTTATTCCAGAAGCTCTTCGCCTCTATATGGGGGGAAGATCAGTAATTCTAAAACCTTAAATGGTAAAGACACTTCGCTCACCAAAACTCCAGAAAAAACACAATTTACTGCTCGCACTCAACATATCGCTCATCATCCTTACGGTCGTATTCCTCATTGGTGCGCCTGCGTTTCTCACGCATGCAAAGTTTATGAGTATTGAAAGGGTGGATGTGAAAGGAAGTTCAGTAGTAAGTAGTATAGACATCGAACGCATTGTCAGAGACCATATCGGAGGAAATTACCTAAAGATTTTCTCGAAAGGAAATATTCTCCTGTATCCAAAAAAAGAAATCTCTCAGTCTATTGAGAGGGCATTCGGAAGACTCAGCGGTGTGAGTATTACCACGACATCACTTACCTCAGTATCAGTATCAGTGAGCGAGCGGAAGCCGAGCGCACTGTGGTGCAAAACTGATGCTGGCAAAAAAGCAGGATGTTATTTTCTTGATACCAAAGGCCTCATATTTGATACGGCACCAGATTTTTCTCCTAATGTATATTTTATCTATTTTGGTAATATCGAGGGTGACCCTATCGGAAAAGTATTCACGGACCCCGATTCATTTTCAAAAATTAGCTCTCTCATTGCGGGGATGAAAGATCAAAACCTTAACCCAATCAGTATTTCTCTCGTAGAAGGGGATTCGTATCAAGCCACACTCAAATCTGGTGGAGAAATTGTATTTTCCCTAAAAGATAGTCCAGAAAAAATTCTTTCTAATCTTGAATCCGTGCTTTCTGACCCAACTCTCCGTATTATGCAAAATGGGGTGTTCTCGGCAAAGTCACTTGATTTGCGATATGGGAATAAGGTGATTATTAAGAAGTAGCCACTATCCCACAAGTACTATCCTCAGATAGTTTTCTGTGCGGTATACTATATATATGAATGGGTTTTTATTTTTGCCCTACTATTTTAAGTGGCACTATAGTCGTGGTATAATAGATTTGTATCACAATCTCCTGCGCATGCTTGGTTTTTTTCTCAGCTGGTTTTCTGTTGGGCATCTGTTGAAAACTTTTTTTGCCCCATGGAAAAGACTCGGCGAGGACTATCATGTCGGATTTCATCCAGAAGAATTTTTCTCTGCACTCCTCGTAAATACCCTGATGAGGCTTCTTGGTATGGCCGTTCGACTCTGCGTTATCGGTACTGGCCTCGTGGTGTATGTATTTGGAATAATCGCGAGTGTCGCAATCATGATTGTGTGGATTGGTATGCCGGTAATCATTGCGTTTTTTGTAGCGATAATTATCCAAAAAATTTCATGACCTTTCGAGAACTTAAAAAAACACTATCGTTTTTCTATCCAGTGTATCTTCTTGAAAGTGTCTATTCACACAGGACGAGAGCGTTTCTCTTAAAAATATTTTTCTTTCTTTTGCTGATTAGCTTTGTCCTTGCAAGTGGTATTTTTTCCAAGACGACACCAGCTCTCACTGCTACGTTTTTCATACTCTTGCTTGTGGTGCTCGACACACTCTTTCTTGAAGCATTTTTCTTTTCCTACCGGTTTAGTAAAGAGACAAAAGAATTTGAGTACGATCTTGCCGACATAGTCTTTAGTTCAAAAGAAGGTGACCTCACGTACTCGTTTTTCAAAAGTCCAATCGGGTACCGAGCACTTCTCCGTGCGGGACTCGACGATGAGTCAGTCGATCTCTTTTTCGATTCCCGAAAAAACCCTCTGCACGCCGAAAGTCTCGTCATAAAAGAAGGCGGCTTCAAGGCGAAGGCTTACCTCTCTGCACTTCTGCAGAGCGACCATGAGTTTCGAAGTTTCTTACAGGCACATAGCATTACCGAAGATGTGCTTTGGGGAAGTTTCACCTGGGCATCTGACCTTGAGATCAGAGCTTTGCGAAATGAGCGCTGGTGGTCAGCCGAACGTCTCTCACGCTTTGTACCAGTAGGACGCGCATGGGCATACGGCGAAGCATATGCACTAAAGCGTTTTAGCAGTCCGCTCCGCTTTGAGCAAGAACAAGAGCACGAACTTCACGATGAAGAAATCAGAAACCTTGAAGTCCTTCTTTCAAAGGGTAGCGATGCAAATGTGCTTATTGTCGGAGATGAAGGTGCGGGAAAAATGGAGATTATTGAAGGTTTAGCTCGGGCACTCGCGCACGACACTTCATCATCTAGACTTCGTGATACAGAATATGTGGTCCTTTCGATAGACATACTTCTTTCTGCATGTCCCGATGGGCAGACTCTTGAAAAAACATTGATTGCGCTCCTAAACGAAGTGGGGAAATCAGGTAACGTCGTTTTGATTATTCCCGACCTACCCGCCCTCATTGCAGGCAGTAGCCGCATTGGATGTGACTGTGCAGAACTCCTCTCTCCGTATTTACGCTTGAGTGATATCCATATTATAGCAATCAGTAGTACCAGTAGATTTCACAGTGAACTGCGAAATCACGAAGATCTCCTTCAGCACTTTGAAGTCTTGCAGGTGCGTGATGGAAGTGAAGAAGATATTACGAATATTTTGATGGAGGAAGTGCTCAAGCTTGAAAGCGAAGAAAAAGTCCTGTTCACCTATCCTGCAATCCTCGAAGCTGTACAGAGTGCAAAGCGATATTTTGTTGGGAGTCCACTCTACGATAGCGCGTCTGATCTCTTGATTGAATCTGTCGCAAAAGCGCGCCTTGAGGGCAGAGAGATAATATTACCTGCTGATATCTTATATTTGATTAAAAGTAAAACTGGCATAGCAACCGGCGAGGTGGAGAGCGGTGAGCGTCAAAAGCTCATGAACCTTGAAAGTTTACTCCATGAGCGAGTAATAGGACAAGACGAAGCGATAAAAGCAGTCAGTGACTCCCTCCGTCGCGCAAGGTCAGGAATTAATAACCCAAATCGTCCACTTGGATCTTTTCTTTTCCTTGGACCAACCGGTGTCGGAAAAACAGAGACAACAAAAGCTCTGGCGGAAATATTTTTTGGACAACAGGCAAAAATTCTTCGAGTCGACATGTCGGAGTACAATACTCCTGATGCACTAATGCGCCTTATTGGAGGATACAACGGTGATGCTACAGGAGTCCTTGCACAAATGGTCCGTGATCACCAGTATGGAGTGCTCCTCCTTGATGAGTTTGAAAAAACTGACAAAAAAGTACTTGACCTATTTCTCCAAATTATCGACGAGGGAATATTTTCGGACGCCCAAGGAAAAAAAGTGAGCGCTCGCAATCTCATTATCATCGCAACATCAAATGCGGGAAGTCAGACTATTTTCGATACGGTAAAAACAGGGAAAAGTATTGTAGAGCAGAGAGACTCTATTGTTGATTCAATCATTCATGAAGGTGTCTTTAAACCTGAGCTTCTCAACCGTTTTGATGGTGTAATCCTTTTCCGTCCACTTGAGGATGCTCAGCTTCGAAAAGTTGCTGGGCTCATGCTCCGGAGGCTCGTTTGGCGCATGAAAGAAAAAGGTATGACGTTCATTGTAAACGATGCACTCCTTGATTTTCTGGTTAAAAAAGGCCGTGATCCAAAGTTTGGCGCAAGGCCCCTCAACCGCGCAATTCAAGACACCATCGAACAGCGCATTGCAGAAGGAATTATTGATGGCTCGTATCGCGCCGGCTCAACGATTGAGTTTACTCTCGAACAGCTTCACTCACTGTAGTTGTATTATGAGAGTTTGTAACTTGGCAGGTTGGCAACAAGTACCATGGAGAATCGAAAAGAATGGAAGAGAATTTGAGCCACACGGGATTCCTTTCCTATTCTATTCTCTTCACCCCGATTCCTTAAAGTTCATGTCCATTCGTACGAATGGACATGAACTTTAAGGAATC
>CAZAZG010000017.1:0-12851 GCA_964489565.1 uncultured Candidatus Saccharibacteria bacterium | reverse complement strand
TAGTTCCGTTTTTTCTCGGAATTGGATGCTTTCTGGCTTTTAATATAATAGGATCTACAATAGATTCGGATGGCACTCTCATTGAGCCTTTTGGATTAATACCAATCGGTTTCTTGTTCATTGCAATAAGTTTGATTTTCGCAATTATCGTTAGTGCAATTGCATTATTTCACAACCCACTAAAATTTGATATATGGGTTTTTGGACTTTCGGCAGGGATTACTGCCTTGGTGAGCTTGTATCTTTTTATATCGATATCATATCTTTCAGAACGGGCACGGATTGAAATTTTACCGACTACTCCAACAAGAGGTATGGAGCCCTAGCGCAGGACCCTAGTCATAGGGGGCTTGTTTCGTCCGTACAACCCCGCAGAAGATCCGCGGGGTTGTACTCCTCTTTTTAATTTCTTAGAAAGGCATGCATCGTTCACCGCCACCACAGAAAAAGCTCCGAACAAAATGCCAGCTTGGGTAATGAGAGAGAAAAGGGCTTGAATATCTCCAAAGGAGGCTGGGTCCATCAGTCGGCCCAAAAGTGGATGGAAAATGTAGTTGAGAAAAGCGACTACCATTACGCCACTGAACCATACAGCGTAGCGTTAAAAAATGCATCATTTTTTATTGCATTCGCAACGGAGGACATTGTAAGATTTATTGTACTCTTTTTTTTCAAATAGTGACATTGAGATGGGTATAGCGCATTCATGCAAACAAAAGAAAGAAAAGCTCTGACATCTCGTTTTATAAAAACATCCTTGTCATCAAAACGTCTTTCTTTCGGCTTATCTATTGAAGAGGTCTGAGATTATTCATTTAGCAAGCACCACATATGACAACAGTAGTAAATAGTCCAGCACAGAGTGATTCTGGAGCAGGAATAATAATAGGGACAATAATAGCACTCCTCGTAATCGGGGCATTCTTTATCTACGGATTGCCAGCACTTCAAGGGAGAGATGTTGCTCCTGCAAAAGATACTACAATCAACGTACAGCTCCCCGCTCCAATAGTAGATTCCATCAAACCTAGCCCAGGGCAATAAAAGGTATGAAAAAACTCTACCGTAGCAATACCGACAAAAAACAATCTGGTGTTCTCGGTGGAATAGCCGAGTACTACACTGTAGATTCCACGCTCGTGCGGGTGATGTTCCTATTCTTTCTTGTCGTTACTGGTTTTTTGCCGGGAATCATATTCTATATTCTCGCTTCAAATGTAATGCCGAAGAAAATAAATGGGGAGTAATGAGCGCGATGCCTCTATGAGAAGAATTAAAAAGACCCAAAAAAGACTCAGAAGAGTCCTTTTGGGTCTTTTTATAGGTTGAGATCCTCGCTTAAACCTACACGCTAGCTTTCAAGTACCAAATTAAACAGCTTGAGCTTTCCCACTCTCACAACACCGAGAGCGTCTTCGACTAAAGTCTCGAGAGTAAGCACCGTTTCGCTTTCTCCAGAGAGAGCTCGAACTGCAGATTGGTCAAAGAGTCTGCGGAGCTCTGCCTTACTCGCGAATTGCTCGGTAGCAAACAGAGCTTCGAATACTGCTGTACCCTCTTCCGCTTTTACCTCTACTGCATCGAGGGTAGTGATTTCTTTCTTTGCAAATTTTCGCTCGAAGCTTTCTCGCTCCACGAGACCTGCTTCGATATTCCCCGCTTCGAAAGCTACAATAAATGTCGCGAGCTGTTTCTTTGCTTCGAGAGGATGCTCTTTTGCAAATTCGGTGAGCTCTCCTACCTCGCGCTCATGCACATCGGCAAAGCTTGTGAAGTAGCTGACAATGAGCGAGTCCGGAATCGACATGATCTTGCCAAACTTATCTCCGGCAGATGCGGAAACGGCAATGTAATTGCCAAAGCTCTTGCTCATCTTTCTTCCGTCGCCTGCAGTACCCTCGAGAATTGGGGTGACAAGTACCGCCTCTTCTTTCATGCCATAGTGAGCTTGCACTGATCGACATTGCTGGAAGTTGAGAAGCTGATCTATGCCACCGAGCTCAATGTCAGTTTCGAGCGCAACAGAGTCAAGCCCCATGAGTACGCCATACATCGCTTCAGCAAGCGAGACTGCTTGCTCATTGCGAAAACGCGCTCTAAAGTCTTCGCGCTGGACCGCCTCCGTGAGAGAGACGCTTTGGAGTACTCCAAAAAGATTCTCTAGTGTTGTTTTGTCGAGCCACTCTGAGTTGCGGCGAATCGAGAGCTTTGACACATCGATAAATGGAGATATTTGCTCAGTATAGGTCTCATAATTTTTTTCGATATCCTCTTTGGTAACTGGCGCTCTGCTACTCTCGCGTCCTGATGGATCACCAATGCGTGCGGTAAAATCGCCGATGATAAAATCTACATGGTGTCCTACGCGAATAAATTGGCGAAGGAGCATGATGGGGACCAAATGTCCAAGGTGTACATCATGGCCAGTCGGGTCGATGCCCATTTTTATTTTAAGTGTTCGCTCTTCCTCAAGTAAACTTTTTAAACCTTCATGGGTCAGTATCTGCTGGCACTTTGGAGAGAGGTAACCAATAAATTCGAAAGGTGACAGCCCTTCCCAATCCTCAGAGAGGCGCTTGAAATACATTTCATCGTATCGTTGCATGGTTTTATGATGCATTATTTAAGAAGAAAAGTCATCTTGTGCAAAGCACTACAATTATCCCTTGTATCTCAGAGAGCAAATACATACAATAGATACATATGATTATAGAATGGAATAAAGTCACGTGGTACTCAAAGCTTGGAGCAGTCATTCTCTTTATACTTATCGTACCAATTCTCACTTTTATTATTGGACGTGAATATCAAAAAACTGTTGAGGTACTTGGGTATCAATCGGTAGTGCAAAACACAGTTATCGATAGTGGGACTTCGAGTGATGCAGTAGCCACGGTGGCAGTGGTATCAAACTCTGGCATCAGCGGAGTGGTGATTATGGAAAATGCATGCACAAAAAACGGTCCGGGCAAAAAAACGTGTTCCACAAAAGAGCTCGCTATCCCTCTTGTCGTAAAAAATAGCAAAGAAAAGGTGGTGACGAATACCGTTTCGCGAACAGATGGCAAATTTCTCTTACTGCTTCCCCCAGATACTTACAAAATAGCGGCAGCTTCAGCGGCAGGAGCCTTAAGTAGCACAGTGAGTACCGTACAGGTGACTGCAGATTCCATTGTGAAGACGGAGCTTTCTCTTTAACTCTTTTTGAGTGAATCGCGAATTTCTCGAAGAAGCACTACTTCTTCAGATGGAACAGGAGGCGCTAATTCCTCTTGTTTTTTTGTGCGTGCTACCAGCTTGTTGATCGGAAGCACTACGAAGAAATATATTGCGCCTGCAACAAGAAGAAAAGAAATGACATGGTTTACAAAACTACCGTACATAAACTTGCTATCGTTCAGCGTGAAATAAAGCCGAGAAAAATCTGGCACTTTTGCTATAGCACCGATAAACGGGGTGAGGATATCTTTGACGAGTGATTCGACAAGACCTCCGAATGCCGCACCGATGACGACACCGACCGCCAAATCAACGACATTCCCCCGTAAAATAAACTGCTTGAACCCGCTGAGTGTCTCTTTCATATCCATAATTATTACTCTACTAATTTTTACTCTCTATTTTTCTCATCTGTTTGCTTTTTCCTTTTCATTATATACTCACCCGCATTAATTGTCCGTGCATTCTCCACAATGTAATCTCCCACAGAAAGCCTTCGAAGGTTGAGGAGTGTGCCTACAGTGCCCAGCTTTTCTGCCATGAGCCCACCGAGCGTGCGGATATAACTCCCGCTTGATACATCGAAAAATACTTTTACTATTGGCAATTTGAGTTCGATAAGTCTGCATTCAATGACGGTCATACGTTTTACTGGCACCTCTACCTCCTCACCACTTCGAGCATACTCGTACAGAGGCTTTCCATTTTTCTTTATTGCGGAATAGAGTGGTACTTTAAGATCGTGACCTCCCACCATTTCTGCAACTACTTTCTCCAGCATCTCTTTCGAAATCTCAGGCACATTCTTTTCCTCGATTGCCACACCAGTGATGTCACCCGTATCAGTCTTTTTGCCAAGTAAAATTTCTGCTTCATACGTTTTTGTAAGGCCGATTAAGGTGCTCAGTTTTTTCGTTCCTTTGCCAACGCCGAGAATGAGAAGTCCTGTGGCAAAAGGGTCTAGAGTTCCCGCGTGACCCATTTTCTGAATACCAAGCTCTTCACGTAAAATGCGAATGACGTCGAAAGAAGTAATGCCTTTTGGTTTATCGATGAGGAGCAATTCATCATGTACTTTTGTTTCGGTATGTTTTTCCTGCATGCTTTAGGATTATCTACTGTAAACGCAAAACTCACAACCTAAAACTTTCTGCACCATCTATCCCCTTGACACTTTTTTGACGCGGGCGTATAAATAATATTGGCTCTGTTCCTTTTTCACAATCAATAGAGGAGAAATTTCCCGAATTTGTTTCATCCGCGAAGTACACCACCCCATAAGGAGGTAGTACGCATGGCGCACGCGATGAGCACGAAAACGGCACCCGTGAGCAACCAGCTCAACAACCGCATCCAGACTCCGAAAGGGGCACTGGAACGCTCCGGACTCACTGGCATCCCACTCGCGCTCTGCAAGGCAGTAGCAGGTGAAGTTTCGCGACGATCTTGGAAGAAGAGTCCAGACGTTGCTGAACGGCAGATTTCCGCCCTCATGGAGAGGTTGCGAAAAACCCGAGGAGTTCTCCACCTTCCCGACTGGGTAGTCTGGGCAAAGCTGAGTCCTATCTGGGTACGCCTGACAGGTGGAGAGCACATCGTCATGAACGAAACCCCAGGTGTTCCGAAGGTCCACCGTGTAGAAGTAGGTGGTGTCACGGAGTGGAAATTCGAAGTCCCGAAGCATGAAAGATCTCGGGCATCTCGTCATCGTGCACATCGTGCTGAGGCGAGCCACCAGAAGCCTGACACTCGGAAACTTCGAAGTGTCCACTTCAATACGCCTTCAGATTTCAAACGTGGGGTTCGCTACAACCTTCAGTCACGGGCACGCTCGTAGATTGAACCACAGAATAAGCCACCCCGGATTGCGTACGCAATCCGGGGTGTTCCATTTTTAACTATTTAATACATGAATTAAACAATCGTATCTGGCTGTTATAATCACTCAGCTTTTCTTGCAGAGCGGCATTCATTGCATTAATTTCTTTCACTGCCCCATTGTATTTTGCCACTTCTGCATTAAATGCATTCCAATCTCCACTTTCTTTCAATTGATTCATTGCTACTTCTTTCTGTGATAGTGCTTGTTTTAATACTCCAATCATGGAAATTTCGGCGTCGATATCAGCTTTAAGATTGCTATTTACCGGAGGACATTCAGAAAGTGACTTTCCAAAAATCTGCACACCAATCCATGTAGTACGGCCGTTGTAATTACCCTTTCCGACGGCAATGCCAATCTGGGTATACGATGCGCGTAAAATATTTGCTCTATGTCCCGGACTATCCATCCAAGCTTTTACCAGCACATCATCATCAGCAAAATTCCCCATCGCAATATTTTCCCCTATGCTTACGTACTCGTATCCCACATCACCAGCTACCGATGACGCTGACTGACCTTGAGGAGAAATGTGTTCGAAATATCCTCGCGTAAACATATCATTCATTCTTATGCGAGCTATGGTATTTAATTGCTGATTCTGCGTGAGAGCGTAAATTTCTTCTTTTTTTCGCTCCGCATTGGTACCTCGTAACACTCCGGTCACCGTGAGGAATGCGTTATTAGATTCCACTTTTGCAACCAAAGCTCCTGGAGCATTTACACTTTTTTCAATACCTTTTTGAGCGATACTCGTAATTTGATCTTGGATCTTTAGTCTTTCAGACTGTGGATATTGATACCAAAAAAATACTCCTATTCCGATAAGCACGAGGAATATACATACACCAATGTGTCTAGAATAGCGAGGTTTAGAGGTTGAGGATATCGGGTCCATTTGGTTCTATGATTTCTACTTTCTGAGTTCTCTCAGATTGCTCATTGTGATTTGAGAATACGGTCTTCCGGATAACCTCTGGCTTTGCTGCACCCTTCATCACAAAGTTCCCTCCAGATTCGGACGCAGTTTGCACTTCTACATTTCCATAGTTGAGAAACGTAGCGATGATACCCCTCACTTCCACGGTAATATCTTGAATTTTATCAAAGCGAATACTCGATACTTCTCGGTCAAAAAACCCTTTTTGCTCAATATCGATAATGCGTTTTTCCGTGATATACCAAACGTCCAAATAGTAACGCGTCCATTCCACAAAGAAGATAATCCACAATGTCAGAATCCAGAGTATATAAAGGAGAGAAAGGAATAAAGAAATATTCATCGCGGTTGGAATGTGAAGCACGATAATGCGTGTCACAAATTCGTACATAATAACAGGCATTAAGCCGGCGAAAAGAAGCAGTACACCTTGTGCAAAAAATACAATCCAGTGCCTTCTCACTTCGAGTACCACATGTTCATTTACATCAAGATGAATCATACTAAAAAGTGATAACGATCGCCGATGCGGCAAGGAATAATATGACTGAAACTGCAATGAAGATTAGCTCTGCGAATACCACAGCCTTTGAGCCAAGCCCGTATTCACGCCAGTGAAAGAGTAACACTACACCAATGATGCAATAAAAGATGAAAAACACGCCGAGAATCGCCCAGAGTAAATTTTCGGTAATGTGAATACCTTTGAGTGGAAAAGTAATAAAAGGATTCGGCGCCATATACCAATAATTTTACCACAGAAAGGAAAGTTGCCCTGGGTATATCGCTCTAAGATTACTTTGACATTGATATCATTTTCTGCTTTAATAGGCCACTGCGTACACTCTTTTTTGCAGGAACTTTTACTCGTTTCACTTAACTTAGACTTACGTTTTATGGAAATACGAAATATCGCCATTATTGCTCACGTGGACCACGGTAAGACGACCCTCACCGACGCTCTCATGCGCCAGACTGGCATGTCTGAAGAAGGTTCTACCATGGACTCAAACGCACTCGAACAAGAGCGCGGTATTACCATTTCTGCAAAAAACACCTCTGTGTATTATCCCCTTGCAAATTCTGGGCGTGAGGTTACTAAAATTAACATTGTAGACACGCCAGGTCACTCCGACTTCGGCTCTGAAGTAGAGCGGGTACTCCGCTCTATTGATACTGTGATTCTCGTTGTAGACGCTCAGGAGGGTCCGATGCCTCAAACGCGCTTCGTACTCAAGAAGTCTCTTGAGCTCGGCCTCAAGCCGATTGTGGTTATCAACAAAATCGACAAGCCAGCTGCAAGGCCGGCAATTGTCCATGAGCTCGTCCTCGAACTCTTTATGGAGCTCGGTGCAAATGACGCACAGCTCGACTTCACCACCGTATATGCGATTGGACGAGACGGTATTGCAAAGCGCAACCTAGAAGATGCTTCGGACAGTCTCTTCCCCCTTCTCGATGTAGTCCTCGAGAATGTAACTCCAGCAAATAAAGATGATTCGAAACCTCTTTCTGCACAATCGTTCAACCTTAGCTATGACAACTTCCTCGGACGCATGGCAGTATGCCGAATTTACGAAGGCAAAATTGTAAACGGTCAGACTGTCTACGCAAAGGGCAATGACGGCAAGGTACACTCAGGCAAAATTACCAAGCTCTTTACCTTTGCCGGTGTTGCGAAAAAAGAAGTGCAAGAAGCAACTTCTGGAGATATTGTGATGATCGCAGGACTTCCTGAAATTTACATTGGAGAAACTATTCTTAGCACCCAGGATGGTGATACGCTTCCCGCGATTAACATTGACGAGCCTACTATTTCCCTCAACTTCCTCGTGAACGATTCTCCTTTTGCAGGTCGCGAAGGAAAGTTTGTTACTGGTCGACAAATTAAAGACCGCCTCGAAAAAGAACTAGAAATCAATGTGGGGCTTCGAGTGGACTTCACCTCAAATGAGTACATCAATGTGTATGGGCGCGGTGAGCTCCACATCGCAATTTTGCTTGAAAATATGCGCCGTGAGGGATACGAGCTCCAAGTGTCTCAGCCTCAAGTAATTATCAAAGTAGAAAATGGCGTCAAGACTGAGCCGTATGAAGAAGTGGTGGTAGACGTACCGGAAGAGTTCTCTGGTGCCATTATCAGCAAGCTTACTGAAAAGCGTGCGACGCTCATGAGCATGGTCCAAGACCAAGGAAGTACCACCCGTCTTATTTTTGAAATCCCCACTCGTGGACTTCTCGGATACCGTGGACAATTTGTGATAGATACAAAAGGACTCGGTATTATCTCTACGCACTTTATCGGCTTCCGCGATTATGCAGGAGAAATCCGAAAGCAAAACTACGGATCTATGGTATCGATGGAAAACGGCAAGGCACTCGCCTTTGCGCTCGACAACCTCCAGCAAAGAGGAACGCTATACATTGAGCCAGGAGAAGAAGTGTACGAAGGTGAAGTTATCGGTAACGCCACAAAGGGTGATGACCTCTCGGTAAACCCTACCCGCGGAAAACAGCTCACCAACATGCGTGCGTCAGGATCTGATGGAAGTGTATACCTCGCACCAGCATGGAAGCTCTCAATCGAGCGAGCGATGGAAGTGATGAATGAAGAAGATTATATCGAAATCACCCCAAAGTCTGTGCGTCTCCGAAAGAAATATCTGAACGAAACCGATCGAAAGAAAGCTCGAGGAAAGTAGTAAATGCGGTGGTAAGTTTTTGGTTTTGAGTTTTAAGTAAATAGAATACAACTAAAACAGCGCGACCGAGGGTCGCGCTGTTTTTATTTACTTTTTCGACTTGAACTCCTCCCAGAGTGGCAGAAAATCTTCCTTAAACACTCCGAGCTGGTAAACATCAAGGTACTCACCATTTCGATATACCTGCGCACGTCGGCACCCCTCGATTTTGTAGCCACAGCGTTCAAGGTGCTTCCTGCTGCGCGGGTTGTTCGCAAACACATGAGAATTAATCTTGCGAAGATTGAGCGTATTGAACGCATAATCAAGCAGGACCATTTTTGCTTCGGTGCCAAATCCTTTGCCCCAATGTTTCTTGGATCCAAGAGCAGTACCGGAGGTTGCGGTCCGACTCGTGGAATCAATTTTATGAAGCCCCGTAGTGCCAATAAACACATCTCCGTTAGAAAGAACTACGGAAAGAATAATATCGTCTTTCCTCGATGCCAAACTCTCAAACCACCGCTCCTCGCCCTCAACCGAAATAGGATGCGTAACGGTGAGGTATCGAGTTACCTCAGGGTCATTGATAAAGCGGGTCATACTTGGCAAATCTAATTTTGCCATAGGACGAAGGTACAGACGTTTTCCCATCCGAAATACAATCGGGTGCTCAATCTGTTCGGACATGGCAATTCTCCTCGAAAAAGTGAAAGAACATGCTGGATAAAAAATCTCGGCTTTTATTCAGCCGAGATGTTTCTAAAAGAAATAGAGATTTCGTGGGGAATTACCCAATACAAATATCTCGGCCGAATACAAGGATGGAATCTTTCGCAGAGACGAAAGATCGACTGGTAGACATACCAACCTCTGGAGCCCAAATATGTAGCTTTCTATTTACGTGTTTCATACATTAAAACAATACTGAAAAAACAGAATCTGTCAAGTGTCCTTAGAATTCCCGCATCGCTCAAAACTTACTACTAAATACTAAGAACTCCGAGTATCTCCTCCGTTCCTGGAGCCCCCCTCCAAATCCCCTTAATAATACCGCCTGTATCAATAGCGATCACTGAGCGCTTGGTCGATGTCATCCCCATAAATGATCCTACTGCGCCATAAGCTTCTATTACCTTTCTCTCCTCATCAATAAGTAAATGTGCGGTGAGCCCATACTTTGCTACGAACTTCTGATGCGACTCCCCGCCTTGGTGGTTGATGCCAAGGACTACGGTGTTTGAAGATATAAATTGCTCCGCATCATCGCGAATTGCGCAGAGCTGTGCTACGCATCCGGGAGTATCATCTCCTGGATACATCACGAGCACGACATTGCTGATACCAGTAAAATCCGAAAGTGAAACGGGCTTTCCTTCTGCGTCAGATAATGTAAACGCTGGTGCTTTTGTATTAATTTCTATCATATACTTAGTATATCAAACTTAATATTAAACAATTACATCACATACGGGCCTACTCTCGTGCGCTTTATGGAGTATGCTATAGCGCCACATTCAAACTTTTTTCCCATTGCATGTGCGAGTGAACGAATGTACGTACCACTTGATACCGAAGCACGGAGGAGCGACATCAGAGCCTTTTCTTCTTGATTTATAGAGCGTTTCCAGCTTTCCAAAATTTCTTGTTGACGAAAATCGCCGTGCACGTGAGCTACCTTCGCCTCAATCGTTTCTAACATTTCTTTTTGGGAAATCTCGCGAGTGTGAATATGTTCGAGGTTAAAGATTTTTATTTGACGAGTCGGAATATCAATCTCGTGTATTTTTCCCTCACGCGCATAGGCAAACAAACTTTTTCCGCCCACAGTCTTCGATGAATACGGAGGGTATTCCTGTGTTTTCGTATTTTGTATCTCGGAAAGGAGCTTCGGCAGTTTCGTATCAAAATGTCGGAGTGGAATAGCACCTACACCTGTCACAACTCCGAGCGTGTCGTAAGTATCCGTTTGGAAGCCCCACAGCACTTCAAATTCGTAGGTCTTATCGAAGGCAAGTAGCTCCTTTTTCTTGCTCTCATTTATTGACCCTGAAAGCACGAGCAGGATTCCCTCAGCCATGGGGTCAAGTCTTCCTGCATAGGTCATTTTCACCTCAGCAAAGCTTGGGTTATTCATCCTGAAGCGGGTCAGGCACTGAAGTGGAGTTTCGCCTACCTCTTTGTAGAGCTTGAGGATAGTTTGTTCTGAGGTCATATTTTGCTAGTATATATGAGCTTATTCAGAGAGCAAACCATTCTATGAACAAAAAAATTGATACCGCCCCATATAAAGGTGTCCGCGACTTCTACCCAAAAGCGATGCACTTAGAGAAATACCTCTTTAGCACAATGCGTACCGTCGCTGAGCGCTTTGGCTACGTAGAATACAGTGCATCACCCCTCGAGCCGGCAGAGCTCTACCGCGCGAAAAGTGGAGAGGAAATCGTAAACAATCAAACCTACACTTTTATCGATCGTGGTGACCGCGAAGTAACGCTCCGCCCTGAAATGACTCCGACTGTGGCACGAATGGTAGCTGGGCAAAAGCGTGAGCTTGGATTCCCACTCCGATGGTATTCTATTCCAAACCTGTTCCGCTACGAAAACCCTCAGCGTGGTCGACTTCGTGAGCACTATCAGCTCAATGTCGATATTTTTGGCGTACAAGGTCTCGAAGCGGAATATGAGATTATTTCCCTTGCGTCAAACCTCATGACCGAATTCGGTGCAACTCCTACTGACTTTTCCATACTCGTAAATAGTCGTAAGGTAATGAACGACCTATTTCAAAATCTCGAGGTATCAAGTGGTAATCAGCACACTCTCTCAAAACTCATCGACAAAAAAGCAAAAGTGGACTCCGCGAACTTTAAAGCAAGTATCGAAAAAGTACTTGGAGAAAAGACTGAATGTTTTATTGAAGCACTGAGTTCGAGCAAAAGTCTTATTGATTTATTGGGTCCAGAAAATGAGAACATTAAATACCTGATGAACCTTCTTGCCATGCTTTCTCGCGGAGGACTCAGCAATGTCGTATTTTCCCCAACCCTCATGCGAGGCTTTGACTACTACACGGAAATTGTGTTTGAAATATTCGATACAAACCCGGACAACAAGCGCTCCCTGTTTGGTGGTGGACGCTACGACAACCTCACCGAGCTTTTAGTAGTGATATGGTACCTGCGGTTGGATTTGGTATGGGCGACGTGACACTTGCTGACTTTCTTGAAAGTCACGGCCTCATTCCAGAGTACTCATCTGAAGTGAGACTCACACTCGCTTCCGTTTCAGAAGAGAATATGGAGTCAGTGCTCGCCCTCGCGCAAGAACTACGTGCTAGTGGAGTGAATGTGGCTACTGACACGAGCAACCGCAGTGTGGGAGATAAGATCAAGAACACCTTGAAGCTCGGCATTCCTTTTTTCGTCGCAGTCGGAGAAGATGAAATCACAAATAATATATTTAAACTCAAAAACCTCGCACTCTCTGAGGAAAGAACTGTTACCAAAGAAGAATTAGTAAAGTTTGTTTAATTGCCGTACAATTTCTGTCTATGAAAAAAGTTGTTTTTGATATTGAAACGAGTAATTTATTTTCTGAAGTAGGAAGCAACGATCCTGCGGACCTCAACCTCTCGGTCGTCTGTATTTATGAATACGATACAGATACGTATTCTTCGTACCTGCAGGAAGACCTTGGCAAGCTCTGGCCGATTCTCGAAAAGACCGATCTTCTTATCGGCTATAACTCGGATCACTTTGATATTCCACTCTTAAACAAATATTACCCAGGAGATTTAACCAAAATAAAGAGCCTCGACATTCTGCGCGAAATCCGCGCGACCTACGGACGCCGAATGAAGCTCGACCAAATCGCTGAAGGAACACTTGGTACTCACAAAACAAGTGAAGGCTTGCAGGCAGTGAGATGGTGGAGAGAAGGCGAAGTACAAAAAGTCATCGAATACTGCATTGCGGATGTAAGGATCACCAAAGATGTGTACGATTATGCTCGCACTAACGACAAGCTCATATTTAAGGAAGGTGGCGAGCTACTGACTATCCCCCTTGTCACGGCAAATTGGGAAGACAAAGAAGAGTCGGTTCTCACCCACACCCTCCCGTTTTAG
>CAZAZG010000016.1:0-13482 GCA_964489565.1 uncultured Candidatus Saccharibacteria bacterium | reverse complement strand
GTTAGTTGCTAATACCTCCATTCTATCTGTCCTACTTCAAAGGTAGCTGGGGGCTACATTTAAACGATAAGCCAAATACATCACGGCACAATCGAAAGCTGTAAGCGTGAAGCTAGATTTCCGTTACGCTGCAAGTATAGCTCGTCATTGGTGCTTATATTTTTCCCGTGACACTTTTTAACGCTTACACCTGACATTTACACAACTCCAGATAATACTTTGATCGCATGGAGACTTTCTCTTCATGGTCCTTACTTCAATTCTGGTGACCGTGTGCTGTAAAAAAGTAGAGTGGTCTATGTGGTAGGAGGGAAGCGAAGATGAAAAGTTTTCAATGTTACAGTTTTAAATTGAAAGTGAATATGCAAAGAGAATGAGTGAGAATTAAAAAAAATATATAAAATACACATGCAGAAAATCCGAGAAGACTACAGCCGAATATTTCATGAAAAGTTGAAGCAGGAAATTAATGCTGAGCCAATCGTGAAGCTTTTAAAATTCCACAGAACCCTCATTGACGAAGAAACGAAAGAATTAATTATTGACATTAGAACAAACGTTCTACTATACTGAGGAAATGGAAGATCTAAAAAAGAAGCTCCTTGTCTTTTATACTAATCATCATCGCATGCCGACCTATAGCGAAATGATGGTGCTTTTTGACTATAAAAGTAAGAGCGCGGTCTCCTATGCAGTCGATAAATTGATTGAATCAGGGATTGTCAGAAAAGACACTACTGGAAAACTTATCTTGCTTGATATTGGAAATATAAAAATGCTCGGACTTGTGGAAGCAGGCTTTCCGACATCAGCAGAAGAAGAACTTGTCGACACCATGAGCCTCGATGAATACCTCATTGAGAATGCTGATGCCACATACATGCTCACGGTAAAAGGAGACTCAATGATAGATGCCGGAATTTTGCCGGGTGACACCGTCATTGTGGAGCGTGGAAAAACTGCTAAAGCGGGGGACATTATTATCGCGGAAATCGATGGCGGATATACCATGAAATACTATCGATTCAAGAACAAGATAGCATTCTTAGAGCCTGCAAATAAAAACTATAATCGAATCTATCCAGAGTCGAGCCTCACAATCACTGCCGTTGTAACAGCGGTGGTGCGGAAGTACTAACGGAATGAAATACGAAAATCGGATAAAGAAACTCGAACATTCACACCAACATAATGACTCAATTTTCGATATCCGTATTTCGATGTTTAACCCATAATCTATGATTATCCACATTGACGGTGATGCATTCTTTGCATCGTGTGAAATTGCGATTGACGTATCACTAAAAGGGAAGCCTGTAGTGACAGGGCGAGAGCGGGGAATTGCGACCGCTTTGAGCTATGAAGCCAAGCGCCTGGGAGTAACCCGTGGCATGCCAGTCCATGAAATCCGCAAGCTATTTCCACAAGTTATCATTCGTTCATCGAGCTACCACATCTACGCCACATTTGCACAAAGAATGTATAATATTGTGAGACGGTACACTCCTACTGTTGAGGAATACAGTATCGATGAATGCTTTGGTGACCTTGCGGATTGTCTACTCGTAGGTAAGGAATCATACGAAACTATCGGTGATCAGATAAAAGAAACGCTAAGGCGTGAACTCGGTATGACATTTTCTGTGGGGATAGGTCCGACAAAAGTACTTGCCAAAGTAGCATCGAAAAGGAATAAGCCTGACGGACTGACAGTGATATATCCAGAAATGATACCTGAGTTTTTGAAAGACGTACCAATTGGCGCAGTCTGGGGCATTGGAACGCAAACCGCAATCTTACTTGGCGGATTTGGGATTCGGACTGCACTTGATTTTATTACAGAACCACAAGAACTCCTCTTTGAACGGATCAATGCACCGTGCAAAGGGCTTTACCATGAGCTTTCAGGAAACCGTGCCTTAGAGGTACATTCAAAGCAAAGAGATTTGCAAAAAAGCATACAGCACACCCAGTCCTTTAAACCGAGCACCAACAGCGAAATTTTCTTGCTAAGCCAACTAGCGCGTCACGTAGAATCAGCGTGCGGAAAAGCACGCGTGCACAATCTTGTTTCCAAAAAAATTTACTACTTTCTAAAAACCAAAGAGTTTCGCTATCATCGCTACGAATTCACCCTAAATTCAGCGACAGCGTCGCCACACACAATAATGCAAGAGGTTCGAAAGACTTTTTCCGTTGTATACAGAAAAAGTTTTTTATATCGAGCATGTGGCATCACTTTAGCTGAGCTTAGACCTGCAGACTCCATTTCACACGACCTCTTTGGGGCTTCCAGAGCCTCAGAGAAATGGGATAAGGTATTTGCAGTAGTTGATAAAACCAACAAACGATATGGAAGCAATTCTGTGGTTCTCGGATCAAGCCTTATAGCTCATCGGGGCATAAGTGTCGAAAAGGCTCAAAATGACCAAAATCCGAAAAAAACCATTTTTCCAAAAAAGAGCATTTCGGCCAACAAAAGATTGTGGATCCCAAAGATAGGAGAAGTGAGCTGAGAATCGAATACGTGATAAAAATTGAATACATATATTTTATATTCTTTTCTATAATTACAACCAAATTTTAAAAAACCTCCGGGGGAGTGGCGGAGCGGAATTTTGCTATATATTATCCCCAGCTTGTTCGTTTTACATATATTGTGCGAACGAGCTCTGTGGTAGGATATAAGATATGAACAAAGCTTCCCTTACCATCATTAACCACATAGGCCCTTTTCTTGATTACTGCGAAATTGAAAAAGGGCTATCAAATAATACCCAGAAGAATTACAAACAGTATCTCCAGCTCTTTGTTGACTGGATAAAAAAAGATAGAAAAGAGGGCATGATGCCAGAAGATCTGACAGCAGAGGATATATGGGATTACCGTCTCTACCTTGCTCGAACTTACAAAACTCCATCAGGCACATATCTCGGAAAGAAGTCACAAAATTATTACCTCATTGCGATACGGGCATTTTTAAATTATCTCGCAGATCGAGAAGTACAGTCACTCCCCTCCTCTAAAGTGAAATTGGCAAAACAAAAAAGCGAAGAGAATATTTCTTTTCTTGAAACTTTTGATATGGAGAGGATTTTAAAGGTACCGGATACCACTACTCCAAACGGTCTTCGTGACAGAACAATGATGGAGCTTCTCTTCTCCTCAGGTATGCGTATCTCTGAGCTTCTTTCGCTCAATACCGATCAACTGTCATTCATCAATAAAAAGATGGATCCGAATGCGACGTTTGAACTCTCTATCGTGGGAAAGGGTAAATATGTGAGAACTATTTTTATTTCTCCAAGATCTGCAGAGTGGCTTAAAAAATATTTGGATTCAAGAAAAGATGTCTTCAGACCGCTTTTTATTAACTTCAGATCAACTGACGGAGATAATACTCGCCTTTCACCACGATATGTTCAGCTCATGATATCTAAGAGTGCGAGGATTGCTGGCTTATCAAAAAAGGTCACTCCGCACACCCTTAGACACACCTACGCCACAGACTTACTCTCCCATGGCGCAGACTTACGAAGCGTCCAGGAGCTACTCGGACATAAAAATGTTTCTACTACGCAGGTATACACCCACGTGACCAACAAACGCCTTCGAGATATTCACGAAAAATTTCACGGTGGCGATCAAAAATAGTTACATGTTTGAACACCCTTTATCTCTTCATTGTATATTGAGCTAATATTTTGCGTGTCACCAGATTAAACAAAAAACACCTTTCGGTGTTTTTTGTTAGCTAATAATTACTGACAACTATCACAGATGTTTTGCTCTGCCGGATCTTCAAATGCTTGCATTTCATCCGGAAACATTGCATCCACTAATGGGTTTGTAATATTTTCTTGTTGCATATAATAAGTATATCAAGGTTTATTTTGTAAAAAAGTGGAAATGTCTTTCGAGCACAGGTTGGACCGATAGTCTACTGCCTACCTGGGCCACCATCATATTTTTGAGACTCAAATCCCGTTTTATCTCCATTAAGCTTACTGGCTTCTTAATCTTTTTTACAAACGCAATGTCTCTGGCACACCATCGCACCTTCTCCTTAGTCGACTTTGGGTCATAATACTTACTCTTTGCATCAAGCGCAGTGGGGTCGGGATATGCACCACTTGCTATCTTGCCAATACCCACAACGGCATTTGGATTACCATTTGAATGATAGAACAGCACCCCGTCACCTTTTTGCATTCCATCTCGGATAAAGTTTCGCGCTTGAAAATTCCGCACCTCTGTCCATGAAGTCATCTTGTCCTCCTTGAAATCATCAATGGAGTAGCACCCCTCTTCACTCTTCACCAACCAGTATTTCTTTTCCTTCATGAGAGTAAATTTATTTAAAACTTTATCATTTAAAACTTCCTCCTAGTATTTCCGTATCACCGCCTTCACAATAGCAGCCACTCGGAAACTCTCTTCAGGATAAATATTATCGTAGTTTTTGTTTGCTGGCTCAAGATAGGGTGTCCCCTTTTTATCTTTCCGAAAATACTTCATGGTCCAGCCGCCATCCACCTCAGCTATAACAATATCGCCAAGCCTCGGCTCACCCCTACGCTCTACAAGGACATAATCCCCTTCTTCGATATGCGCATCAATCATAGAATCCCCTTTTACTTCAAGAAGGTAGCTCTTTTCCTTATCGTCAACAAGAAACTCCTCGATACTGAGCGTATCGAGCTCACTTGCCTCTGCAATGCTCGGAATACCTGCCTCTACGAGCCCGAGGAGAGGAATCTCCCCTATCACCTTATTGGGGGTAATCCTGCCCTGAGAGTCCTTACTGACTACACCTTCTGCTACAAGCCAGTTGATAAGCTTGTGGACAGAGTTCTTAGACTTAAACCCAAGGATATCCATGATCTCCTTATACCCTGGCATGCGCCGGTTCAATCGGTAGAAATCGACAATCTTTTTTTTCTGATCTTCTTTTTTTTGCATGTTATGAAAAGAGAAATGATGAGAAACTCCACTGTCGCTGTGCCTGCGCTTTCCTCCCAATATCTGAGAGCATCGAAACGAGTAATTTGTGACGCTTTGCTTCTTGCTTGTACGGTACACCGCGAATCACTTTCATATCAATACTTTCGTTGATTTCTGCAATTTCTCGGCTGATGGTTTTTACCAATTTTTCTTTGCTCATTTTGATAGTTTTACGTTGCTAGTTTAAAGTTTTTATTTGTCTCTTGATAAAATGATTATAAGTGAACGGTAGTTCACTCGCAAATAAAACTGTGGAGAACTCTTGGGATTAGGGCGGAATGGCTACCAATGAGATAAAATTAGCTTACATTTCATGGGGAAAAATGTGTCCGAACACCCATACACAAAATTTATTCTTTTGAGTAAATTACTGTGTGGGTATTTTTTTTAAGAGATTTGTTTTTACAGCCTCCCTAAAACATTATAAGTGTTGTGATATTTCTCTTTCGTATATTTCTACTTTTGAGTATTCTTATTCAACTCCAATTTCATCAAGCCCTTGGAGACTCAGGGGTCATGAAACTCTCCCTTTTCCCTTTCTTCAAATTTGCTACAATGACAGTTCAGTAATCAAATATTCATTATGTCTACAATCAAAAATAACATTTGGGGAATCGGGTTTGTTGTCGTGCTTGGCGGAGCCCTGCTCGCTATGGCGCTCGCGAGCAGAAATACAAATCTTCCCTTACCTACAGGCACCGCACAGGAATCAGCCACTTTTACCGTAAAAGCGGGTGACAATGTAAAGGGTGCACAGAATCCAAAAGTTACCCTAGTTGAGTTTAGTGACTTCCAGTGCCCAGCATGTAAGGCATACTCAGGAGTGCTATCTGGGCTTCCAAGCTTGTATCCTAATGATCTTCAAATTGTTCATAAACATTTTCCGCTAAAATCTATTCACTACCGTGCTCAGGCGGCAGCGCAGGCATCTCAATCCGCGGGAATTCAAGGTAAGTTCTGGGAGATGAGTAAGGCCCTATATGACAATCAAGAAGTTTGGTCAAAACAAACAGGAACAGAAACATTCGAAAAATATGCTCAGGAGATTGGACTTGATGTAGCGAAGTTTAAAGCTGACTACAGTTCTGACTTTGTGAAAGATGCTATTAACGCAGAGATTAAGGAAGGGATTGACCTCAACGTCAACGGTACCCCCACCATGTACCTAAATGGAAAGAAAATTTCGAATCCAAACAGCCTCGACGAATTCAAAAAACTCATAGATGATGAAATTGCAAAGGTTGGCAACGTAGTTGTGCAGTAACATGGAGAAAACCGTACCAAACTGGATACCAGTCGCAATACTCATCATTGCCTTCCTTGGGTTTTTTGATGCCGTCTACCTCACCGCAAACCACTTTATTGGCGCTTCTGTTCCCTGCTTTGAGACGGGGGGGTGCGACAAAGTGACCACAAGCTCATACTCCAAAATCCTCGGCATACCCGTAGCGCTTCTCGGGGCCCTCTACTACCTCAGCGTTATCGGGCTTGGCATGCACCTCGTGCAGAAGAGGCGCTTTATAACATTCAAACTCTTACACTTCTTTACATATTTCGGTTTTGGATTTAGCATGTGGTTTGTGTATGTGCAGGCAGAAATCATAGGTGCGTGGTGCGTTTACTGCCTCCTTTCAGCACTCTCCTCTACTCTTTTGTTTATCCTCTCAAGTGTAGGATTCCACCGTAATGCACCGGCTGAAGTGAGCGGGGTGTAAAAAAGTCAGAGAAGTGAATCTCCATGAGCTCCATCGCTATTGTTTTTAAAAATAGAAAGGGTTTAATTCTGAAGCTTTTTCTAATAGAAACCCCCCTGCAGCAAATTTGCCACAAGGGGGTTAAAAAAACTTCTACGCCAATTACTTCTTTTCGTCTGCGCTTGCTGTCGGAGCAGACGAAACTTCAGCCTTTTAAATTTGGCTGAAAATACATAATTTTAGCTATCGGGTTTTTTATGTTACTTCTTTGCTATCTCAGAGTAGTTAGCCCAACAATGAGATGATGCAAGCCATGGACGAGCACCCTGCTTATCATAAAGGTATTCAGCATAAGCCATGTTCCCTTCAAGCGTGTGAATGTTGAATCCAAGCTTCTTTGAATCATCAAGATGGTATCCCTCGTTGATTTGCATCACTCCAACGTCTGCTGGAGTAAGAACGCCTCGAAGAACGGTGCCATCCTTGTTTGTGTGTCTAAAATGAGACTCACAGCGTGCAATGTCGATAAGAATTGGTTTGTCAGCAAAATACTGTGACACCTTCTCCTTAACGGTTGTGGTCTTAACTTCAACGATGGGCTGTGTTTTCACAGTATCAGACTGAAGTATTCGAGCAGGAGTTCCCATAGTGTTAAATCCGGAAACAAGAGCCAGAAGACCTACGGTAGTTAGATTTAAAATACGGTGTAAGGTTACGAGTAATTCTGGAGTGGCGGTATAAAAACAAAATTCCAGCACATGACTGGAACCAACACATAGTATCAGGTTTGAGAAAGTATGTCAAGCTTTTCAGCGCCTCGGACACCGATTGTATCCATATATTAAGCCATATCCCGCTTTGTTTGATAAGACCATATTTTTGCACTTTTGTACAATATTATTAAAATTTTGAGCTTTTCTAATTTAGTGGTCTATTTTGCTCAAACCTTTACAAAAAAGAGTGTATTTTGGGACAAAAATACCTCCACTTTGAAGTTGGTAACCTCAAAATCCCTTATCAAAAAATAGTATGCAAAAAAAATCACCGTAGTAATTGCTTACCTTGGTGACTTTTCTCTAACTAGAGTACTAAGCCGACTGAGGGGATGTGAGGAGGCATAAATCCTGAAGATGAGCCCGCCTGCATCATACCCTTTGAAGTCTGCATAGCAAACTGTAGAGTGGAAAAGAGCGCGAGGAGGGTATCTTCAATCCCGGAAAACACTTTCGGGATTAGGAACTTGAGCACAATAATGAGCAAACCCAGGCCCACGACGCGTAATATTTTCATACGATTACGGTTGAGGGAGACTGGAAGCTATAGCGGACTAGGCTACAGCATTGCTCTAATTGAGCTGCCCCCCTCTTAACTAGAAGCTAGTAGCTAGTAGCTAGTTAAGAATGGAGGTTCCGAAGAATTTTCAAGGTTCTATGACTATTATATATCACGATTATGGGAAAAATGCAAGGAGAAAAATAGTTTTAGATCGTTAAAGCTAAGTGGGTATAAATTGAGGCACCATTCTTTTTTTCTGATTTGCTTGAAAATCTAAACTGCAGCTCTGAAAACTGAGACTTCCTATTCATTTCAACTCTCGGCCATTGCCACCAACGCACCCTACACTATCTCCATCATTTTCTCTTTACACGCATCCGAACAAAAGAGTCCTTGCTCATTGCTACACGGAGTACAAATGAGAAAGTGCTTGTTGCAGAGTTTGTTTTTACAGTTTACATAATGCTCCGTACTCGCATCGCAGAGATCGCATGTTGCTACCACCGTGTGGTTGTCTGCACCATCGAAGTCCATTGCCACACGATTGTCGAACACATAAAGCTTTCCTTTAAATGCCTTATTTGGATATTTTTCCATATAGGTCACGATGCCATGTTCGAGCTGATATACATCTTCAAACCCCTCTTTTATCAAATAGCCTGAAGCTTTTTCGCACCTGACTCCTCCCGTACACACAGTAAGCACCTTTTTATTCTTGAGCTCTGTGAGACCTTTCACTGCACTCTTGAGGTCACGGAAATTATCCATACCAGGATTTATCGAGTTTTCAAAATGTCCGATTTTATACTCATAGTCATTGCGCATGTCGACAATGGTAAACTCTTCACCTTTTTCAATCCATGACTGCAAATCGTCCGCTGAAAGATGCTTTCCTGTCGTTTCCCATGGCTTTACATCCTCATCTTCGAGGTGGCCGCTCACTATTTCTGTACGATATTTTACTTTGAGTTTCGGGAATGATGTTCCATCCCCCACACTTCGCTTAATATTAATATCGGCAAACCGAGGGTCTGCGGTAAGGACAGCGGAATACTTTGCAATGGCTTCTTTGGTACCTTCAACGGTACCGTTCATACCTTCGTCAGCAATGAGGATTCTCCCTTTGAGTCCAAGGCGCTCACAGAGCGCACGCTGGGCTTCTACCAGCTTTTTTGCGTCTTCAAGCGGGGTATATTTGTAATAGAGGATAATTTCAAACATAGTATTGCGTATTATTTTACGCAGGGAGGGATAGAGTCACCGTAGTCCTTGCGCACTGATTCGACTAGGATATCAAAAATATTGCCAAGTTCAACCATCCGTTTCTGCCCGACTATCTCCATCATCGCTTCTGCCTTTCCCTCGACAAAGATGAATGATTTCCTCGTCAGCACTTTTCCTTTTGCAGTAAGGTGCAAATTGTGCTCTTTTCTGTTGTTGCTATTGGTGGTCAGTGCTACAAATGCCATTTTCTCGAGCACATCAATATGGCGCGATACTGCAGCCTGTGTGGTCTCTTGGATACACGCAATCTTCTTTTGAGAAATACCAGGGCTTTTTGCGATTACTGAGAGCATACGAAACTGCGAGAAGCTAATCGCAAACCGACTGTGAAGCTCGCGATCAAGGAGCTTATCCGCAAGAAACATAAATTTATGAATCTTGAGCATTGGACTTTCTTCGAGATTCATGGTTTTTTTCATACAAGTAAAACTAGACGGGTGTACTATTTTGACGGTACGGTCACGCGGATCGTTTCGCCATTTTTCACACCGCTTATGATTTCTACATTCCCGTTGTTTCCAATGAGCCCGGTAATGACTGTCACTTTCTCGAGAGTATTCTTCTCACCGATAACCTTTTGAACACTGAATGTTTCTCCATCTTGCGTTACCGAATACAGAGGCACTTTGAGCACTTGTTTCTTTTCTGCAGTTTTTATTTTGAGGTTCGCAGTCAGTCCGCTTTTAATATTTTCCCCATCGCCATCAAGACTCACTTTTACTTTGTAGTTCACCACATTATCCACGATTGTTTCTGCTGGATCTATGTACAAAACTTTTCCCGTATACATTTTTCCTGGAAATGCATCGAAAGAAACCTCAACGAGGTTACCTACTGCAACCTTGCCAATATTCACTTCAGATACGTTAGCTTCAATCTCAAGATTCTTATCAGAAATAACTCCAATCAGCACAGCATTTGCCGTTATGATTTCACCCACCTTTGCGTCTTGCTTTGTCACTAAACCACTTATTGGTGATCGAATGATAGTCTTTGCAATTTGTGCGTCTATCGATGCGAGATCTGCTTTGACAGAATCCACACGAGCTTGCGCGCTCGCTACTTCATCAAATTGATTGTTGGTTATGGTTGTTTGGGTAGGAGCGGCCGAAATCTTTTCTTTTGCCAACAATAGATTACTGATTGCAGTGCCAACATTTGTGCGAGCAATCGAAACGGTCTGCTTGTATCCATCAACTGTTGCTTGATAGCGAAACTCTGATGCTTGTACACTATTGGTGACATACGCTACCTGATTGAGGAACGTTTTAATTCTATTGAGATTTGATTCTGCAGTAACTACATATGGATTAATGTCGGAAGCGGTATCAATAGTCAGCAAGCTTGTATTCCAGTCTATTAGGAGGCGTTCGAGTGTATACCGCTCAGAGCTGAGAGCAAGCGCAGTAGTATTATCGATGGGGAAATTGTACTCTGTTGCACCGTCTTTAAATGAGAACTGAATGTAAGTAGTGCTTTGGCGCGGGTTTTTGAAAAATTGATCAACGTTGTTACGGAGTGCGTCGTCCGCTTTTGAATAGGAGTCTTTAACTCTTGAAATCGCATTTGATCGTGCGTCATCGAAGCTGTCAGTACTGGTACGCCTACTTTTACTGAGCGCTACCTCAGCTTCAGCCAAGTTTGCCGTAAATTTTGCGCGATTCGCAGAGAGCTCACTTGCATCAAGTGACGCAATGATTTGACCCTCTGTTACACGGTCACCTACCGCAACAGGCGCAGATACTACTCGCCCACCCTTGTCAAAACCCAATGAAAGATCTTTCACTGCAACGGTTTTCCCTGTCACTGAGACCTCTTCTACGATATCACCAAAAGATACGGTGACATTTTCAACAACAGGAGATTTCCCCTTTGCCACATACACTCCGACGACGATGAGCAAAAGCACTAAGAGCGCGGTCTTTGGTCTTGATGTGATAGCTGTAAATAGTGAGGTGATTTTTTCTTTCATAGTTTTGGTAAGTTATTTGGTATTAATAGTATCCGAAACAATTTCTCCGTCGGCGAGCGTGATGGTCCGATGAGTTCTTTTGGCATACTCTGGCTCGTGAGTCACCATGACGATGGTCTGCCCCTCATTATTTAATTCTATAAAAGCATTGAGTACCACCTCGGAGGTTTCAGAGTCGAGGTTTGCAGTAGGCTCGTCGGCAAATATAATTTTTGGTTTGTGAGCGATTGCGCGTGCGATTGAAACTCGCTGTTGCTGACCCCCAGAGAGCTGACTTGGGAGATTGCCGTACTTGCCCGCAAGTCCAATGCGCTCGAGGGAAAGGTTTGCTTGTATTTCTGCCTCAGCCAAAGACATACCTTTCATAAGCAGAGGGATCATGACATTTTCTGACGCAGTGAGCTCTGGGATGAGTGCATAGTCTTGAAAAATATACCCGAGCTCAGTGAGGCGCATGGTAGTGCGATCTTCGTTTGAAAGTGCCGTAGCGTCCACGCCATCAACATATACCTGACCTCCTGTTGGTTGATCGAGGAGTCCGAGCTGATAGAGCAGAGTAGATTTTCCAGAGCCCGAACGACCGGTAATAGCTACAAACTGCCCTTGCGGTATTTCAAACGAAAGGTTATTCAGCGCAATGAGCTCTGAGTCCCCACTTTCAAATTTTTTCAGTAAATTGAGTGATTTGATCATGCTATTTTCTTCCTAAGATTGCATCGAGCGTATTTTGCTTCACCACTATCCTCGCAGGAATATAACCCGCAATCAAGGTTGCAATCATAAGCAGAGCTGCGCGGATGAGAGTATTCGAAAGTTCGGCGACCAATATACCATCACTAAACGGAAACTTCACTGGGTTTACTTCGATGTACGGAACGAGGAATCCATAGAGGACCAAGAGTCCAAGTGCAATACCTACCCCAGCATAAAACACTGACTGCAATACGTACGCAAATTCAACTGCGGTCGCATGAATGCCAATGCCTTTCAAAATTCCAATATATTTTCTGCGGGTGATTGCGTTTACAAAGATCACGATAAAGATGGTGATTGACGCGACCACGAGCCCGATAGAGCCGACTACATTCCCGAGGATGCCAAAGGTATTTTTAATATCAATCAGAAAACTTGGAATAGCTTCGTCTGCTGTTTGGACAGTAGCCACTTCCCCAACCTTGCTTGCAAGTAAAATATTTTTCACAAAGGTTGGGTCTACGCCGGGCTTCAGTTTGACCGCAATTTCCCCTACATTAAAGTCAGTTCTTCCTGTGAGAGAGCGCAACGTAGAATCAAGCATTACAATGCGCTGATCGAGAATACCACTGCGACTCCTAACCACACCTTTGATGGTCACCTCTTTTTGCACTGTGCCAATCGTTAGACGCACCTTGTCCCCCACTTTTACATTCGTAAGAAGTGTTAGTCCTGGCGCCTCTGCAGTGACATATTTTTTGAGCAAATTCGAACCCACAAGAATAGAGTCTACGTCTGAGGCGGTAAGGTAGTTACCTTCCACTACTTTCGTTGAGAGCTTAGTCACAGCCTCCTCTTCTACTGGATTTACTCCGGAAACCTGACCACTAGCGCTATTTGGATCATCAGTAAGCCTTAGTCTTGTCTTATAATTTGCCTCAAGCTTTCCACCGTCGAGTACGCGTGCAGAGACAGCATCTGTCCACGGCAAATCTTTTACGATTTGTATTACAGAAGGACTATTTTCTATGAAATCTTTTTTCGGAAGTGTAGAGATAAGCACATCCCCCGCGTAGGCGCTTTTAAACACGTCTGTTGACCCTTGAATAAGTCCAACAAGCACACCACGCACCACAACAAGATTGAGAAACGTCAGCATCATCACGAAAATGATGAGCCCAGTTGTTGCAGCAGATGAGCGCTTGACCTGGCGGATGGCCAAAAACCAACCAACTCGAAGGGATGTGAAAAAGGTGTTAATTCGTTTCTTCAATCTGGACATACTTTGTGGGTTCAATTATCACGAAATATACTTGATTAGTCAAGGATAACAAAGGTGGTTGGAGTGCGTAGGCTCACCTTTCCTGCACTATGCAAAACGAATTTTGTGAATTGAAAGTAATGTGAGAACTGAATCAAGTGGTCATTTTGTAAAATAAAAATGTGGCACAGTTTCCTGTGCCACATTATTCCTTAACTTTAGTTGATATTCGATTTAATCCACTCTGCAACTTCATCTTGAGGTAATTCTTTTTGAGTCCGCGCGTTCATATCCTTTAC
>CAZAZG010000015.1:8789-13558 GCA_964489565.1 uncultured Candidatus Saccharibacteria bacterium | reverse complement strand
TCTTGTATAATAATTCTATTACAAATATAAATTATCTGCATGCTTAAAGATCCAAGAAAATTTGTTCGACGCCTCATCATTATTATCGGTGTGCTCAACCTCATCAGCGCTGTCGTCAGTGTAGGGTCTTTTCAATTACTCACCGGTCTTGCACTCGCAATCCTCTTAATCTCAGTAGTGTTTAGTGTTGCAACGATTGTTGTAGGTCTTAAATTTAATACTTGGACCATGACAAAGACAAAGTGGCTCACAATATTTTTCTGGGTCTATCTCGTCTGGACTATAGGAAACACCTACAATACGTTCCGCGTTGGAATGGTGAATTGGGGAAGTATTCTTTTCACACTTCTCTTTGCTGTAATCACTGTGTATATTATTCGTAAGATAAAAGAATTCTCAGTGCCAGAACAAGCACAGGTTATGTCGTAGTCGCGCTCTCACGTTCTCAATCTCCCAAAACAAAAACCGCCTAGGGGCGGTTTTTGTTTTGAAATGGGGAGTTAGTGACTATTTCACTGCATCCTTGAGAGCCTTTGCAGCGCGAAATTTTGGTACACGCATTGCTTTGACCTGGATGCTCTCACCAGTTCGAGGGTTTCGAGCTTGGCGAGCTGCGCGAGTCTTTGTGGAGAAAATTCCAAGACCTGCAATAGAAACTTCGCTCCCTTTTTGAAGTGCGGACACTACAGTTTCAATCATTGTCTCAACTGCCTGCTCGGCTTGAACTTTCGTCCCACCGATTTTTCCGTGCACTGCTTCTACGATTGATGTTTTATTCATAGGTACGAATTTTATAATAATGCACACCGACCGGTCGCAACTCTAATCACATTTTTCGTCGTCTCTTTCTTGGCGGCGCAGATGTAACTAGTGTGTAGTCGTATAATCATTATATAGTAAGCCATTTTTTGCGCAATAACCTATTTTTTGGCGAAAAATACAAACACAAAAACTTGCTACCGTGCAAATTCTATAGCGCGCGACTCACGAATTGTGGTCACTTTGATCTCGCCAGGGTATTTGAGTTCGTTTTCAATGCGAGTAGCGATATCGCGGGCAAGTTTTTTTGCGTCGAGGTCTGATATTTCCGTCGGGGTGACAAAAACCCTTACTTCTCGTCCAGCTTGGAGAGCGTATGACTTCTCAACACCGGGGAAGCTGTTTGCAATTGCTTCGAGCTCCTTCAGGCGCTTGAGATAGTTTTCTACCGTATCGCGGCGTGCACCAGGGCGCCCACCAGAAATAGCATCCGCAGTCTGCACGATGATGGATTCGATGGTTTCATACGGATATTCGCCATGGTGTGCCTGCATTGCTTTGACCACTGCTTCGCTCGCACCATATTTTTGAAGTATTCTGCGTCCGATTTCCACATGAGTACCTACTACTTCATGATCTACTGCTTTCCCAATGTCGTGGAGGAGTGCGCCAGCCTTTGCTACCGTAATGTTCGCACCGAGCTCTTCGGCGAGCATTCGCGCTACATGAGACATCTCAATTGAGTGTTGGAGAACGTTTTGCCCATAACTGGTACGGAAGTGGAGCCTCCCGAGGATGGCAACAATGCGAGGGTCGAGGTTATATACTCCGCACTCATACACTGCCTGTTCACCCTTTTCTTTAATAATCTTATTGATTTCTTGTTTTGCTTTTTCCACAGCTTCTTCAATTTTCGCTGGTTGAATACGTCCATCTAAGATGAGGCCTTCAAGCGCAACGCGCGCTACCTGCCTGCGGACTGGGTCAAATGACGAGAGGGTAATAGCTCCTGGAGTATCGTCGACAATGACCTCAACTCCCGTTGCCCGCTCAAATGCTTTAATGTTTCGTCCTTCCTTTCCGATAATCTTCCCCTTAATTTCATCTGATGGGATGCTGACCGTGGTGGTCATAATCTCTGAAGGGACTGCTGTCGCAAGGCGCTGGATGGTGGTCGCGAGAATATCTTTTGCTTTCTCCTCAATTTTTTCATTGCCCATCATCTCGAGTTTCTGCATCCGAGTAACCAAATCTTCTTCGGACTGCTTTTCAATCATCGAAAGGAGCTCAGCTCTCGCTTCTTCTTTGTTCATTGCAGATACTCTCTGGAGTGCCTGCTCGCGCTCGGTAGCAAGCATCTCTGCACGCTCTTTGAGATTAAGTACTTCTCGTACTTTCTTCTTGAGCTCGTCATTTTCTTTATCAATATCTCGTTGGCGAGAATCGAGAAAGTCGTCCTTTTTGATAAGGCGATCCTCGGTCTTTTTTATCTCACCTTCCTTTTCTTTTGACTCTCTGCGTGCTTCTTTGAGGATTTCCTCTGCCCTTCTCTCCGCTTCTGATGTAACCTTCTTTGCTTCCTCATCAGCTTCGAGCATCTTTTGTTTGATGTCGAGCTCCATAGAACCTTTGCGTCCTAGTGAAATGATCCAGCGAAGAAAGTATCCGAATGCGATGCCCGCCGACGCAGCAAGCGTGACGAGAAGCAATGCAATCTTTACTGACATGGTCTTGTATTATTCGGTTCGCCCGTAACTTCTTTTACCGTGGTTGTGATAGGGAGCTATCGGATTTCATGGGTTGTGTGAAAAGTATGGTGGGAAGGACCAGGAATTCGGAATCGGCTTCGAGAGTTTCAGGGGCGAACGTACGTTAAATTTTTAAATGGAACCCATATACTCTATAAGATATTTGGAGAGTTGTAAAGGAATGGGCCTTTACGAGCTTTTAGTATCTTGTTTTAAGGAAATTCAGGATTTAGAAAGTGCAGGTTTCAAATTTTGACCAACATCCAAAACAGCTTGCCGTAGGCAAGCTGTTTTGGGTGAGATTTTATGTATCAATCTTCTCAGTAATCAGCAATCCACTCTTGCATTTTTACTTAAAATTTAAAACTAGCAACCTAAAACCTATGCCTTCGCTTTGAGTACTTTATCCACAAGTCCGTACTTCACTGCTTCTTCTGAGTTGAGGAAGAAATCTCGGTCTGCATCTTTCTCTATCTTTGCAACTGGCTGGCCAGTTTGTTTTGCGAGAATTTTATTCAGTAATTCCCGATTTTTCAAAATTCTGCGTGCGCCGATTTCAATGTCAGATGCTTGTCCTTCATACCCGCCGTGTGGCTGGTGGATCATAATCTCAGCATTTGGAAGCGCAAAACGCTTTCCCTTCTCGCCGGATGCTAAAATGACCGCACCCATCGATGCCGCCATGCCAACACAGATAGTAGAAACCGGAGACTTGATATGGTTCATAGTGTCGACTATTGCGAGACCACCGGTTACTATTCCGCCCGGTGAGTTAATATACAGATTGATGTCTTTTTTTGAATCCTGAGATTCGAGAAAAAGGAGCTGAGCGATGATGACACTTGCGACATTTTCATCAATCGCACTGCCGAGGAAAATGATGCGATCGTTCAGTAGACGTGAGTAGATATCGTACGCGCGCTCTCCAAATTGTGACTTTTCTATAACGGTAGGGATTAACATAGTGTATGGAGGTATTAGCTGATAGGGAATAGCTGAGAGCTTTTCATAATGAAAACTCAACCATGGCATAGTATCGAATTGAGAGTCTCTTGTAAATGCATGAAATAGGGAAGAAATAGAGGATTTAATACAGATTCCGCACGAAGGTTTGCTTCATACACGAGGTACTTCCAAGAGCTTGACATATATATCAAATAGGTGTTTTATATATACAAAGTTCTTTCACACTACTTGCATTTGCCACAGCGTAAAGAAAGCGAGAAACCTCGTTATTTCTAGGCTGTGGCAAATGACCACGGCTCCCATAACCTCGGGTAGAGGGAAGACTCGCGCTTTCAGCGCAAGGAGTTCATCATGGCAAAGTACCCAGACGTAACCGCTGGGCAGACTGAAGCATGCATTAACCGCATGGGCGGATGGGGCAATTTCCTTCGCTTTATTGGAGGCGCAGGTGAGATTGTTTTCAAATCCATCCTCACCTTCATCCGCGACTTCCTTGCGTCCGCTCACCCTAAGATCAGCACTTCAGAGAAATTCTGGGAAGATGCTGGGGTCAAGTGGATGGGGGAGTCTTTCAAGACTCAGTTTATCGGTCTTGAAGTGTCAGCAACCGAGGCTGAAGTTCTCTCCATCTCAAAACTGGAGAAGAACTCGCTTGATACCCCGATCCTTTCGGAGCTCGGTGAAAAAGCAGAGACTTCGGTCCTGCATTTTGCAGAGTTCTTGAATCAGAACCGCAGAAGCTCAGAATTTTTCATCGGGTACCTCCGTGGTCTTGATGGAAACCTCTTTGCGGTTTATGCGAGTTGGCTCGTCAGCGTCGGCGGTTGGGTTGTCAACGCCCCCTCTGTTGCGCGTCCGCATGAGTGGAGCGCTGGCTACATGGTGTTGTCTCGCAAGTAGTATCTTGAACTCTTGAGCTCTTGTATCTTTGATACTTGAGCCCTTGGACTCTTGGTCCCTCGCATTTAGGTGCGAGGGGCTTTTCTTTTGTATACTGACAATTGGAATTATGATGTGCAAAAAGTTACGGCTTTAGCAATAATTTTAAAAACTCAGAAATGAGGATTGTGTCGGCCACAGCTTACGCAAGAGTGTCTCTGCTGTTTTTCAAAAAAATATATTACTTGGTGCAAAAAACTAGTGGGCTTTGAAGCCTCGCATAAAATACAACAAACTATGATTTGGTTTGTGGTGGATAGGAAAGTTTTTTGCACGATAGAGCTCTTTGCAGTTTATGCGAATTGGAACGTCAATGCCAACTCTGTTGCGAATCCGAATGAGTGGAACGCTGGCAAC